>JAHJLN010000209.1 GCA_018821715.1 Pseudomonadota bacterium | reverse complement strand
GTAAGTTCTGCGGCAAGGGTGCTGATTTTTTCAGCAGCCTCCCAGCTCTTCGGAAGGTTGGCAAAGTGCGCTGCAATATCTTTGCCTGCACTTGAAAGTGCAATTTTCTGAGCAATTTTTTCAAAATTAATTTTATTGATGACCCAGATGACAATTTTTATAAAAAAAGTTTTGATGAAAAAGCTATTTTTATCTTTTTTTCTCAAAAAATACTGCTCCATTACCATTAATCAAGAAATGTTATTTTAATTTATGATGAATACGGAATAAGTATATCAGGGCTGCTGATTTTTCAAGAAATATTCCCAACCTTATATAAAAAGAAAGATCTTTGCCTCCCCTTCTCCTGATGTGCCTTGACATTTTGGTTTTTGCACCAATTATTATTAAAAATATTTAATACCAATAATTTGAAAAACAGGAGTGAACATGGGAACAAAAAAGACAAAAAAATTTAAAACCGAGGTGCAGCAGCTCTTGCACCTGATCATTAATTCCTTGTATTCCAACAGGGAAATATTTGTACGAGAGCTGATTTCAAATGCATCCGATGCCATTGACAAGGCAAGGTTCAAAGAACAGACACAGCCGGACCTGTTTGCCGATGACAATGATTACCATATCCGGATTGCCCTGGATTCTGAAGCCAAGACCTTCCAGATTTTAGATAATGGTATTGGAATGACCCTGGATGAGGTCAATGACAATATCGGAACCATTGCCCAGTCAGGAACAGCCGCTTTTATGAAAGCCCTTGAAAATTCCAAAAAGGAAAATACCATTTCACCGGAACTGATCGGCCAGTTTGGTGTAGGATTTTACTCGGCTTTTATTGTTGCCGACAAGGTCCAGCTGGATACAAAGGCACCGGGCGAGACCCTGGGTGTCAGATGGGAATCGGACGGTAAAGGAACCTACACAGTTCAGGAAATCGAAAAAGAAACCCGCGGCACAACAATTACCCTGTTCCTTAAAGACCCTGAAGAAGGTGAGCAGGATTTTACAGAAGAATATACCATCCAGCATATTGTGAAAAAACATTCTGATTTTGTGACCTATCCGGTTATCATGAATGTTGAAAAAAGTGAGCCCATTCCTGAAAATGAAATCATTAAAAATTCAGAGGGCAAACCCATTGGCGATACATTCAGAAAAGTTAAAAAAGATGAAACCCTGAACTCCAGGAAAGCCATCTGGTCAAAGGCAAAAGAGGATGTGACGGCAGAGGAGCATGAAGAATTTTACAAGCATATCAGTCACAACTGGGACAAACCATTGGAAACCATTCATAAGCGGTTTGAAGGGGTGACTGAATATGATGTCCTGATGTATCTGCCCTCCAAAGCCCCCCTGGATTTGTTCAGGCCGGAAAGAAAGCATGGGATGCAGCTTTACTGCAAGCGCGTTTTTATCATGGATGACTGCAAAGAGCTTTTGCCTGAATATTTTGGATTTATTCAGGGGGTTGTGGATGCCCCTGATTTGAATTTAAATGTGAGCCGTGAGATTCTCCAGGAAGACCGCCTGGTCCGAAACATCAGAAAAAACCTGGTCAAGCAGATTTTTAGCACCTTAGAAGGTATGGAAAAAGAAAAATACGAAGAATTCTTTAAAGAGTTTGGTCAGGCCCTGAAAGCAGGTATCCCCACAGACTTTGAAAACAAGGAACGGCTGGCCGCCCTTTTAAGGTACAAGACCACCAAATCAGGGGATAAATACATTACCCTGGATGACTATATTGGGAAAATGAAAGAAGACCAGAAAGAGATTTATTTTCTCACGGGCGAGAGCCTGACATCCCTGATGAATTCTCCCTTGCTGGAGTCTTTGAAGGCAAAGGATTACGAAGTCCTTTTAATGGTAGACCCTATTGATGAATGGGTCACCCAGTCCCTTCCGGAATACAAGGAAAAGAAACTCAAGAGTGCGGAAAAAGGGGATCTGGAACTTGACAAAGTGGATGATGAAAAGAAAAATGAATATTCAGCTCTCCTGTCCTTTCTTAAAGGCAAGCTTGAAAAAAAGGTCAAGGATGTGGTGGTATCCAACAGGCTTACAGATTCAGTTTCCTGCCTGTCCGGGGATGACTGGGGCATGAGTGCATACATGGAAAAAATCATGAAAGCCTCGGGCCAGAAAACACCGGAACAAAAACGGGTGATGGAAGTCAATGTGAATCATCCGGTCATGGGCAAGATGAAAGAAATGTTTGAAACCGACACCACCAACCCTGTCTTAAAAGACTACAGTGATCTTCTATTTGATATTGCCGTCATCAGTGAAGGCGGCAAGCTGGATAATCCATCCAGATTTTCCAAACAGCTGGGAGACCTGATGGCCAAAACCATATGATCGTTTTCCTTGAAACGCTGGGATGCTCAAGGAACCAGGTTGACAGTGAGATCATGCTGGGAAAGCTTGTGGCAAACGGTCACAGCCTGACGGATGATCCGTCCTGCGCCCAGGTGATCATTGTCAATACCTGCGGATTTATATCAACAGCCTCTGATGAGGCTGTTGATGTTATTCTGGAAATGGCGGCATTCAAGGAAAAAGGGATTTGTGAAAAACTGATTGCCACCGGATGTCTTGCCCAGCGGTACAAGGATGACAAAAATCTGTTGTCCACACTGCCGGAAGTGGATGCGTTTTTAGGCACAGCTGCCTGTGATCAGATTGTGGCGGTGGTCGAGAGCAAAGATATCAAACCTTTGACCCTTTTTCCCGATCCCAGCAAAAGACCCTTTCAGGACCTTTGTGAGCAAAGAGAGCTCTCTTCTGACGCTTTTTCCTATATCAAGGTGTCTGAAGGGTGCAATAGAAAATGCACCTATTGTATTATTCCTCAACTTCGCGGCATCCAGCGCTCACGGCCGATAGATGATATCTGCAAAGAGGCTGAAAGCCTTGTTGCAAGAGGTATTAAAGAAATTATCCTGACCGCTGAAAATACAACGGATTACGGTCAGGATTTTCAAGATGGCACAGGGTTTGATCAGGTTCTTTCCTCTCTGGCCCATACCCTTGAAAAAGAGAATGTCTGGATAAGGTTCTTATATACCCATCCAACAACATTGACAGAATCGATGATAAAGACGGTAAAACAGTATAACTCTATCTGTTCTTACTATGATGTCCCCATCCAGCATGCATCTTCAGCCATACTTAAAAAAATGGGACGGCCCTATACCACTGAAGATCTTTATGCCCTTTTTAAGACCATCAGAGAAATCGACCCGGCAGCTGCCTTGAGAACAACCATCATTGTGGGATTTCCCGGTGAGACAGAGCAGGATTTTGACATACTGATGCAGTTTATCAAGGAGGTCCGGTTTGATCATCTGGGCGTATTCACCTATTCGGATTCTCAGGATCTTAAATCACACCTTTTAAAACATCACGTACCCTTTGAAATTGCAGAAAAACGCCATGACATGATCATGTCAGCACAGGCCAAACTATCGGAAACAAAGAATGAACAATACGTGGGCAAGACTGTTGAAGTCCTTGTTGAAGAAAATCCAGAACAAGGCGTTTACATTGGCAGGACCATGTTCCAGGCTCCGGAGGTGGACGGTATGACATTTATTTATTCAGATGGGCTTGAAATCGGCACCTTTGTTAAGGTAAGAATTACAGATGCGTTTGAATACGATATTGCAGGGGTGATTGCATGACAAAAGGGATAAAACAAAGCATCATGGAAATTGTGGCAGAAGATCTTGAAAAAGTTGAAATTGCCCTTGAACAAAATTTGAACCCAAATGTGGAACTGGTAAAAAAAATCGCATCCCATCTTCTTTTCAGCGGCGGAAAAAGGCTTAGGCCGCTTTTGATGATTCACAGCGCCAGACTTTGCGGATACCATAATGGGTTTGAAATCCAGTTTTCCACGATTTTTGAATACCTCCATGCCGCAACCCTTTTACATGATGACGTGGTGGATGAAGCCGCTGTCCGGCGCGGCAAAAAAGCCGCCCATACAAAATGGTCTGCCCCCGAAGTTGTACTGACAGGAGATTTCCTTTTGGCCCGGGCCCTTGGTATTGCCGCAAAAACAAAAGAACCCGAGATCATATCCGTGATTGCAAAAATAACCCGGGACATGTCCCAGGGGGAAATAGACCAGCTGGCAAAAAAAGGAAAATTAGATCTTTCCGAACAAGAATATCTTGAGATCATTGAAAGAAAAACAGCTGTTTTGATCCAGGGCGCCTGCCAGAGCGGTGCCATTCTTGCCGCGGCGCAAAAAGAAAAAGAGGCGGCCCTCAGCCAGTACGGGTTTCACCTGGGAATGGCGTTTCAGATGGCTGATGATCTTTTGGATTACACGGCAAGTGCCAAAGAGCTGGGGAAGAATCCGGGTGCAGATATGCGGGAAGGAAAACTCACTCTGCCACTGATCCACAGTCTTGCCAATGCCTCTGTTGAGGATGGAAAATGGATGAAGGATATGATTGCGGCACCACGGTTTAACCCGGATGATTTTGAAAAATTAAAGGAAAAATTATATGAATACAAGGGAATTCAATATACTAAGGATAGAGCACAAGATCATGTTAAAAAAGCAAAAGCGTGTTTGAATGGATTTTCCGATGGTCAATCCAAACAGCTTTTGTGCCTGATCGCAGATTATTCCATTGAAAGAAAGGTATAATAAGGATGATTAAGAAAACAACAGCTCTGGGTTTTATTATTTTGATTGCCAGTGCCCTGTTCATGTCTTTGCCGGCAAGTGCGGCAAGAGATGCTGACGTATTAACGGGTGTGACCACGGGCAAAAGGATGATTGTCAATCATAATATTCAGCAGGCCCGACAGCAGGCAGAATCAGACGCCCTGGACATAGCGGTTCAGAATGCTTTCAGCACACTGGTCTCAAGACAGGTGTTTGCATCAAAGCTGGACTTTTTTTATGATCAGATCCTGTCCCGTACCAAGGATTACATTATTACCTATCGTGTCCTTGGCGGAATTGAAAATAACGGCTATTACCTTGTGGGTGTTGAATCCAAAGTGGATATCAATCTGCTTGAAAAAACATTGATTGATGCCAGAATCATCAATGCCAATAAGGATAAACCCGTGATCCTGTTTTTTATCGTGGAAAAAACCCCGTCAGATCTTCTGCCCAAATACTGGTGGGGGAATAACCCGATTCCTTACCAGTCCAGCGCAGAAGAGATTATCATCAACAAAATGATCCAGGATCACTTTGTTGTTACGGGAAACGGCCCGGCTCGCCCTGACCCTTCTTTTTATAATATTACATTTAATTCCATCTATGATGTGGCCGCAGCCAGGAATCTTGGCAAAGAAATGAAAGCCGACATGATTGTTTTTGGGAAAGCAAGCTCATTAGAAGCCATCAACCGCATGGGCGAAGAAAAAACCTATACTGCTGAAATCAACCTGGAAGGATACGACTTAGAGACTGGCGAAAAAGTATTAATTTCACAGATACAGGCAGTTGCAAAAAGCGACATGGACCAGGAGGGAAATATTCAGGCAATTGCTAAGGCAGCCACCTTGACAGCTCAGGATCTGAGTGAAAAAATGGATGCCTATTGGTCACAGAATCTGAGAAAAGAGCATGCCTTTGATGTCAAACTTGAAGGAGACAATTTCCTGCCTAGGTTTATCGCATTAAAACAAAGGTTAAACCAGATGCCCGGTATTGAGAATATGCAGCCCAAAGAGATGGGGTCAAACTATGCGGTTATTGAAGTTTTTTTTAAAGGGAAAGCCTCCCAGTTTGCCGATGCCGTCATGCTGAAAACCTTTGAGTCGTTTGGGCTGGGAATTTCAGGTGTGACAGAAAACCTTGTCATCATTAAGTTTATTGAAAAAGAGCAGACCTCTTTGTTTAATGAGGATAACCAGAACAAAACAACTCCAGTAGATGCAACACAGAATACAACACAATAAACACACCTTTTTCTTGACACAAACCAAGGTGTTTGGTAATAGAACATAACGATTCAGGCGCGTAACTCAGTTGGTAGAGTGCTACCTCGACACGGTAGAAGTCAGCGGTTCAAGTCCGCTCGTGCCTACCAGAAATTAAAAGGGTTTTAGCTAAAAAGCTAAAACCCTTTTTGTCACTGAAAAGCATCCTACAAGATATCTTCATCACGTTCCGGGACCGGAAAGGGAATAGCCTCAATCCAGATGAAATAACTTATTTCAGGGTCCCTTTCAAATCATGCTACTATCATGTAAATATGCAGGGTTGATTAATTCACTCATAGGGAATTTCTTGGGCAATCCATCTTTCATCCCCACCTAAAACATTATAGACTTCTTTAAAACCCATTTTCTTCATCAAATTCATAGCGATTTCACTACGGATACCGACTTTGCAAATAACAATATAGATTTTGTTTTTATCCAGCAAAAATAAGTCGTCTTTAAAGGATTTAGAAAAGAAATCCATACTCCTGGAATCGGATAGATGAATTTTGAAATACTCCTGCTCTGTTTTTACATCAAGAACAACCAAATTTTGATCCTGGTTTCGTTCCTGAATCATTTGATGTGTTTCTTTTGGAGATATGTCCTTAAAAATTCCATTCTCAGCTGCAAAGCCAGCTGGAAAATACTCCATGTTTTCTTTACTCCACTTTGGATCTGACAACTTATTACAGGCATAATCACAGTCACTGTTGGACGAATAACACTCACTGCTTGCCGGCTTTGATTCTTCTGTGACTGCCTGGCAACCACATGAATTGTTTTGCATTGTTTCCATTTTTATCTCCGTCTTGTTTATCAAAAATTTTAATGTCTTCTCAAAAAATATTCTAACTCTAATTACATAGACGATTGAGAAATCAAAAAGGATACATTTATTAAAAAAATTAATGAAAATTTTAAATTTCTGAGATTGCCTGCAAAATTACAGCAGTGATTGAATCCTATGAATTCAGCCGAAAAAATCAAGATATTTGCAGCAGGGAACTCTTGATCTCCCTGTGAAGAAGAATCAAACCCCTTTATTTCAGCCCGGCTTTAGATTATACTATTAAAAATTTTTTATCGTTCCTTTTAAAGACGATTTAAAAAGGCCGGGGAAGGAATAAAAATGAACAAAAAAGCCCAAATTCAACAGATTACTTTGATCGGTCTTGTGGTAAATATTATCCTGTCCGTCATCAAGTTTCTAATTGGTTTTTTGGGCAACAGTCAGGCTGTTGTGGCAGATGCCCTTCACAGTTTTTCAGATACTTCCTCGGACCTGGTTATTTTGTTCGGGGTAAAATACTGGACCGCACCTCCGGATGAGGATCACCCCTTCGGGCATCACAAAATTGAATCCTTTATTACCATTATTATCGGATTTATCCTTATTTTTGTTGCCTGTGCCATTGGATATAACGGCATTGTTTCCTTATTGGAAAAAAACCAGCCGCAATTGAACTGGATCGTCACCATCGGTCCGCTGATTTCAATTTTTGTAAAAGAACTCCTTTTCAAAGCTACATACAAGGTCGGCATCAAAATCAATTCCTCTGCCGTTAAAGCCAATGCCTGGCACCATAGAACCGATGCCTTTTCCTCCATTCCTGTCCTTGTTGCTGTTATCGCATCTTTAATAGATCCAAGATTGAGATTTCTGGACCAGATCGGCGCCATCATTGTGTCGGCTTTTATTATTAAACTGGGACTGGAAATATTTTTCACCAATATCAATGACCTTTTAGACACAGGAATTTCAAAAGAAAAAATTATTAAAATTAAAAAAACCATCATTACCATACAAAACGTTAAAGGGGTTCACAAATTGAGAACCCGGAAGCTTGCCAATTATATTTATATTGATCTTCACCTGGAAGTTGACGGACACTTGTCTGTTATCCAGGGTCACGATATATCCGAACAAGTAAAACACACCCTGATTCAAACCAATCCAAAAATCATTGATGTCATGGTTCACCTGGAACCTGAAAGAAATTTTTAAGATTTGGAATAAAAAAAATGAATCTTTCGTCATAAGTTTAAAGATATTTTTTAAATAAATATTAGCCGGACAATTGAATTGACCCGTAATCTGATTAATATAAAGAAAGGAGGCAAAGTCAGGACATGATTACATGATATTCAAAAACACAGCGCACAAAAAAGAGTTTAAAACGCTCACGTATCCGCACATGAAACTTTTATACAATGTGGCGCTTAAGTATTGCGGCAATGTATTTGATGCTGAAGATATTGTCCAGGAAACCTATTTGATGGCTTTTAATAAATTTCATCAGTTAAGGGAAAAATCAAAGTGCAAATCCTGGTTGCTAAGAATATTAAGAAATAATTTTTTAAAAAGTTATCACAAGAAAAAAAGCCGGCAGAAACTGACGGAAACAGATTACATAGAATTTTTGAAAGCCAGTATTGCTGTAAACAACCCGGAAAATATGCTTGCAAAAGCGTCTACCCGGCAAGCAGTTCAAAAAGCCATGGATCAATTGCCGGAAAAATACAAAGAAGTTCTGATGTTATTTTATATGGATGAACTGTTGTATAAAGATATTGCAGATGCCCTGCAAATCCCCATTGGTACTGTTATGTCAAGGCTGACCCGGGCACGGGAAGGATTGAAGGTTCATTTATTAAAACAGATGAATTTAAAAAACAATCCTAATATATTAACTTTAAGACAAGTGTTTCCATTAACCGCAAATGATTTGTAAAGACTTTCAACACTGGCTTTTAGCAAGAGATGAGTTTACGGATAAAATAACCCCTGCTGCCCAAGAGCACCTGGAGAGTTGTGAAAACTGTAAAGCGCTTTACAATATTGATTTAGGGCTTGAAAAAAGCATCCAAGCCGCCTTTTTTCAGGAAGAACTCCCAAAAGGTCTGTTTGACCAGATTGAATTAACCCTTGACCATGCAAAAACCCCGATCCTGTATGCAAAGCAAAAAATTGCAGGCATTGTTGCCGGTTTTGCACTGATTATTGCCATGGTGTTCATGGTGTTTTTTAACCCGCCTTTTCGCTATCAAAACCTTCAACAGCTCAGTGAAAAAGCCGTGGCCAGCCATCTCAAAGGGAATACGGCCATGTCCTTTACAGGTGATCAGATTGAACAGGCTTTGAGTATGCTGAGCAAAGAGCTCAAGTTTAACGTTATCCTCCCTGATTTAACAGACAAAGGCTATGTCCTGCTTGGGGGACGGCTGTGTGTTCTGGGTGAATGCAGAACCGCATACCTTTTTTATCAAAATCAGGACAAGGTAAGTTCTGTGTTTATCCTGGACTATGATCACCTTGACTTTGAAATGGCGGATGGCAGCAGATTTGAAAATGACATTAAAGGATGCCATACCGATATATGGAAGGAAAAAGGACAGGTTTATGCAATGGTTTATTAGTCCTGGATAAAACAATGTATAAAAATATATTTATCCTTTTGAGTGTGAGCTTGTTTTATGCAGGTTTTGCTTTTTCCGACACGCTTCCCGGTATCCTGTCCTATGACAGCGACCTGGCAAAAAGGATAAGTGAAATGGAAAAGAATAAACAGAATCCTTTGCGAACAAAACATCTGGATTCCAATGGAACGCCGAAATTTACCAACCGACTGGCCCTGGAATCAAGCCCCTACCTGCTTCAGCATGCCCACAATCCGGTCAACTGGTATCCGTGGGGGGAAAAAGCCTTTGAAGCTGCAAAGCAGCTGGATCGTCCTGTCCTTCTCAGTATCGGATATTCCACCTGCCACTGGTGCCATGTGATGGAAGAAGAATCTTTTGAAGATATTGAAATCGCAACGTATTTGAATGAGCATTATATTGCCGTAAAGGTAGACCGGGAAGAACGACCCGATATTGACTCGGTCTACATGAAGGCTGTTATGGCGCTGCAGGGCAGCGGAGGGTGGCCCATGACCCTGTTTTTAACCTGGGATAAAAAACCCTTTTATGGCGGTACCTATTTTCCTGCAAGGGATGGAGACAGGGGTACTTCTTTGGGATTTTTAACCCTTTTAAAAAAACTTAACCAGGCATATCACATTGATCATCAGGCCGTTAAAACCGCCGGGCATACCATTACAACCGCCATTGAACAGGCCGCTGCCGTGATCGGCGGCAGTAGGCTTCCGACAAATGAAATGACGGTAAAAAGTATTGAAGCCTTTAAAAAAGGATTTGACTGGGAAAACGGCGGATTAATCGGTCAAAACAAGTTCCCCTCCTCACTTCCCCTTGGGCTTTTGATGCGCCATTACATGAATTTCCGGGAGGATCAGGTTCTTGATATGATCACCCTTACTCTTGATAAAATGATGAACGGGGGAATCCATGATCATGTGGCCGGGGGCTTTCACCGGTATGCAACAGACAGCACCTGGCATATCCCCCATTATGAAAAAATGCTGTATGATAATGCCCTGCTCTCTATTGCCTATACTGAAGCCTATCAGTTGACGGGAAATGAACGATACAAGCATACGGCTCAAAAAACCCTGGATTATCTCTTAAAGGAAATGCAGTCTCCTGAAGGGGGATTTTTTTCAGCCACAGATGCAGACAGTCTCACCCCGTCCGGGAACCTGGAAGAAGGATATTTTTTTACCTGGACGGTCAAAGAAATAGATGCCTTGTTTGATAAACACACCTCAAAAATAATCAAAGGCTATTATGGGTTTAACGATAGGGAAGACCTGCGGCAGGTTCTTCATGTTTCAGGCCAAGAACATCTGATCGCAGATGAAAAGATCTCTGCAAAAGATCTTGCAACCATGATTGCCACTGCCAATCAACTCCTTTATAAGGAAAGATCAAACCGCAAGCTTCCGGGCCGGGATGATAAAATCATCCTGTCATGGAACAGCCTTGTCATTTCAGCGCTTGCAAAGGCAGGGTTTGCTTTTAACCAGGAAAAATATATCCATGCCGCCATTCAGACCCATGGGTTTATCTTCAAAAACCTGTGGCAGAATCAACTGCTGTTCCATAGTTTTAAGGACAATAAAAGAGGACATGAGGGGTTTCTTGATGATTATGCTTTCCTGGCTGCTGCTTTAATAGATCTATATGAAGCCACCTTTGATATCCAATGGCTGTTGAAAGCAATGGATATAGATGCTTTCATCCAAAAAAAATTCGAAGACAAGGCCCATGGCGGTTTTTTCATGACACCGGCAGGGCAAAGAGATTTGATTGCCAGGGAAAAACCTTCAGATGACGGTGCCCTTCCTTCCGGCAATTGTATTGCTGCCATGAATCTTATCCGGCTGTACTTGTATACCGATCAAAAGCGTTACCGGGAACGGGCAGAAAATGCCTTGAAATTTTTTTCAGACCGTCTTTTAAAATCACCTGAATACCTTTCCGGAATCCTGCTTGCCTCGGAACTTTTAACCCGGCCTGCCAGGGAAATGGTCATTATTATGCCCAAAGATGAAGCACAGACGGCCGATCCGTTTTTAGATATCCTTAGAAAGCGGTTTCAACCCGGCCGGGTCATAGTGGTTGCCCGGGAAGGAAAACAGTTTGATGCCATATCAAAAACACTTCCCCTGGTCAGGGGGAAAAAGGCTTTAAAAGGCATGACAACAGCGTACCCTTGTGAAGGAAGCATTTGTCGTCAACCGATCACAAAGCCTTCAGATCTTTAATGGCAAAGACAGAAAAACCGGACATATTGCTTGATTCTTTCAGATCCGTTTTATGTTTTGAGGCAAAAGTACATGGGAGCACCTTTACAACACGCAAGCCTTGTTTTGTATTGACAGGGGCATACCCTCTTGTGATATATACTGTGTCACAATGTAGTATAGGAGAATAAAATATGAAAATTGTTTCCATTGCCGTCAGTAAAAAAAAGGGCACCATAAAAAAATGTGTCCCATCGGCAGAGCTCATAGAAAACCACGGGATCAAAGAGGATGCCCACGCTGGTGACTGGCACCGGCAATTGAGTTTTCTGGCTGCAGAAAGTATTGAAAAAGCAAGCCGGGAAGACTTTAAATTAAACTTTGGGGATTTTGCTGAAAATATTGCAACAACCGGGATTGACTGGAAAAGTCAGCCCATTGGCCAACAGTTCAAACTCGGTGAACAAGCGCTTGTGGAAATCACCCAGATCGGAAAAGAGTGCCATAAAAAATGTGCCATTTATTACCGGACCGGGGATTGCATTATGCCCAAAGAAGGTGTATTTGCTAAGATCCTCAAAGGTGGAACCATCACTGTAGGAGATGCGATAGAGCGCATATAAAGATTAAGGATAAATTTCAAGGACATTGAATGAGTTATAAAGTTGAGTTAAAGGATGCCCTCAAAGGCTATACATATGACCAGGACAAGATCATGTCTCCCCAAGAGACAGTGGCAAGATTTAAAGAAAAAACAGCCCAACTGAATCTGGATATTTTAAGCCGGACCCGAAGGATTGATAACGGGCGGCTGGACATACCGGTCTTTTTCAGTGAATGCGGCGCTGATGCCATTGATATCATCGGAACAAAAAAGCAGATGGGAAAAGGCGGAACCCCTGAGCAATCAGAAGCCAGTGCCGTAATGGAGCTTGCAGAACGGTTCAGTTTTTTTTCTTTTGTAAAAAAAGAAGAAAACTTTTTTTATTCAACCCCGAAAGCGCTGGGGGAAAAAGCGCTTTCCTATGAACAGATCATTAAATCCGTCCATGATAACAAAGAAGAGGCATTAAAAGTCAAACCCATCTTTGACGACCTCCCCTTAAAATGGACCCAAGGATATAATCTGACAAAAAAACAAGAGGTTCTGATTCCGTTTAACTGGTTCTACATGATCAATGAATTTAACGGGCCCAGTGCTGGAAATTGTACGGAAGAAGCGCTAAGCCAGGGAATTTGCGAATTGGTAGAACGCCATACCTCTTCCCTTGTCAGCCATGGAAACTTGAATGTCCCTGGAATCAACCTTGATTCTTTTACAGATCCTCTGGTCATTGAAATGCTGGAAAAATATAAAAAACAAGGTCTTAAGGTTTATGCATCTGATTTTTCCCTGGATACGGGCATACCCACCATTGCCGTTCTTGCCTGGGATCCTGAAACCTTTCCTGACTTTAGTGAAATTGTCTGGACTGCCGGAACATCACCTGATCCTCAAAAGGCCATGAGCCGAGCGCTGACAGAAACAGCCCAGCTTGCCGGAGACTTTAATTCAGGGTCCAATTATGTTGCCAGCGGCCTGCCAAAATTTACCTATATAGAAGAAGCAAGGTTTATCACCCACCCTGAAAAAATGATCAATATGGATCAATTGCCTGATCTTTCAGACAACAATATAAAAATAGAGGTAGAAAACCTGATCCATGCCCTGGATAAAAGAGCGTATGAGATTATTGTCATCAACACCCGGCATGACGCCCTTGAAATTCCAGCGTTTTACGCGATCATTCCCGGAGCGCATTTCAGGGAAAGAGCTGCTGCTGCCAGTGTGGGCATGTTTTTGGCCAGGCTCATCACAGAAAATTTTAATCCTGTCCAGGCCCTGTCAAAACTGGATGATCTGGAAAAAGCCCTGCCCGGCAAATACTATACAAGTTTTTATAAAGGCCTGATGCTCAATGCTGTTTATGAACAGGATGCTGCTTTACAGGAATTTAAAACCGCATTGAACAGAAATCCCGTAAAACTGAATATGCCGGATATTTATTCCCACATGGGGGCCTGTTTAAAGGATCTTGAACGCTATGAAAGCGCTGTTGAAACCTGCAAAAAAGGCCTTGCCATCGATGCCCAGCGTCCGGATATGTTCAATACCATGGGATTCTGTCATTTTATGCTGAAAAACCATGAAACCGCCATTACCTGTTTTGAGAATGCCCTTGCGGTGGACCCCTCCCTTGCCATCAACTATGCCAATATCGGTTCAAATTACAGGGAATTAGGTGATTTCAAACTTGCCATAAAATATTATGAAATGGCCCTGGAAATTGATCCTGCCATTGAATTTGCAAAAGACAATATTAAAAAATTGAAAAACAGATAACAATTGTCTTCTTTTTGACGGTTATCCGAACAGGCTGATGATGCAGGCCCCTGTGATCATGATGATCCCACCTGCAAACCCATGGCTGTTGAGTTTCTCTTTTAAAACCACAATGCCGATCACCATGCTGAACAATACGCCCAGCCGCCTAACCGAAGATACATAGGCCACCGGTCCAAGGCTGATGGCCGTATAGTAAGACAAAACGGTTAATGTGCTGAAAAGTGCCGGCCAAAGTGTTTTTTTTAATTTTAAAAAAGAAAAATCACCCTTATCCGACCAGACGGCAAACGGAAATAAAAAAAGGGAGATAAGCCCTATCTCTGACGCGCCCCAGAACAATGCATTGGTCTGGTTCACACCCATTTTATGAAAGCTTGAACTCACGCCCCAGATGCAGGCTACCGCCAGCATCGTCATTGAACTCTTGTCCTTGAAAACACTTTTAATGGGTGACAAAAACCCGTCCCGTGTTTCTATATTGAGGATATATGATCCGCACACAACGACCAGAACACCCGCAATACCCATCAAAGACAGATTTTCATGGATAAGGATGGGGGTCACAAACAGCTGAATTACCGGTATAAAGCAGAGCATGGGAATAATTTTTGACAGATCACCGGTCTTGATCGCCCAAAGATAGAGCACTGTGGCAAGTGAATCCAGGGTTGCTGCAATCATCAAAACCCACACAAAGGACAGGGTGACGACATGATAATTCAAGCAGATAACATTAAGTGCAAGAAAAATGAGGAACATGAAAAAATTTAGTCCCCAGCTCATGAATGCTGAAGACAGCTCTTTTCCCGCCTTTTTTACAACAACTTCCCTTAAACTCAGGGTGATGCTTGATATGAGTGCAAGAACAAACCAATTCATTCCATCTTATTATCACTCATTTTTATGAAAAGATACTATATACTATAGATCACACTGGGCACAGCTGCGGCACAACCCGATATTTAAAAACAGCATCTTCAATGTAAATTGTATGGACAGTTCAAACAGATTCAATTATTAATACTATTATCTCACAAGTTTTTATATGGCTAACCTAAAACTTTTTTGTGGATCCTATGGCGAATCAGGATCAACAGGATTTAAATCAAGGATTTTAGGCGATATGTTACTTAAAAAGAAACCGTCATGGAAAAAAAAGACCGTCTCTCCGGACGATGTGTTAAAAAAAATTAAACCGGGAATGAACATTTTTATCGGCACAGGTTCTGCAGAACCGCGAACCCTTGTCAACTGCCTCATGCAGGCAGAAGGGCACGGCCTTCAGGACCTGACCCTGATCCAGCTTGTCAGTTTCGGGGATGCGATCTCTTACAAGGCATTGCAATCAAAACGATATCGCCTGAAAACCTTTTTTTCCGGATGGGTATCAGCCGAGGCCATCCTTGCCGGCCAGGTGGATCTGGTCCCTTCAAGATTTTCAGCCATCCCTTTGCTTATGAAGGAAGGGCAGATCCCTATTGATGTCGCCTTTGTCCAGATAACGCCCCCGAACAGGGCCGGTTACTGCAGCCTGGGTGTAGGCGTTGATGTGGCCCGAAGAGCGATGGCCCAGGCCAATCTTGTTGTCGGTGAAATCAACCTTGATATTCCCTTTACTTTAGGGGATACCTTTGTTCCGTTTGATGCCTTTGATATGATTATAGAATCCACGGCTCCTCCGTTTTACTTTCCCAGATTCCCTGTGGACCCTGTTTTTGACAAACTGGCAGCCAATGTTGCCTCTGTCATTGATGACGGCAGCTGCCTTGCCTTTACCTTTGGCCCGATTTTCGAGGCCCTGCCCAAACACCTGGCTGATAAAAAAGACCTGGGAATTCATACCCCGTTTTTTACGGATGCCGTAATGGACCTGGTAAAAAGCGGAGCGGTTACCAATCGAAAAAAAGGACTTTACCAGGGCAAATCTTTGACAGCTTATGCTTTAGGCACAAGAGAACTGATGCAGTTTCTTGATAAAAATCCAATGGTCGAGTTTCAAAGTATTGACAAAGTATTCAACCCCATGGAAATCGGCAGAAACCGCCGGTTTGTGTTTATCATCCCGGTCAGGCGGGTTGATCTTTCAGGCCTTGTCGGTCTGCATAACAGCAAGGGGCATGTGACGGCAGGTCCCGGTCAAATGGCGGATTTTTTTAATGGTGCTGAAATCTCCAGGGGCGGCTACACGATTATCGCCCTTCCCAGCAGAAACCGCCAGGGAAAGCCCAACATTCGTCTTTCCATAGAAAATTCACCCGATTTATTAAGCCTTGCCGAATCCATTGATCTTGTGGCAACAGAACACGGAATTGCCCATTTAAGGGGAAAAACGCAAAGGGAACGTGCCCAGGCGCTGATCGAAATTGCCCACCCAGAAGATCGACCCCTGTTGGTTGAAGGGGCAAAAAAAATCAATCTTTTATACAAAGATCAACTCTTTCTGGCAGACAGTGCCCATTTTTATCCGGCTGATATTGAGACCCGATATCTGTTCAAAGATGATAACAATGTTCTTTTCAGGGCCATTAAACCCTCTGATGAAGACCAGATGAGACGGTTGTTTTACCGATTTTCCGATAAGGCGATCTATTACAGATATTTTAGTCCCATAAAAACCATGCCCCATGAAAAAATGCAGGAATATGTCAATGTTGACTATCGAAATGTTCTTTCCATTGTCGCCCTTATAGGAGAGCCGGGACAACAGATCATTATTGCCGAAGCAAGATTTGCCAAACATCAGAGCAAACCCTTTGTGGATATTGCCTTTGTCGTTGATGAAGCCTTTCAGGGATACGGGATTGCCACCTATATGTATCAACTCCTGGCAAGGTTGGCCAAAGACAGAGGTGCCCAGGGTATGACCGCCGATATCCTGCCCTCGAATATGGCCATGCTTAAAGTGCTTGAAAAAGGGAACTTCCCGGTTCAGGCCAAACTGGAACAAGGCGTTTATGCGCTGACCATTGATTTAACCCATACAAAAAACTAAAGCAGGTGCTTTCTGTTTTAAACCCATTATAAAATAATTTGTATTTTTTCTTGACTTGCTTTCAAGATATCAATAAATTGAAGACTCTAAAATAATCATCTTAAAATTTAAAATCAGAAGAAAGAATGCAGCAAAAAGCAAAAATTCTTATTGTTGATGATGAAGCCCGCATCTGTAAAAGCCTTGCAACATTACTGGATGAACATGGGTACGATATTCTGACGGCCGACTCAGGCATGCAGGCCCTGTCCTTGATTGAGAAAAACTCTTTTGATATTGCACTTCTCGACCACATGCTGCCGGATATGCTCGGCCATCAGCTCATTGGGAATATTCATCAAAAAAATCAAGACACGGTCGCCATCATCATGACGGGGAATGCTTCTGTTGATTCTGCTGTGGCTGCCCTGCGAAAAGGCGCATATGATTATCTTAGGAAACCGTTTGAATTTGCCGAACTCCTCAACACGATTCAAAACGCTCTTTCCCAAAAGTACTTAAAAATAGAAAACAAAAATATTCATCGCAAACTGGCCATTTCGCAAAGTCATTATCGGTATCTGGTGGATAATTCACCTGACATCATTTACACACTTGACCACACAGGTCATTTTACCTTTATCAATAATTCCATAGAAAAACTGACCGGTCTTAAAACCAAGGATGTCATTGGATTTCATTATTCAAAAATTGTCGGCAGCAACAATACTCAAAAATGCAAATGGATTATTAATGAAAGACGGACCGGGAGCCGCACAAAAAGATGGAATGAATTACAATTACTAAAATTTGATTCTTTTGGAAAACCTAAAAAAGAAATTTTATATGCAGAACTCCAATCCACGGGTATGTATAAAAGAAATGACCTGCCCACTGAAACATCATATTTAGGAACACACGGGGTAATAAGAGATATTACGGAGAAAAAAACTTCTGAGCTTAAAAGCAATGAAATAAAGGCCCAGCTCCAGCGGGCAGAAAAAATGGAGGCCATTGGAACATTGGCAGGCGGCGTTGCCCATGACCTGAACAACCTGTTGTCCAGTGTAGTGGGGTATCCGGAATTAATCCTGATGGACATGTCCCAAGAAGATCCTTTCCGGGATTACATCCTTCAAATTAAAAACTCGGGTGAAAAGGCAGCTGTGATTGTAAAAGACCTCTTAACTCTTGCCAGAAGAGGTGTTAAAGTTTCAGATGCAATTGATCTGGACATCGTTATTGGTGATTGTTTAACAAGTGCTGAATATTTGGAACTCACTTCACGTTACCCGGATATTGATTTCAGCATTCACCTAAACAGCAAACAGCACCGCATCCTTGGATCTTATGTTCATTTGTCCAAATGTCTGATGAATCTGTTATCCAATGCAGCAGAAGCCATGCCCCATGGTGGAAAAATTGCCGTTTCAACACAGGCCTGCCATATGGACCTGACCCATCAAAACAACCTTCAGATAAAAGCCGGACTTTATATCAAGCTGGTTGTCTCTGATTCCGGTGTCGGGATTTCTCCTGATGATATGAAAAAAATATTTGACCCTTTTTATACCAAAAAAAGGATGGGCAGAAGTGGGACAGGATTGGGCATGACCATTGTCTGGACCACCATAAAGGATCACAACGGACATATTGATATCCACAGCACTCAAGGCAAAGGGACAACTTTTACCCTTTATTTCCCTGTGACAAATAAAGACCAAAAAACAAAATCAACCCTGGATCTGGAGACTATCAAAGGCCACGGTCAGGCTGTTTTAGTTGTTGATGATATTCTTGAACAAAGGGAAATTGCTTCCAGAATGCTGACCGCCATGAGGTATACGGTTGCATGTGTTGCCACAGGTGAAGAGAGTCTTGAGTATATAAAAACCAACCCTGTTGATCTGATCATACTTGATATGGTTCTGGGGCCCGGTTTTGACGGACTTGATACCTATAAGGAAATACAAAAATTATACCCGCACCAAAAAGTCATCATTGTCAGTGGTTCATCTAAATCTGACCGGATTAAAGAAGCGCTGCAACTGGGCGCTTGCCAATATATTAAAAAACCGTATTCTTTAAAAACCATTGGACTTGCCATACATCGGGAAATGGACAGATCAGAAAGTATTCAGGGGTAACACGGACAGCGTCTTTCAGCCGGGGTCAGTCTTTATTACTTTTTTTTGGGTTTGCCTGCCCACTTCATCAAACGACTAAAAGCTCTTCCTGGGTAGCAATCTGATCCCTGCCCTTGTTCTTGGCAAGATACAGGGCATCATCGGCTCGTTTTATAAGCGCTTCTTCAGGTTCATTGAGTTTATATAAGGCAATTCCCATGGAAACGGTTATCTTTCCCATGCTTTCTCCGGATTCTTTTAGTTTCCATTCTTTTGTGGACAGGGCCTTTCTAATCTTTTGCCCCACAGCTTTTGCACCCTCAATTCCTGTTTCAGGCAACAGGATTAAAAACTCTTCTCCCCCGTATCTTGCAGCAATATCGTTTTTTCTTAAATACTCTTTGAGCAGATGCGCAATACTTTTTAAAAGACTGTCTCCCACAAGGTGTCCAAAGGTATCGTTTACCCGTTTAAAATGATCGATATCCACCATAATAATGGTGAATGGGGCATCATTCTGTTTGGCCCGGATTCTTTCCAATTCAAACTTTTTTTCAAGTCCTCTTCTGTTGATTAATGAGGTAAGGGTATCTGTCTG
>JAHJLN010000208.1 GCA_018821715.1 Pseudomonadota bacterium | reverse complement strand
TTATATATTAAATTCTTTTTTTCTAATTATATTCAATAAATTCAGTAATATCAAATACTATTTTATCCTATTGGCATAAAAAATGTATTAATGAATACTCAAGGGCAATCTGTAATACCCGTGCTTTAATTAAAAGAGAGGAGTTAACAATGGAACAGCAAATTTTAATTGACAGTCTTGATACAGCCAGGTTTGCCTGCCCACAATGCCAGCGGGGGAAAATCATGCAGCTTTCAGAATACGATATAAAACGGCAGAGCACCAAAGTAAGGTGCAAATGCAGATGCGGACATACCTACATGGTTATCCTTGAAAAAAAGATCGAATCCATACAAAAGACCCAGCTGCTTGGCACCTTTATCTCCAAAGGCAGTATCAAATGCAGTGGCAAGATGATCATTAAAAAACTGAACTCCAAGGGTATCATGCTCAAAACCAATATTGAACAGAATATCTGGCCGGGCCTCAAACTCTTTCTTGAGTTTGTTCTGGATGATGCCAAACAGTCAATTGTAAAAAAAGAAGTGGTTGTCAAAGCAAAAAAAGGCAAATACCTGAGTGCAGAATTTATCTCAGATGAGCACTATGACAATCTGGGACCTTATCTGTTTTTTAACAAACTCTATATTTAGGGCACGGCGGGTGTTATTTTACTTTTACATCCAGCAATATCTCCCCTTGACGTCCACCTCTGCCTATGACCAATTAATTTCAACTCATTATTGAGTTGAACGGCGTTGATTGATAGTTTTGGACCAGGATCAAGGCGGCATGGCGGGCAGCATCAATATAGTCCAAATTATCATGAATCAGGGCAAGGGACTGACACCCTTCAATCAACAGCAAGACTTCTCGCACCAACTGTGCGGCACCATCCAGATCCTGTGCGGCAAACTTTTCTACCAGATACATTTCGACCTTCTCCTTTTGCCGACGCGCCGCTTTCCTGGCCGGATGTCCTGGCAGATCGGCAAATTCCATAGCCGCCCGGGTAAAGCCGGATCCCTGCCACTCTGTTCCGGCGGCCCATTGGGCGAGTTTATCAAAAAGCGTCATCACCATCTGATCTGGCTTTCCCGTGATACAGTCGGCCCAACGCCGGATACGTTCGAGAGCTATCTGATGCTGATGTTCCAGCACCGCTTCGATCAACTCATCCTTACTGCCAAAGTGCTGATATAGTGTTCGTTTGGTAATACCCGCCGCATTAGCAATAGCATCAACGCCGGTACGCATAAAGCCGCTCTGATAAAAATGGGTATAGGCAGCATCAATGATTTGCTGCCGTGTTTCTGCAGATTTTCTGCGCATGCTGTTCCTCCTATATAAGTATACTGACAAGTGAGTGTACTTTATTCTCATTCAAGTTTAACATAAGGTCAAGATCAACCTGTTTTTTTACTAATAAGGGGGTGGGGGGAATATGAAAAGCCAGGACCGCGATGAGGAACTCGAAAAACGCCTTGAGATGTTCGATGGGTGGGTAAAGGAAGGTAAAATTCCCAGCTCGTCGAAAGTGATACCCATAACACAATCACTATCCCTCTTACAGTGGGTTTTACCCACGCAGCAAATGATTGAACTGCTCAAAAACTCCAGATCTTTTGCATTGGCAAACTGTGCCTGCAGAGCAAAACACAAACAATGCAACAATCCGCTGGAGGTGTGTTTTTATACGAATGATGTGGCTGATAAGAAAGTTGCCCAGGGAGCTGCGCGGCATGTCAGTATGGAGGGGGCTGCTGATGTTTTGAAGCTGGCGAATGAATACGGACTTGTGCATCTGACCATTTACAATCCTGAACAACACGTTTACGCACTTTGCAGTTGTTGTGAATGCTGCTGCCATGATATTGCGTTTATGAAAAAACTGGGGCGTCCGGATCTCGTTGCCCATGCCGACTATATTGCCGTGGCAGATAAAGATCAATGCACACAATGCGGAATTTGCACAGAGCGATGTGTGTTTGGGGCTTGGGTCATAAAAGATGGTGAGGTAATCTATGATAATAAAAAATGCTATGGGTGCGGTCTTTGTGTTACTAAATGTCCTGATAGTGCAATAAAAATGGAACTGTGCACATCAGCATAGTTTTGATTATAAGACATCAGCAGGGGGGCATGTCCATGGTTCTTTGTTAAATATAAAGGGAATTATCCGGGGTTGCCGGAATGACCTGTCAACGCCCGTCAGCTTTACCTCTCCGCGAAGCGGTTTTGTTCAATTGGCAGATCACAACCGAATTTATGAGTAGCGTGGAGTGATGTTGAATTGGCTTTTTTGAAAGCCATACAAATTCTTCATGTGTTTTCGGATGCCAATTCAAATAATTTGAATCTAGATTAATGAACCATTTAAAAACCTTATCTACTGGAGCTGAAATATTCAGTTCATTTTCAAGTGGTTTTTCATTAAAAAAAATCGTACTTCCAAGGTCTCATTTCAGCCCAACTATCGCAATAATGGTTGGTCCAAGAATATGAGGTGAAAATATAATTTATTCACAATTCGAAAGCCGTTTGCCGGTAATAACTGTGGTCATAACCATATTCCCAGCATTAGGACCTAAATTGGTTTGAATAGTTCCTTCAAAGGCATCACCTTTATACGTCATCTGGCCGGTGCTGGTCATTTTTTGACCTTGCTGAACACACTCCAATTCCCATGAAACTGTGGTTTTAGTCTGTTTCATATTGGTAATTTTACAATCCTGATTTTCCAGGTTTGAATTGGGTACAGGGTCTTGGTCAGTCATACACTGGATTATTGTCTGAGGAGGAATAGTGGCAGGCATTCCAGGCATATCAATTTTAGATGTTATTTCATATTGTCCCGGCTCAAAATCCAGGGCCCATGCGGGCATGAAAATTAAAGTCATAGACAATATAATGAATAGAATATTTATTTTGCTTTTCAACTTACACAGCCTCCTTGTTATATTAAAATCAGGGTTAATCTTAATGAGGGCGGATAGAAAAATCAATCCCTTTTCATCATGAATTATAAAAATTCGGGCTTAGAGGTTCCATAGCCGAACTTTATTACATGAAAGAACTGAGCAGATTGCTTCATGACATCATGACCCGGTCACCTGTCCCGGCATGACCTGGAAAAGTTTTTGTTTAAATTGGGACGGATTTTCTCTGGTCCAGTTCTTAAAAGCACGGCTGAAAACGCTTGTTTCTGAATATCCCAGTAAAAAAGCAATATCTGTAATGGACAAAGGCGTATGCACAAGGTAATGTCGGGCAAGCTCCATCTTGAGCGAGTCCATGAGATGCTTGAAGGTAATGCCTTCTTTTTTCAATTTCCGGGTCAGGGTCCACCGGCTCATATTCAATTTTTCAGATATCATCTCAATATCAACATGTCCTTTATGTAAATTCTCCCTGACAAGGTCTTTGACCCTATCTGTCAACCGGGAGCCTGATGCGACAGTTATCAGCAACCCATCTGCATGCTGTGTCAATGTATCTTTTATATAGGCATGGCTGCTGGGAATGGATACTGTTAATTGGATTTTGTCCAATACCATCATGTCGTTTTCCTGGTCAAACCGGAGCGGAGCGCGGAAGATGTCTTGATAAGCTTTGACATGGCCGGGTTTTTCATGGGCAAACCGTATCTCACGGGCAATTACCTGTTTTCCGGTCAACGCTTGCATCGCCGTGATGATTGATGAGAATGCCAGTTCCACCAGGATGCGGTTGTAACCCTTAAACAGGGGTATTTTTACAGCATGGACAATGATGACGGAATGCGGGGTCTGGGTGATTGAAAACCCAGAGACGGCATACAGCAGTTTTTGATATCGAAGAAACTGGTGTAACACCTCTTCTAAATTCTCGCAATGTTTGAAAATATGACCGCAGGCCCCCAGTTTTTCAAGGCTGATCCTGCTGCCGAGCATCAAAGGAGTCGCAGGCCCCAGAACCTGTATCCCTGTTTCAATCAATTTAATATTGCTCAGAAAAGGCACCCTGGCATCTTTTTTTTCAAGCATGTCCCGGGTCATTCCCACTGCTGTTTCAAGTGCTTCAACAGGGATGCCATGATCGGCCAGTATACAGAAATGGCCGAGAACAGGTGCTGTATCTATGGTTAAGGTATCACGCATGGGGTTGCAAGCCTTTTTTGCACCGAATTGTTTCTTTATTGCCCCTTATCGTCATTGTGGTTCCTGTAAATTATTTTATACTATTAAAAAAATCGTCCAAATACAATGGGTTTTAAATAGCAAGGGGGCAGATCAAGATGGAAATTAAAACAAACAAGGCAGCTGTACATTTTGAGGTTGGCGGCCCTAAAGCAACCTTTGTATTGGTAATATGCTCACTTCTCTGGATGATTAATTTTATGGATCGACAGGTTCTTTCAGTGGTTCTTGAGCCCATGAAAATTGACCTTGGCTTAACCGATGCCCAGGCCGGCTGGATAACAACTTCTCTGTTTATGGGGGTGGCGGTTTTTGCCATACCGTTTTCTTTTATGGCCGACCAGTGGAGCAGGAAAAAAAGCATCGGCATAATGGCCATTTTCTGGAGCATTGCCACCTTTTTTACAGGTATGGGGAAAAGTTTTTTAGGAATCTTTATTCCACACTTGATGACAGGGGTCGGGCAGGCCGGTTTTTCATCCGCCGGGATGGCCCTGATCAGCAGCAGTTTCCCCGAAGATATCCTGGCAAAAAAAATGGGAATTTTCAACCTGTTTCAAATTATCGGCATCTCTTTGGGGTTGATATTGGGCGGATATCTTTCAGCCCACCATGGCGGATGGAAAACCCCGTTTTTTGTTTTTGCCGTACCCGGCATCCTGATCGGATTTGCAGCCTTTTTTATGCAGGACTATTCCACTGCCTTTACACCAGCTGCCACAGGGGAAAAAAAGGGATTGACCGCCAAGGTAAAATCATTACTTGAAATTCCTACCCTGGTATGGTTTTATGCTGGTTATTCATTGTTTACAGCCCTGGCCTTTGCCGTGTTAACCTGGAGTCCTGCATTGATCATGAGAAAATTTCAAATAGGAGAAGACATGGCAGGATTGTTTATGGCGGCGACCGGGGCTTTCGCAGTGCCCGGGGTTTTGCTGGGAGGGAGTATCGCAGATAAATGGCAAAAAAAACATCCTGCCGGCAGAATGTTTTTCGCAGCCGTTATGGTCCTTTTGAGTACAGCGGCAATTATGGCATCACTTTTATGTGTTGTTTTTTTCCCTGATCATTGGGAAGGTGACTTCAGTATCAAGGGGGGAGTTGCCCTAGTGCTGTTTTCATTATTCTGTGCAGCAAGCGCTGCAGTAAATCCTGCAGTAATGGCAGCGACTCAATCTGTTGTGAGCCGGGATACAAAAGGTATGGTATGGGGATTGGGATTAACCATTATCCTTATTTTCGGCGGGGCCTGGTCTCCGACCCTTACCGGTTATCTGTCGGACAGGCTGGGCGGCGGCGCAAACGGACTTGCATGTGCACTGTTGATCATCAGCAGTTTAGGCATCATTGGATTTTTCTGTTTTTGGAAATCCTCCCGGCATTTTCCTGAAGATGCTAAAAACAATAATAACGACAGGACAAAATTTGCAAGGGAACATGAACAATATCGGTAAAAAGAAAATCGCTGTCATGGGCGCAGGAGCCGTTGGAAGCCTTATAGGCGGAATCCTGGCCTGCCATGGCCAGGATGTTACGCTGATCGGCAGAAAAGATCATATCACGGCTGTTCAGTCAAACGGACTGTTCATTGATGGTGTCCTGGGTGAATATACAATTGCCATCAAAACAGCAGAGCAGTTGGCATTCAAACCGGATATCATTTTTTTAGCCGTAAAGACCCAGGATCTGGAAAGTGCCTGCAGGGATATCAAGCCTAACGCGGCGGGTGTCCCTGTCGTGCTGATGCAGAACGGTGTCCGCAGTATCGATATCGCTTCAGGCATTCTGGGAAAACACGATATCGTCTCTTGTATTCTGCTTTTGAATGCACGGTTTGTCACTCCCGGAACCGTGACCTGCATGAACAAAGAGCCGATCATCATCGGGAAGGCGTCTGGGGAAAACAAAAAAGTCATTGATGACATTAGATCCCTTTTGAACCCTATCTGTGATACCACTATCAGTGATGATATCAGGGGCGCACAGTGGACAAAACTGTTGATCAATGCCATGGCTAACGGAATTGATGCCATGACAGGCTTGTCCCTTGGAGAATATATGCAAGACCGGCGGCTTCGGCGTATCGGGGTCATGATATTAAAAGAAGCACTCATGCTTTTAGATAAGGCCGGCATCGGGCTGGCCCGGCTTCCGGGGATTCCTCTGTCTGCATTTAAAGCCCTGATAAGTCTTCCAACACCTGTGGCTGCATTTCTTTTGCAATTTGCCATCCCATCCAAAGGCAACAAAAAAGTTGTTACATCCACCTTGCAGAGTTTGCAAAAAGGGAATAAAACCGAGATAGACTACCTGAATGGTGAATTTGTAACGCTGGGGAAAAAATTAGGTGTTCCAGCTCCATACAATGCCACAGTGGTAAAACTGGTTCATGAAATAGAACAGACCCGGGTCTTTTATTCAGCCGCTGAATTGGACAGGCAGTTTAATTTTAACTGGAGAGAAAAATGACCTCCCAAAAAAAAATCATCCAATCTGTTTTGGGAATCTGCCTGGCCGCAGCCCTGTTCTTTTCTTCCGGAATAAGGCTTCCTGTCCTGGATACGACAGCGGATCATTATTTTCGCGAGTCTGTTGCAAAAGCAGGGATTGCCTATGCCACCTGCAGGGTGATCAATGCCTCGGTTTCCATTATAAAAGAATCCACCCTTCAGCTGGAACCGGCCGGCATTGGAATGTCCCTGGCTGTCGGACAGGCTCTGGATCCCATTGACGATATGACCGAACGTCTGTCTGATGTACTGGTGACGGCAATCACATCATTGGGGGTTCAAAAACTTGCCTATGAGATCAGTGTCTCTGTTGTGCCGCCTGTGCTGTCTTTTTTCCTGTTTGCCCTGATTCTTTTGTCCTGGTGCAGGACTGACCGGTTCAAGGGTTTTCAGACAACCCTTGCTCGAATCGCTTTGCTCATTCTGATTGCTCGGTTTTGCCTGCCCCTGTCCTCAATGGCAAATGAAGCCATACACACCCATTTTTTTATGGCACAGATCTCTGAAGCCAACAAGGAACTGGCCATGGGGTCTTCTGAACTGGACAGCTTTAAAGAAATTTCATTTCCTGAAATAGACGGCTTTATGGGAACAATTGAGAACAGTGCCGCTTTTTTAAAACAAAAATCATCGGCCTTTAAAGCCGCTCTTGCCGCAATGATGGACAATACCGGTAAAATAATAGAAAATCTGCTTGCCCTGACCTTTTTATATGTGGGGATGTTTTTAATCCAGGTGATTATTCTGCCTGTGCTGACCTTTTTTTTCCTTGTCAGGATTACGGCAGCAGCAGGAGACCTTTTCCCGTCAATGGAGACCAATGGAGATTAAAAGATTCATCCCTGAGTCACTTGGGCTTAAGCCCCTGATCAAGTATTTCTGGATATCTGACAGCTTCAGGAACATTGATATGAATCATAAAATCCTGCCGATGGCCAATATTGACCTGATCTTTAATTTTTCATCTCCAATCTTCTATGAACGGCGCGGGAAAAGGGACTCAACGCCTGGTAAGATTTTTTTCTCCGGATTGACCACTGAACATATGGTGATGAAACAGCAGGGCCGCATCATGCTTTTCGGAGCATCTTTTTTTCCGGCCGGGTTTTACCCCTTTTTCAGGATACCGGTGTCTGAATTCAAAGGATCGACCATCGGCCTCGAACAGATCCTGGGCAGGGAGGCTCTGGATCTTGAAGAAAGATTACAGGAGGCCAAAAACCTGCTGGACAAACTTAAGGTGCTGGAGGTGTTTTTTCTCTCTCTTCTGGACCGGGAAAACTTCCTGCAGAGCGATACCGAAAGCCTGATGCGCCATTTTTTTTCAGCCGGACTGGGCATCAGGGAATTCTGCAATCAATGCGGGGTTCATCCCAGAACCCTGGAGCGGCTTTTCAACAGGTATGTGGGCACAAGCCCCAAACAATTCCAGCGGCTACAGCGGTTTCAGACCGCACTCAACAAGCTGATAACCCAGCCGCCCGACAGCCTGACTACCCTGGCCCACGAATTTGAGTATTATGATCAAACCCATTTTATCAAAGATTTCAAAGCCTTTACCGGGGCCTCCCCATCCCTTTTCATCAAAGAGCAGCAGTCATTCTTGCAGATCATGAAAATTTCCTGAAGTTGTCGTGTTTTTACAATTTTTGACCCCGCGGTTCGGGTAAGCTCCAATTCAATGCAGGATTTTCCTGCTGTAAACCAGAATAAAGGAGCCTTCCATGAACAAAAAAACAAACACCTTACTCAGGACCGCCGGCATCACTCACACCCCTATAGGGGTTTACGATCTTCCGAACCCGGATCTCTTTGCCCCGTTTACCCGGCCCAGTGATTGTCTTTTCTTCGATTTTAAAGACTGGCAGGACAACAAAAGTACGATGATCAGCAAGGACAATAGCACAGCGTTCAGCTGCCCGGGCGCCGGCCACTGGATGTGCGGCATTTCTGCCATGCCCTCGGAAGCTGTGGCCGGGTATCTTGCCGGTCAGGAGGGGTTAAAGGCATCAGAAGAGACCATGTGCCAATGGCTTGAAAATCATCCGCCCTACCACATGGAAAACAATGCAATTGTCATATCCAAGCTCAGGGAGGATCATTATGAATATCTGAAAACCGTGACCTTCTTTGTCACCCCGGATCAGTTATCCCTTCTGATCACTGGGGCGGAATATTTTCATTCAGCCCCGGATCGGGGGCATATCACAGCTGCGTACGGTTCCGGATGCGGTCAACTGCTGGCATTGTTCACGGATTTCCAAAGGCCCCTGGCCATGATCGGGGCAACCGACATTGCCATGCGGCAGCATCTTCCCGAAGACATTTTGGCCTTCACCGTGACGAAACCCATGTTTGAACAGCTCTGCGGCCTGGATGAAAAAAGTTTTCTTTACAAAAGTTTCTGGCATCGCCTGAAGGAAGCAAGACATTCCGACTGATCCATCCCCCTGTCCCATCCCTGGTATCAGGGATGGGACAGATGATTGGTTCCTCTTTTGTTGAAAATATTCCTCGCCCTGGTCTTAATTACATTAAAAGATAGGGGTCAACATCCACCGTCAGCCTGATCCCTGACCGGGGTGTTATTTTCGGATGATCCATCATCTCGGTTACCAGGCGGTTCAGCAGCGCAGAAGAGGGGCTTTTAATAAGAATCTGCCATCTGAACTGCGAAGAAATCTTCTGAATGGGCGCCTCAATCGGCCCTAAGATCTGAACACTGGCCTGTTGGTTTTCTTTGGTTTCAAGCAATGTGTTAAGAACCGTTGCCACATTAACGGCATAGGCTTTTACCTTTTCTGTGGTATTACCTGATATTTTTAATTGAATCATCCGTGAGAAGGGTGGATACATCAAGGCTTTTCTAAAGGGTGCCTCGTTTTGAAAAAATTCAAAAAAATCCTGTTTTCCGGCAGCCTCAATGATAAAATGTTCGGGATTATAGGTCTGCATGATCACTTTTCCAGGCGTATCCCCTCTTCCCGCACGGCCGGCCACCTGGGCAAGAAGCTGAAAAGTTCGCTCCCCTGCCCTGAAATCCGGCAGGCTCAAGGACAGATCTGCGCAAATAATGCCGACCAGAGTGATGGAGGGAAAATCATGGCCTTTGGCAAGCATCTGGGTTCCCACAATGATATCAACATTCCGGTTTCTGATGCTTTTTAATATTTTTATGGTGGCGCCTTTCCGGGAGGTTGAATCCTGATCCATCCTGACAAGCCTTGCATCGGGAAACATGGCTTTCATCATGGATTCCACTTTTTCAGTACCAAACCCCAATGGTCTGATTTTCGGCGAGTTGCACTCCGGGCATCTGGTGTTAACCGGCCGGTCATACCCGCAAAAATGGCATTGATAAACATTCTTCCCTTTATGGAGGGTCATGGTGACATCACAATATTTACAGGACAAGGATTTCCCACAGTCCCTGCAGACAGGAAAGGTTGCAAACCCCCGCCTGTTCAAGAAAATCAGTGCCTGGTTTCCTTTATCAAGACAGTGCCGGATCTCTTTTGAAAGCTGTGGCGTTATGATCCTGTCACTCCCTTGGGCATCCTTGTATTTTTTTAAGTCCACAAGGGTAATCTTTGGTAATGGGTGCTGGTTGATGCGGGTTTCAAGTTTTAATTCTTCGAACCGCTTTAAAACAACATTCTGGTAGGATTGCACAGAAGGCGTGGCTGAACCTAAAATCACCGGGCAACCATTGAATTTTCCACGGACAACGGCAAGGTCCCTTGCATTATATCTTAAGCCTGTTTCCTGCTTGTAAGAGGTATCATGTTCCTCATCCACAATAATGACCCCGATATTTTCAAACGGTGCGAAAACAGCCGATCTTGCCCCGATCACAATCTGCACTTTCTTTAAAGCGATTTTCCGCCACTGGTCTAACAGTTCACCTTTGGATAAAGAAGAATGGATCACGGCAATCTTTTCTCCAAACCTTGCTCTGAACCGTCTTTCCGTCTGGGAAATCAATGAAATCTCCGGCACCAGGACGATGGCGTTCTTCCCTTTTTCAACCGCATCCCAAACCAGGGACATATACACTTCTGTTTTACCTGAACCGGTTATGCCGGACAAAAGATAGGGGCTAAAGCCCTGGCCTGATTGATCCAGTACCCGCTTGACCACTGCTGCCTGTTGTGCTGTCAACGTTGGCGGTGTATCCGGCTCTACAGGATCACCCAGAGGATCTCTGAAAACCTGGCGATGAATAATTTTGATCAGGCCTGCTTCAGCCAAAGGCTTTATTAATGCTGGTGCCGTGGGAATATGCACTTTTAACCCGGTCAGGGAAATCTCTTTTTTCTCTTTTACCAGCAAAAGAAGTTTCTCCCGTTTTTTTGACATATGGATGGCGGTTTTCTGTCCATGGCCTGGAAGAATAAACTTTTCTTTTTTTATGGTGGCCCCGTCTTTTTTTAATACAGCTGAAACCGTTATCAGGTCTTCTTTTTCCATTCTTCGAATCAGGGCATTGATGGTGGCATTGGCACTGGCTTTCACCACCTGCTTTAAGGTACAGGATTCGCGCTGCAGAACAAACTTGAGCACCTGCGTTTCCCCTGGTGAAAGACCTCCTTTATTCAAGCTGTCCTGCCCTTTTTTTGTGACAAACACACAAGAAACGTCATGGCGGTCAAAACCCGAAGGAAGGGCGGCCTTGATCACATCGCCCAAAGGGTGAATATAATAATCTGAAATCCACTTAAAAAAGGAAATTTCAGATTCAGGAAACAACGGATGGTCATCCAATATATCCAGGATTTTTTTTGCCGTAAACCCTTCGCAGCTTTTTTGTCCGGCAAGGACGAATCCGGTTACCCGTCGGTTTTGAAACGGAACCAGCACCCGCATCCCCGGAGAACAAACCGCCTGAAGATGGTCCGGCACACTGTAAGTATATGGCTTCATAATCGGAAGCATTACGGCAACCGATATATAAGGTGTTTGAATCATCCGTTCTATTGTGCATAAAAAATCAAATATATCAATATAAGACTTGCCCAAAGACTTATTTGCTTGACTAGCCGGGATGATTTTAATAGTTTCTTAATGACAAATTTTTATAAAAAATATTCAGCACAAAGGAGGCACCATGACCGTATTTGTAGAGGATCACCCTCTTATAAAGCATAAATTGGGGTTGATGCGTCAAAAAGACATCAGCACAAAAGACTTCAGGGATCTTGCTTCTGAAGTTGCAAGGCTTTTGACCTATGAAGCCACAAAAGACCTTGCCACGGAAAAAAGAGTGATTGAGGGCTGGGCCGGAAAAGTTGAAATTGAAGGAATTAAAGGGAAAAAAATTACCGTTGTTCCCATATTACGTGCCGGGCTTGGAATGATGGACGGTGTGTTTGACCTGATACCCTCTGCCAAAGTCAGTGTTGTCGGTTTTTACAGAAATGAAAAGACATTGGAACCGGTACAGTATTATGTTAAAACAGCCAGTTCCATGGAAGAACGGATTGCCTTGATTCTTGACCCCATGCTGGCCACCGGCGGAACCCTTATTGCCACCATTGACCTTTTAAAAGAAGCAGGCTGTAAAATCATAAAAGGCCTTTTTCTGGTAGCAGCACCTGAAGGGATTGCCAGAGTAGAAAAAAAGCATCCGGATGTGGATATTTATGTGGCAAGCGTTGATGAGTGTCTCAATGACGTCGGTTATATATTGCCGGGCCTTGGGGATGCCGGCGATAAAATTTTTGGTACCAAATAACCCATCCTTTTTTCCAGCCTACTGGAAGATAATATGCCTGGCATGTCATCTTCCAGTAGGGTTGCAGTCATTTCATGCCTTTCCCCTGCTGTAACTGCACTCTTATCTGCCAGCATTGTAAAACAGAGAATTCAGAAAAGACATTCCCAGAAAGTGGTGCTTGCCATCAAGGGTGTTGTGCTGATCTCGGCGTTTTGAAATTGTATTTAATTGTCTTGATTAAAATGTGCCATGGATCCTGCAAGGTGTCCAACCCATATGTTGATAAAGGGTTCAAATTCGGCCATGCCCTTTAGCACGGGAATACATTCAACCCCTGCTTTTGTAAGGATGGATTTCCATGAATCCTCTTCTTTGCCGGCCATATCATTAATCGCATGATCACCGGCAACTGACATAAAGGGCATTAGATATGCTTTTTTTATTTTGTTTTTATGCAGTAATTCCTGGATCAGGTCGATTTCAGGATAACCTTCAACCGTTCCAATGAATATGTTGGGATCTTTTAGCTGCAGTTGAAACATCAGGGCAGCATAGAATGCATTGGCCGGATGATATGGGATGTAAAAGCCCAGCGGACCTCTGTATTTGGATAAACCGATTTCACTTTTTTATCGATGTTATCAAAAGAAATCTGGGCAGACGGTATACTTGATCCAAAGGCAATCAAAAGGATGCCCACTTTCTTTTCCTGTTTTTTACCATGCCCTCCAGCAGCATAACAGGAGGATGCAAACAAAATCAAACTTGCCAGCGTGATAATTCCTAACCATTTTCTTTTTTTCATTTCTTCTCCTAAACTAAATGCAATTAATAATTTTGGATGCTTGTCAAGATAAATCATAGAATAAGAAAAAAGAGCTGGATCACTTCAGTCGCAAATTGATATACTTAAAGGTCAGAATACGTTAATGCATCTCAGATATGGTTGAAATAAATTATGGTAAAAAAGCATTCCAAATTATGTCCGGGGTTCCACCCGCTGATTCAAAAATGGTTTTCCCAGAAGTTCAAGCAGGCGACGGATATTCAGGATCAAGCGTGGCCGCTTATTGCCAAAGGCAATAATGTTCTGATTACAGCACCTACAGGCAGTGGTAAAACCCTTACTGCTTTTTTATGGAGTATTAATCAACTGGTATCCGGTGGCCTGCTTTCCGGCCAAACCAGTGTTCTTTATATCTCACCGTTGAAAGCATTGAATAATGATATCCAAAGAAATTTAATCCAGCCCCTGAACGAAATCCAACAGATTTTTAAGGAAAAAGGGGAGGTTTTTCCTGATATCCGGGTGTTGACACGCAGTGGAGACACACCTCAGGAAGATCGAAGAAAGATGCTGCGTCATCCACCGGAGATATTGATCACAACACCGGAAAGCCTTAACTTGATGCTCAGTTCTCGAACAGGCAAAGAGATGCTGTACCATTTATCAACAGTGATCATGGATGAGATTCATGCGGTTCTGGGTAATAAGCGCGGCGTTCATTTAATTACAGCTGTGGATCGGCTGGTAAGGCTGTCAGGAGAATTTCAGCGAATCTCTTTGTCTGCTACGCTTAAAGATTTAAATGCAGTGGCAAGCTTTGTGGGCGGGTTTAAAATAAAGGGAAGCATTATGGACCCCAAATTTGAAGCCCGTCCTGTTCAAATTATAGAATCAAGCAGTCAAAAAAAGTATCGCATAGCGGTCAGGTTTCCTAAACATGAGGAGGCGCCGGTTGAATCCACCATATGGGATACTCTGGCGGATGAGTTTAAAGATATCCTGGAAAAAAACCGTTCAACTCTTTTTTTTACCAACAGCCGCAGGCTTTGTGAGAAGATGACCTTTAAGATTAACAGCCGGGCAGGTCAGCCATTGGCATACTCTCATCATGGATCGCTTTCCAGGGAATTGCGTCAGAATGTTGAACAGAATCTAAAAAATGGTACGCTTCGAGCCATAGTGGCGACAAGTTCTCTAGAGATGGGGATTGATATAGGGAATCTGGACGAGGTGATTTTGATTCAATCACCATCTTCAGTTTCATCTGCCATTCAAAGGGTTGGCAGAGCAGGTCATTCTGTGAATGTTCATAGTCGTGGCACCATCTATTCACCACATCCCCAGGATTTAATTTCAGCAGCGGTTCTGGCCAAGGCCATAGATGATAAAAACATTGAACCCATTATTTCTGTGGAATGTCCATTGGATGTACTGGCACAAATCCTGATTTCCATGACAGGGTTGGAAATCTGGGATATGGATGAACTTTTTGCCCAATTAAGAACCAGTTATCCCTATCGAAATTTATCCAGAGAACACTATGATCTTGTCTTGAATATGCTGGCAGGACGTTATGCAGACAGCCGTATCCGGGAATTAAAACCCAGGGTATCCATTGACCGTCTGGACAACACGGTCCAGGCAAAAAAAGGGGCGTTATTGGCACTTTATATGTCTGGCGGCACTATTCCGGATCGGGGTTATTTTCAACTGCGTCATCATGAAACCAATGCAAGGATCGGCGAACTGGACGAAGAATATGTCTGGGAAGCTAAAATTGGTCAGATCTCAACCATTGGTACACAAAACTGGAAAATCACTAAAATCACCCATAATGATGTATTTGCAGTACCTGTCGGCAGTCAACAAATGGACGCGCCCTTCTGGATTGCAGAAGGATTTAACCGGGATTCTCATTTTTCAAATCAGACCCTTGAATTTCTTGAGAATGCTAATCACCGTCTTAAGGAACCTGAATTTGAAAAGGAACTGGAAAGCATTTTTCATCTGGATGAAAATGCTGCAAGGGAATTGATACGGTTTTTAAAGGGGCAAAAAGAAGATACAGGATCTGACCTTCCCCACCGGCATCACATTTTGCTTGAATATGTTCGTTCAGGTCCGGATGGAAGTCCTGGTTCCATGCTGGTGCTCCATACCTTATGGGGAGGGCAGCTGAATCGACCCTATGCTTTTGCTTTGGAAGCAGCCTGGGAAGAAAAATTTGGAGAAATCCCGGAAGTGTTCCCGGGAAATGATGCCATTGTGATCCAGTTACCCCATAAGATTGAACCGGAAGAAATTTTGTCCTTTGTTACTTCAACAAATGTTGAAAGCTTATTAAAACGGCAATTGGAAAAATCCGGGTTTTTCTCTGCCCGTTTCAGGGAATGTTCAGGGAGAGCCCTGCTGGTGATACGAAATAAAATCAATCAGAGAATGCCCCTTTGGATGACCCGGCTTAAATCCAAGAAACTGCTGGAAAATATTATATCCTATGAAGATTTCCCTATCTTGCTGGAAACCTGGCGAACCTGCCTGCAGGATGAGTTTGATCTTTCTGAATTGACCCTGCGTTTAAATGAAATGGAATCCGGTGTGATTGGATGGTCCCAATCCTTTACGTCAAGACCAAGCCCCTTTGCTGCCGGCATGGCATGGAACCAGATCAACCAGTATATGTACCAGGATGATCAGGGTGCTTCCAACATATCATCTCTGGGGGATAATTGGGTGCAGGACCTTCTTTTTTCGCCCAATTTACGTCCTGCAATTTCAAAAGAGCTGATACTGTCTTTTGAGAAAAAGTGTCAACGATTTGAGCCGGGATATGCGCCTCAATCTTCTATTGATTTGTTGGATTGGGTAAAAGAAAGAATTGCCATCCCTGAAAATGAATGGGAGATCCTTGTTTTACAGATTAAAAAAAACAGCAACGGAAAAGACATTCTGGATGAAATTGAAGAAAAGCTTGTAAGGGTTCAATCAGAAAATATTGAAATGGATTTAATCGTTTCAATGGAAATGGTTTCAAAGATTGTATCTTCATTTTTGGGGAACAAAAATTATTCAGTCCAAAGCCTTGATCATAAAATTGATCATAAAATTGCACTGGAATCAGACAATGGCCAGGGCGATGAAGAGAAAGAGTTATCTGTAATTCTTGGGCAATGGCTTCAATTTTATGGGCCAAGATCCATTGAGTTTATCCAAACCCGGTTGGGAATTGAGTCACACATTTTAAACCAAGCCATTGAAGATTTAATTGAAAACCGGCAAATTATCAGCGGCAGGCTTGTAAAAAATGGTCCTGACCGGGATTTATGCGATAGTGAAAATTTTGAAATCCTGATGCGGCTTTCACGATCCAGGGCAATACCGGATTTTAATGCCCTGGGGATAGAACATTTACCGCATTTTTTGGCGCATATCCAAGGTTTAACCAGGAAGCGTGAGGGAATTGGTGATTTGTTTGAGAGCCTGGAACAACTAGTGTGCCTGCCGCTTCCTGCAGAGACCTGGGAAGCTGATATCCTGCCGGCAAGGCTTTCTCCTTACCAACCGTCCTTTTTAGATACCATACTGCAGGAAGGCGATTTGCACTGGTATGGAACAGATAAAAAAAAGGTAACATTCTGCTTTCAGTCTGATCTTGATTTTCTTGGGCGCTCTTTGGATGAAAAGAATCATGACGACAAACAGATCTCTATGGATGGGAATTCCTCCCAAAGCGGTTTGCTTGAAAAATTTTTTGACTCCCAAGATGCACGATATGATTTTACACGGCTGCTTAACCTGACTGAATTAAGTTCTGGTCAACTATCAAAAAAAATATGGAACCAGGTCTGGCAGGGCAAATTATCCAATGAAATGTTTTCAGCACTCAGAAAAGGAATTGAAACAAAATATAAACCACCTGAAATGCCAAAGCCGGAAGCCGTCTCCAGAATGGGCAGACGGCAGGCGGTAAGAAAAAGAAACTTTTCTCATTGGAAAGGCTCCCTGCCATTGGCAGGGTATTGGTTTGCACCACGGATGCCGGAAGTGCCTGAGGACTTATTGGAAAGAGAAGAAATCAATAAAGATCGGGTAAGATTATTGTTGGATCGATATGGGATTTTGTTCCGGGAGCTGTTACTTAAGGAAAGCCCCCAGTTTCGGTGGTTAAACCTATTCAGGTCGTTAAGGATCATGGAAATGACCGGTGAAATTTTAGCGGGCCATTTTTTCAAGGACATCCCCGGTCCTCAATTTATGTCACAAAAAGCATTTAGAATTTTACAAACCAAATTTTCAGACGATGGGATTTATTTTATGAATGCAATCGACCCGGCTTCGGTTTGCGGACTGCCTATTCCAGCTGTTAAAAAAAAATTCCCCAAGCGATTATCAAATACTTATCTGGTATTTAAAGGGCCGACGGTAATGCTCGTGTGTCATAAGAATGGCAAAGAACTTTTAATTCATGCCAAACCGGATGATGATCTTATTGTTGAATATCTGGCACCGTTAAAGCATCTTTTGTATCGTCAATTTATGCCGTTAAAAAATATTTCCATTGAAACCATTAATGGGGAACCAGCTGATAAAAGCGAATATTTATCAAGTTTAAAAACACTTTTTAATGTGCTGCCGGAATTTAAAAAAGTGACGTTGTACAGAAAACTGGACTAAAAAGGGAATCTGCTTCTTACACCTTGTGTATCAGGCGTGCTCACTTCTGCCGGAATTCTTTGGAAGACATCTGATGTGGCACAACAGCCAGGATGGCATCATAATGGGGAACAGCAGGTTCTCTATCATTTAAATACAAGCACCGGCCCGGGGTTCAGACCGGTGCTTTGTTCCTCAATCCGTCAACGTCGCTTTAGAAGCAATGTCTTCGGGCAGATCAATATTGTATTTTTTCAATTGGGTTCTGCTGAATAACAGGTTGCCTTTTTCACCATACCTGACTTGAATTTTACTGGGTTGCGTTCCCTTGAGTATCTCAATGGCCATTTCTGCGGCTGCTTGTCCCTGGGTTTTTCCAAAAAGTGTCAGGCCGCCGATGGCCTTTCCCGGACCCACAGCAAAATCCCAGAAAGCAAAGGGGGGAATAGGCGTATTCTTTGATGTCCAGTTCAGGACTTTTTCCGCATCTATATGGGTGTTGGTTTTGTCCACAATTGTATGGTACAATCCTATCACCATGGCATCATATCCTTCATTTTTACAATTTAGTACGGTTTCCTGCCAGGTTTCCCAGGACCCGATCAGTTTCAAATGAATGTCGATGTCACTGATTTTCATCTCTTCCTTCCCATTGAACACCTCGCTTAAAACGACCTTGGAGGTCGTTCCGGAATCAAATAAAATAAGCACTTTTTTTAATTCCAGAAGCTTATCCATTTCAACAATAGATCTTTTCAGCAATGGCCTTTCAAGAACACCTGTCATGTTGACGGCGGAAAAGATGTCATACGCCCTGGGATTGTTGTTGATCCCCAGAAATACAACCGGAGTTTTTTCCTTGGCAAACCTGGCGCTTAAATATTTCAAGGCATTATCATCGCCAAGAAAAACAAGTGCCGGTTTTTTTTCAAGATAGTATTCCCACGCTTTTTGCGCACTTTTTTCGTACTCTGATTGAGGAATTCGTTTGGTATCCATTTCAAAGGTAAAAAATTCGTAATCTCCTTTCATCCCTTCCCTAATGCCCTGGATATAACTTTTGTCCCACGGGTATTCAGCATGGTAGCTTTCAATGATCAGGATGGATGTGCTTGCGGACAGTGCGACACTGCCGGATAAAATCAGAAACCCGGCAACCAGCATAATTATACATTGAACCTTTTTCATGGCACCTTCTCCTTTCATGAAGTGATACTGAGTTAATCAAGACCTGAGGTCTGTTTTTCAAAATACTGTGTTTTGCATGCGTCACAATACCAGTTTTTTTTATCCGCCAGGAACAGATTTTTTTCATGGCTTTCAAACAATTGAACGTCAAATTGTTTGAAACAGGTATGACACCTGACTTTATAGGTGTTGATGTCTTCAGTCATTATGTCTTAAGGCTGATCAGTTCAGCCCGCCTCCTCTTTTTTAGATTTTTTATGGAATCGGCGCAAACCCCAATTGTTCTATCATATCAAGATCTTCCTGGAGCTGATTTCCTTTGGTTGTTAAATAATTACCCGTCATTATACCATTGGCACCGGCCTGGAATATAAGTGGATGATAACGTGTAATCCCTTTTTCCCTTAAGTAATTTAGATCCTCATCATCTAAAATACCCAATGATGCACAATAAGACATCTCTGTTGAGATTTGTCTCAACCCGGCAGATTGTCAATCAAAGAAAATTTTAAAAAAGCATCCTTATTGTTGGCCTTCATATTTCAGGCATCACAATCACAAAATTAACCATATGGGCTTGAACTACCCATTTGTTTGATCAATGATTGAAATAAAAGAATCCATATGCTATAAATTTTGTCGTTTAAATCCTTAGATCCTTTAAACAGGATTATTGGATTTTAAAATAAAAATTTAAACAAATGTTTTCCATTGAGGGAATCCGGTAAAAATCCGGAGCGGACCCGCCGCTGTAAGTGGGGACGAAAACCGCCTCAAGTCACTGTGTTGCAGGTTTACAGAACGTAGCAACATGGGAAGACGCGGTGAGTAGATTGATCCACAAGCCAGAATATCTTATGGAATACATGGATAAAACTTCTCGGAGAGACGGTAAATCCCCGGGCTGATAATTTGTCGGCTTGAGGATTTCTTGTCGACAGGGAGGTTTATTTAAATGAATGCATATCACTTGTTCCTGGTTCTCTTATTCATCTACATTTCCTTTTTAGTTCTAACAGGAATTTACTTTAACAAAAAACAAAAGACTCAAACCGATTTCTGGCTGGCAGGAAAATCAGCTGGCTTTTTGTCCCTTGGATTTTCTGCAGCAGCTTCCTGGCTGACAGCAGGGGCACTTTTAGCTGTAATCGGGTTTTATATTCTTTTAGGGATGGGGTCCATTTGGGGATTTGTTGCACCCAATATTTTGGCGCTGTTCATCATTGCTTTTTTCGTTAAAAAAATCAAAACATTGCCTGCCATTACCCAACCTGAACTTCTGGAACTCAGGTATGGAAATTTTCTAAGATTGCCTGTTGCCCTTATTATCACTGTGGTAATGATTCTTTTCGCAGTGGCGGATATCAAAGGTTTTGCCATGGTTCTTGAAATTTTCTATGGTATCAGTCCCTTATACTCAGCATTAATCGTTGGGCTTGCTGTTGCCGTTTATGTAACCTTGGGTGGGCTGTCTGCTGTTATCGCAACTGATGTGGTCCAGTTTATCTGCCTCTCTCTTTTTATCCTGGCCATGACAGTTGTTGTGATGTCAGGCGCCGGCAATACCGTCGACATGTCCTGGACTCAGCTTTTATCCACAGCACCCGAAGGTTGGTGGAATCCTGCTTCAATCGGACTGCCCATGATACTTATTTTTGTCTTGGCTATCGTTCCCGGCTGGATCGCAGAGCAGGATCCCTGGCAGAGAGTCTGGGCTGCCAAAGATAATAACTCGGCCCGAAACGGTATGTTTTTAGGTTCATTACTAGTCGCACTTGTGTTTGGCGGGTGTGCGCTCATTGCTCTTGGATTAAATGTCATTTATCCTGAAATCGCAAAAATGGGCTTTCCCATGGGAATGGCAAAAGCCGAACCTGCGCTTTTAACTTTTATAATGGACAGTGAGTTTTCAAATATCACACTTGCCTTGTGTGCAGTTGCCCTTGCAACAGCTGCCATGTCCTGTACAGATACCTTTGCTGCATCCGGTGCCTCCTGCATTTCCAGGGATATTTTTCAACGATACCTGGTTAAAAATGCCAGCCTGACACAGATTCGGCTGGTAAACAGATTCAGCGTTCTTTTAATTGTTCTTTTGGCAACCCTGGGTTCCTTTTTTATCAACAGCATTATTGACGCCATACACATCGCCACTTTTATTGCTTCTGCATCTTACTTTTTTGTACTCATGGGCGGACTTTATTGGAAACGAGACACAGGTCCCGGAGCAATTGCCTCGCTTTGGACAGGATTTACAATTCAGGTGGGACTGGTTGTCTTTGATTTAATTAAAACTCCCCCCATGGCACCCCCTTTTCTGGAAAGCATTCATCCGATATTCATGGGGCACGGTGTTATTCTTGCCATGGCGATTTCAGGTGCTGTGTTTGCCGGCGTTTCTCTGGCAACAGAACCCAGTAAAAAAGAGCAATTGGCACCTTTTTTTAAAGATGAAACTGAAGATTTTACCTTTGACAAAAGTGAGGATTCAGGCATTATAAAAGCGCTTTCATAATTGGTTAACTAACTTCTCATTGGCACAGAACAGGCTAAGCGATGTCTCTTGGTTTTAAAAAAAATGATCCGGCCCAGACAGGTTTTCAATTTCTTGAAGACCTGTCCACGGCCTATTGGTATTCCCAGGTATTGTTTACAGCTATTGAGCTTGAACTATTCCGGTATTTGGAAAATGGCTCATCCTCAGTTGAAGACCTTGCAATTGCTGCTGCTTGCAAACCAGAAGAACTGCTTCGATTATTAAAGGCCATGGAACGTATGGGGCTTGTAATGAATCAAAACGGTAACTTTTATAATACCCAGGTGGCAGCCCTTTACCTGGTGCCTGATAAAAAAGATTTTATGGGCGATTTTTTCCTTTACCGGCAATACATGATTCCCCAATGGAAAAGCCTGACCCAGAAAATATTAACCCCCTCAAAAAAACAAGACAAGCCCCCAGAGTCTGAACTTACCTATGCAAAAAGAAATCTTCGATATGTGGCAGCCATGGATACCCTTGTTAAACAAAAAGCCATAGAAATCGCCAGGCTTTTAAAAAATGAAAATATCTCCGGTCCCATTTTGGATATCGGCGGCGGAGCCGGCAGCTTGATCCGAACCATACAGGGATCAACAAAGAATAAAGCCACATTGCTTGATATCCCTGAAGTCATTGAGGCGGCTCAAGAAATTTATCCTGATGATAATGACTGGCAAGGTATTCGTCTTATAGCCGGAGACTTCCGGACCCATGAGTTTAAAGAACGCTTTGGTTTGATTTGTTTGAGCAATTTCCTACATGCCTATGGACCCAGTGAGGCAAAGGAGTTATTTTTTAAATCCATTTCTCTTTTAGACCCAAACGGACTGGTCTTAATTCATGATTATTTTCCGGATCGGAAAGGAACAGTTCCCCAGAAAGGGGCACTTTATGACTTAAGCATGATGTTAAACACCTATAATGGTGTATGCCATGATTCAAAAACAATCATTGCCTGGTTCAAAGAAGCCGGTTTTAATACGATTGCCGTAAAGGATCTTTCAACCGATACTGCCGTAATCATGGCCCGCAAAAAAGGCGCCATTGCCCTGAACATGAATCCTTTGCAAGAATTTGCACTCGACCTGAACATTGATGGAATGGTGCCCATAGCACCTGGTGATATTGTTACCGTCCCCTGGGCCAGGGAAAAATGCAGGTTTGGATGTGAACGATTTGAAAAAGGGTTGCAGTGCCCGCCACACGGCATGAATCATGAAAAAACACGACAAGTGTTGGATTCATATGCTAAAGCCTTTTTAGTCAAGGGAACACCGCCGGGAAAAGATTTTCACAACACATTGCTCTCTCTTGAAAAAAAAGCTTTTCTTGAGGGGTTTCACAAAGCATTTGTATTTGGCGCAGGTCCCTGCCTTGTCTGCCCACAATGCCCTGAAGACGGTAAATGCAAATTCCCCCATCTTGCCCGACCTTCCATGGAAGGATCCGGCATTGATGTTTATACAACTGCATCCAATGCAGGGATGCCTTTAACACCGGTAAAAGAAAAAAGTCAGTATGTAACCTATATTGGACTGCTTCTGGTGGAGTAATGAATATGAAATTGTTATTGGTACAGGTTCCCACCTCCCATTTAGGGGCCGGTGAAAAAGTTTATCCTTTGGGCCTATCCAGACTTTCTGCCCTGGTGCCCAAGACCATTGAAAAAAAAGCGCTGGATATGAACCTGTGTTTAGATCCCTGGCATGAACTCAAACAGGTTCTGGATATCTATACTCCGGATGTGGTTGCCTTATCCTTTCGTAATCTCGACCCCCTTGCAGGGCACCAGACGTCGTATCTGCCATCCTTGAAAACTGCAGCACGCCTTGTAAGAATCATGGTGCCTCAAGCAAAAATCATCGCCGGTGGGCCTGCTTTTTCTTTATTTGCAAACCGCCTGATGACGGAAATCCCTCATATAGATGTAGGGTTACTGGGAGAGGGCGAGACGGTTTTTGAAATGCTGTTATCCCCATCCATTTTTCCAATTAAAATCCCTGGCGTAATCTGGCGGAATGGGGAAAATATTGTTACCAATCCCATGGGGCCCAAGCTATCTCTGGATGAGATCCCTGCTCCAGATACATTTTTATTTAATCCCAATGCGTATACGAAAGCCAATACCTATGTTGCCGCCATCGGGATTGAAGGAAAAAGAGGGTGCGATCTTAGGTGCGGATACTGTCTTTACCCTTTTTTAGGCGGAAGGAGCATGCGCCTTCGAAACCCGGAAAAAATCGCAGATGAAATACAACTGTTTCACAAAAACTATGGTATCCGCCTTTTTCATTTCACCGACAGTGTTGTGAACCGTCCCAAAGATCATTTTGAAGACGTTTGTAACGCCTTGATTAAAAGAAACCTTGATATTGGTTGGACTGGTTTTTTCAGGGAAGCCGGCCTGACACCTGAAACTCTTGATCTTGCAATTGATTCCGGGCTTGCCGCCATTTACTTTAGTGGGGATGCCCTTACAGACACTGGTTTAAAATTGCTGAATAAGCGGTTAACCATAAAACAAATTCTGGACGCGGCCAAATTAACAGCCCAACGCGAAATTTTAACCGTATGTCATTTTCTGGTAAACCTTCCGGGTGAAACAGATGAAAGTATCAAACAATCCTATGATACATTAAACAAGCTTTTGGATATCCATGGGCCTGCAGGGAACCTTGGGGCAGTCATATTCAACCATATCCGGCTTTACCCAGGTGCGGCCATAACCCGAAAACTGATCCAATCGGGTTGGCTGGACCCCAATACTGATTTCCTTTATCCTGTCTATCATAATCCATCTAAATACAGCCATATCCTGCATGAGTTTGAAGTGTACTGTCATACTGCCGGTGTATTTTCAAGACTTGGAATATCTGCTGGGGGTGAAAAAGGGATATCATGAAGACCCTTGTCCTGGAACATCCGAGAATTGCTTCCAAAAAACGATTTAATGATATTGCCAATACGCCTTTATGGTCATGCCTCATGGGTGGATATGCTGCTGCCGCACTTGAATGCAATGGGTTTCATACTACATTTCTTGATCATGCCTTGCCTGGTGCTTTGTTTGATCAGACAAAAAAAAAGATCCTTACCCTTAACCCGGATCTTTTATGTATAAACACCGTTTATTTCTGGGAGCACACACCCGTTTTTTTTGAGTTTTTATCAGACCTGAAATCTTCTGGGTTTAAAGGCCATATTAACCTATTTGGTTTTTTCCCAAGTCTTGTGTACCGGCAACTTCTAAAAGCAAATGATCAGATTGACTCCATTGCTGTGGGAGAGTTTGAGCACACCTTACCAGAATTGGCAGCATCGCTTGAAAACGGAACCTCTCTGGAAACCATTGAAGGGCTGGCTTTAAAATCATGTCTTATTGATAATATAAGCCGTATGAGATCCCCTGAAAAACATCCGGATATTTTTGCCTTTCCCCAAAGAAAGCGTCTTGACGGGACGGTTACCATACTTGGAAGCCGAGGTTGCTACAACCATTGCAGCTTCTGTCCGGTACCTTCATTTTACAATCAGGGAAGCCTTTGGCAAGGCAGATCCCCTCAAAATATAGCAGAAGAAATAAAAGAACTGGTTATGCAAGGGGTAACTCAGTTCTATTTTTGTGATCCCAACTTTATTGGCCCGGGAACAAAGGGAAAAAAACGAATTATCGAATTAATGGATCTGATAAAACCAATGAAAATCAAATTCGGTATGGAAACAAGACCTCAGGATCTTGATGATGAAATTCTTGAAAAATTAGTTGGTGCAGGATTTGAAAGTTTACTCATGGGGGTCGAAAGCGGCTCCACAACCGTTTTAAAGCAAATCGACAAAAGTTCAGGCCCGGTTCAATCCTCCAAAGCCATTGAATTATGCAGAAAACATGGCATCGAGCCGGAAATCGGATTTCTCATGTTCGTACCGGACAGCGGCTTATACGATCTTAGAGAAAACATGAATTTCTTAATGAAAAACAAGCTTCTGGACCACTTGGCACGGACGGCAAATCTATTAAGCCATACCCAGATAGTTCTTGCCGGCACATCCGGATATCATCGCTTTGAAAAAGAAAATCGGCTGAATACATCCGGCATTTTTGGATTTGAAGCAGAGGTTACGTTTTCAGATCCTGCTGTTGAATGGGTTACAAAACGTCTGACTTATGCCTGCCACACTATTTTAAAATCAATGTCAAACAGCCATTCCCCCATTTACTGGAAGAACGAAGACAATCACATCAGCCGTGCCGCCAATGAGTATCTTGTGCAACTGGGTTACAATCTTATTGATCAGGCAGAAAAAGATGCAAATAATTCACACAAAAAGAAGGATACCCATTGGAAAGAGGAAATTTTGACTGATATTAAATCCATACTTAAAATCAAATGAAGATCCCCTGTTCTTTTCTTGCACGGTTTTGTGCCGGTGCCGTTCTGGATGAAGTGCCGCGGTATCCGGAAATCTTGTCCTGTCTTCAAACTCTGATGGATAAGGATCGCCGGATGGGTCTGTTTATATTGACAGAACCGCCCAGGAAACAAAAACATATCTTAAAAATTTACCGATACTCACCAGTAAAAGAAATAAAACAAAATTAAGCCTCAGGATTCCTGCAGCAACAGTCAACGGGTCGCCAATAACCGGAACCCATGCAAACAAAAGGCTGAAAACCCCGTATGTTTTAAACCGATTTTCAGCCTTTTCAATTTCTCTGGGTGATATTCCAAGAACCTTATCAAGAAGTAACCGGCTGCCCCAAAACCCCAGGCCATAGTTTACAACAGATCCCAGTACATTACCGGATGTGGCCACACCAATTGTTACAACCACACTAAAGTCATGGGACAAAAGATATCCTAAAACCACTTCAGAACTAAAGGGAAGAATGGTGGCTGCAAGAAATGAGGCCAGGAACAGACCCCAATAGCCGTATTCAGCCAGGATCTCCATCTATTCTATTCAAACAATTTAAACAGGGCCTGGGTTCCGTTATCTTCACACCCCATTTCTACCATTTTTTTATACAGGGACAAGGTGAGGTCAAGTCCCGGGGTTTCAAGCCCCAGACGGCGTGAAGAGGTGCTGGCAATAGTCATATCTTTTATGAAATGTTTGATATAAAAACCAGGATCAAAGTTGCCTGCGATCATCCGGGGGCCTAAATTATTCAATGTCCATGATCCTGCAGCGCCCGCTCCAATGCTTTTGAGAACGGTTTCAGGATCAAGACCTGCTTTTCTGGCATAGGCAAGAGACTCGCAGACAGCAACCACTCCTGCGGCAATGGCAATCTGGTTTGCCATTTTGGTATGCTGCCCTGAGCCTGGTTTTCCCTGGAGCACAATATTTTTACCCATTACTTCAAAAATTGGAAGGACGTTATCAAAGATCTTTTTATCCCCGCCAACCATTATGGAAAGCGTCGCGTTCTGTGCCCCGAGATCTCCACCCGACACCGGCGCATCAAGGGATTCAACCCCTGACAACTTTGCTTCTTCATAAATTTTTATCGCAAGATCAGGGCTTGATGTGGTCATATCGATCACAACAGCTCCTTTCTTTGCATGGTTTAAGATACCATTTTCACCCAGGTACACCTCTTCCACATCAGTGGGAAACCCGACAATGGTAATAATCACATCACATTTTGAACTCAGATCAGAGACACTGTCTTCCCAGACAGCGCCTTTTGAAATAATATGTTTTGCCTTCTCCTTTGTTCGGGTATAGACATGCAATTTATAGCCGGCACTTAAAATATGACCGGCCATGCTTTGGCCCATAACGCCCAATCCAATAAATCCTACAATGGTTTTCACAGGTTCAATGTTCATCAGTCAAGTCTCCCTAAAATTGATTTTTGCCCTATTAATGGCAGTTTTTTATAAATTAATCAATATTTGGAGACATTAACCATCAACAATTAACAGACAGGCTCGGTCAGGCTGCATCACCCTTGAACACCGGTGTAATCCCCCCCACTATGGGTTCATAATACCGGTATCCGGTTTTTTCCCCCAGCAATTCATCTATCTTCTTTTGAATGGCCTGACGTTCTTCTTTGTGCATCCATAAGTTCCAGTCTTCAAGATTGGCCCAGGTGCTGATGACCATATACTCCCCCTCGCAGTCCAGGCAGCTGAAGGCTTGACCGGTAATGTAGCCCGGCTGGGCTGTTGCCATGGACCTGAGCTTTACGATCATTGGTGCCAGTAAAGCTGCTGTTTTCTCATCGCGCACTGTTCGTTGAATAATAACGGAAACTGCCATAATACCCTCCTTTTTTGTAAATTAATAAAAAGAAAAAGAGGAATGCATTGTCAGGATGAATCTCAGTTCCCTGGAGAACGTATTTTAACACAATTGGAATCTATATTTAAATGAGGCCAGTAACTGAATTATCTAAATAGATACCATATTTCTTTCAGGTTTGTCAAAGCTTGAAAACCGTACTTTGAATGTAACAAAATCCATCCTGTTTCTGAATTCAAGTTGTACCTTCTATTTTGTTATGGTAGGCTTTTAAGTACAGATTTGGCAGACCATCTGTACCATAACTGAAGTAAGCGTTACGGTTACTCATATTATGGCTTGACAACTTGAGTGGAGGTCGGTTTTGAACACACCTATTTTCAATGACAGACCTGGTCAAAATATACGATCCACTTTTTTAAAGTCGGCCGTCTTTTTTTTCCTGATTCTGATGATATGCCAAAGTCAGGCTCTTGCAGGTGATTCTACCCATATTTTAATGATCAACTCCTATCATCAAAGTCTTGCCTGGGAACAAGATTTATTTTCAGGCCTACAGAAAGAACTGCAGCCTGAAAAAAATCATATAGACCTTCATGTTGAAAACATGGACACCAAAAGAATTCCATATACTGAGGATTACAGGGATAAACTGCTGGCAGTTTATCTTCATAAATATAAACATCTTAAAATAAAGCTCATCATTGTTTCAGATAACAATGCCTTTGATTTCATACGCCAATACAGAGATGCTCTCTTTCCAGGAATTCCGGTTGTTTTCTGCGGGGTTAATTTTTTTCAGGATCAACTGCTGGACGGGCTTTCCGGTTTCACAGGTATCGCAGAAACCGTTGATGCCAAAACCACACTTGAAATTGCCCTGTTATTGCATCCCAAAACAAGAAATGTCCTGATTATCAACGATTACCTGCCCACGGGAAAAGCATGGACAAACACCCTTCAAAAAGACCTTGCAGCATATGCCGGCAAGCTGAACATTTCCTATGCCGATGACCTGCCCATGGGCATTCTTCTGGAAACATTACGCAACCTATCCGACGACTATATCGTGATTTACGGTGTATTCTTCAGAGATCAATTGAACCGGTTCTATTCCCCCCAGGAGAGCACAAGTCTGATTACCCGGGCAAGCCCGGTTCCGGTATACGGTCTGCTGGACTTTTACCTGGGGCATGGCATTATTGGCGGAAATTTAATCTCAGGCCATTTTCAGGGTAAGGCTGCAGGATTGATTGCCAAAAAAATACTATCCGGCATCCCTCCTGAAAACATCCCGGTTTTGAGAAACAGATCCAACCAGTATATGTTTGATTACGAACAATTGGTCCGCTGGCAGATTAATGAAAAAAAATTACCCCTTGAGAGTATCATTATTAACAGACCCTTTTCCTTTTACAGAGAATATACAACATTTGTATGGCAGGTGGCCTTTTTTTTCGCAATCATGGGAATTGTCATCATTGCCCTGTCCATCAATATCAGGAGACGCAACCTGGCTGAGCAAAATTTAAAACGCCTGCACATTACCCTTGAACAAAAAGTAAAAAACCGAACCCGGGAGCTTCACAAAGCAATGGCATTTGCTGAGCAGACCAGCCAAAAACTCATGGTGTTAAGCGCGGAAATGCAGTCCATTCTGGACAATTCCCCCATTGGTATTGTTTTTGTCACCCAGGACAGATTAATCCGGCGGGTCAATCATGAAGTGGTCAAGATAAGCGGTTTTGGATATGATGAACTGATCGGGGGAAACACCCGGCGGTTCCATTTAACCGAGCAAGCCTATGAAGCCTTTGGGAATACCGCCTATCCCGTGTTGATGAACCAGGATACTTATGAGACAGATATCCAGTTTAAAAAAAAAGACGGCTCCCTTATCTGGTGCCATATGCGCGGCCGCCTGATATCTGAACAGGATGTGACTAAAGGGGTTATCTGGATCATCGAAAATATTTCCCAGCGCATGGCCGCAGAAAAAGAGAAACTTGCTTTTGTAAAGGAACTGGAACAGGCCAGGCGATACAAAAGCCTGAATGTGATGGCCGGCGCCATTGCCCATCACTACAACAATATTATGATGGCGGTTCAAGGAAACATCGAGCTGCTTCAACTGCTACTCCCTGATGATTCTGATAGTCATTCCCTGGTCTCCAATGCCTTGAGCTCTGCCAAGAAAGCGTCTCAAATCTCAAGGTCCATGCTGACCTATGTCGGCCAGGGTAACCTGGACAGGCAGATCACAGATCTTTCCACCCTCATCTTAGAGACAGAGGAACTTTTGCGTAACACCATTCGTGGCACCACGGACATGACGATTTGCCTTGATTCATCGCCCTTGTTCTGCTTCATTGATCCAGCCCAGATTAAAGAAGTGCTCCTTAACCTGATCCTTAATGCGGATGAATCCATTGAAGCTGCCAACGGCAGAATTTCAATCCGGACATTTCCCTCCTCTGCCCATGGAATTGATCATGCAACACCGTTTCGCAGCTCTGAGTTTCAAAAAGACGATTATGTCTGCTGTGAAATATCTGACAATGGCAGCGGCATAGACATAGAAATAGCTGACAAAATTCTTGAACCTTTTTTTTCAACCAAATTTACCGGCCGCGGCCTGGGATTATCCGTGGTTGCAGGGATTATTAAAGCCCATAACGGAACCATGGAGATTAAAAGCACGCCGAAAAAAGGGACACGCATAAGCATGCTGATTCCAGGCGCTCTTGTACAACCTCCAGCAAAAACCATTTCACATTCAAAAAAAGCGGATAAAAAAATACCCAAGTTTTCAGGTAATATTATTCTTGCCGACGATGACCTTCAGGTAAGGACTATTGGGCAACGGCTACTGGAAAAATTAGGGTTTAACGTGCTTCTGGCATCGGATGGCCAGGAGGCCATAGATCTTTTCAAAGAAAACCGGGAAACCATCCAGCTGATCATTCTAGATGTCACCATGCCCAACAAAAACGGCATAACCGCTCTTGAAGAGTTAAGACAGATGGAACCCTCCCTTAAAATCATCCTTTCAAGCGGGTATGGCCAGGATCAGATCGGACTGGGCAAAATAAAAGACCCGCCCGATGCTTTTATTCAAAAACCCTTTGAATTCAAGGATCTGATTGATATATTAACCGCTGTATTAAAAGATAACCTGTCAAAATAGAAAGGGATGATCTCCTATTTATCGAATTTTTCTATGCCATGGCCCATTCCAGCCTCGCGAGCCATGACAATGATTTTGGATCGATTGCTGATCTCCAGCTTCCCGAAAATATTGGTGATATGATTTCGAATGGTCTTGGGACTGACAAATAACTGCACGGCAATCTCATTATTGTTGATCCCCTGGGCGATAAGCTCCAACACTTGTTTTTCCCGGTGGGTCAAAAGAGAAAACTTTGAAAAAGTTTTTACCTTCTTTATCCCGTCTTTTTTAGAATCAATAAAATCAAGTATGGATTTTATAAACTTTTGCCAGGCTGGTTCTGACGCCAGTAAAATATGATTTTTACTCTCCAGCATAATGAATTGGGCGCCGGGAATCAAAGAAGCTGCCAGCCGTCCCTCCTCAAAGGGTACTCGGGCATCATCTTTTGAGTGCAGGATAAGCGTGGGGGTTTCAATCCGGGCAGAAAGGTCTGACACATCAATTTTATCAAAGCAGTTGACAATCTTCACAGCATTTTCAGCAGAGGTTGAAATTTTATGGAGTTCGTTGAGCGACTGAATCTGCCCAAGCGTAGCGTCCGGAATAAACAAGGTCGTAAACACCTGGCGAAAAGCGGGTTTTTCGCTCCCCCAGCCAAGCCTGATGAGGTTAATGAGCACATCAGTTTCCTCCACCTGCTGTTTTTTTAGATTACGGTTCAGCCTGCCCCGCAGATAGCTGCCATATAAAATCAGATGGCTGACCTTTTTGGGATACAGTTTGGCATAAGCAACAGCAACGGCACCCCCCTGGGATATACCCAGCAATGGAAACTTCTCTAATCCCACTGCCTTGACCACACATTCCAGATCCTGCACCCAGGAGTCAAAAGTGATAGACTTCACATCCCAATCAGAAAGTCCGCAGCCACGCTGATCGTATCGAATCAAGGTAAAATGTCTCGCCAGATTTTCATACCAGTGGCGCCATACCGGGCTTTGCCATTCATATTCAATATGACTGAGCCAATTGGCTGTTTTTACAAGCGGCGGACCACTGCCTGCCACTGCATAGGCCAATCGGACACCATCAGGGGTTCGGCAAAATCGAATCTGCTGCTGAATCAAACTGCCTCCCTTTGTGTAAAAATTTGTGAAGTCTGATCCCTGTAAATGCTTTGTTTTCCTTTTTCGCTAACACATCATTTCAACCCATAGTCAGAGCGGTTTCTTCTGTCAAGGCAAATCTTAACATTAATCAAAAAATCGTCCGGTCAGTCTTTTCAACAGACACCTGCCTATAATTTATTCGCCCAGCACTTGGAATGATTTGGCCGGGTGATTGTTCTGGTCTGTGATAAAGGCATCACACAAGATTACAAAATTCTTGAAATAGGGCAAAGGTCCCGACCATATTTTCTTTTGTCCTTATTTTTACGGAAAATTGAGTCCCAGGTCCCATGACAAATGGTCGCTGGAACGATATCATCCAGCATGATAAATTTGTATTGTTTGGGAGAAATGATGAAAAATTCTGCAAAACAGGCTTACGCTGCATTGAGAACTGTTTTTTTTTCACCCTATATGGCATTAACGTGTGCAGCGTTGCTCTGGTCTGGAAATTTCATTGCGGGTCGTGCGCTGAAAGGTGATATACCCCCCATACAGCTGAACTTCTGGCGGTGGGTTATTGCCCTTATTGTATTGATTCCTTTAAGCCATAAACAAATTCTGAGGCACAAAGCCATCATTAAATCAGAATGGAAAATAATCACAGCTTTGGGATTCACCGGCATTGCCTGCTTCCATATCTGTGTTTACACGGCGCTTACCACCACTACTGCCATTAATGCCTTAATTATTTTATCCACATCACCCATGGCAATTGTATTGATAGCGCGTCTATTTTTCAAGGAACCCATTCGTGTTTCCCAAACCATTGGGATCCTTGTATCACTTGTGGGAGCAGTTACATTGATATGCCATGGGAATCCATTGGCATTGCAAAACTTTAACTTCAATTCAGGGGATATATGGATGTTGATAGCTGTGCCCATGTGGGCAGTATACGCCATCCTCTTAAAGCAGCAAAATAGGCAATTACCCCAAATCGTTCTGTTGACAAGTACCGTAACTGCAGGGCTTGCCATGATGATTCCCTTTTATATGACAAGCCTGTTTATGGAACCGGAAATATCCATCAACGTCTCCAGCCTGTTGGGCCTTCTTTATATCAGTCTTTTTGCTTCAGTTTTGGCATTTCTTTTCTGGAATCATGGCGTATCTATTATCGGACCGGTTAAAGCCGGAATGTATATCCACCTGATGCCGGTATTTGGTTCATTTCTCTCCATTATTATTCTTAATGAAGGAATGGCAACATATCACATCATTGGGGCAACATTCATTTTAGCTGGAATAGTACTTTGTAATCTAAAGAAAATCTCAACAGATTCAAAATATCTTCTGATGGATGAGAATCTCGTTCAAAAATTACATCACCATTTATCAAAAATGAAAAGATATCCTTTTTAATCATCACAAAAAAGTGTAGGTACTATTTCATAACCCAAACCCTTTTTATGGAAAACAGATAGAAAAATGAAACAGATTGATTTAAGAAGCGATACCGTGACCAGGCCTTCGGCCGCCATGCGAGACGCCATGATGAAGGCTGCGGTAGGAGATGATGTCTATGGAGAAGACCCCACTGTAAACGAACTTGAAGCCCTTGCCGCAAAACTTCTGGGAACCAGGGATGCGATTTTCTGCACCAGCGGCACCCAGAGCAATCTGCTGGCCCTGTTGACCCATTGTGAAAGAGGCGATGAGTATATTGTGGGCCAGCGTGCCCACACCTATCGGTACGAGGGCGGCGGCGCAGCCGTTCTTGGCAGCATTCAGCCCCAGCCCCTGGATTTTGAAGAAGACGGAACCTTAAACCTTGAAACCGTCTCAAAATTTATAAAGCCTGATGATTTCCACTTTGCCAGAACAAAACTGTTATGCCTTGAAAACACCCATGCCGGAAAAGTCTTGCCCCTGGAATACCTGAAGAAAGCAAGCGCATTTGCAAGGAACAACAAATTAATGCTGCATCTTGACGGGGCGAGGGTCTTTAATGCTGCTGTCAAATTAAAGATAGATGTCAAAGAAATTACACAATATTTTGATACTATTTCCTGCTGCCTTTCAAAGGGTCTTGGTGCACCTGTTGGGTCTGTTCTTTGCGGGTCAAAAGACCAGATAAAAAAAGCACGGCGATGGCGCAAGGTATTGGGCGGCGGCATGAGACAGGCTGGTATCCTTGCTGCTGCGGGTATTTACGCTCTTTCAAACAATCTTTTACGGCTTGAAACAGACCATGTAAATGCCCTGGCCCTGGCCGAGGGATTGAATGAAATCGACAAGATTCACATTGACATTGAAACGGTGCAGACCAATATCATCTTTGCAGACATCAAGGCAGACATGGACCCTTTGTGTGACTTTTTAGCCTCAAAAGGAATTATTATTGATAAAAGCAATGAGTTAAGACTGGTTACGCATCTGGATATCTCAAGTAAAGATATTGACTATACCATTCAAGCTTTTAAAGCATTCTAATTATTGATCTGTCCCGCCTGACCGGCGGCTTATTTTTTGCTGATTCAAGATTTACACAAATTCCCTTTTTCGGCTTGCTTTTTGTTGCCTCTGGCAAGCCATTCCAGGAATCGTATCATGATATTTTTCTTGTTTTTCTTCTCTTTCATTCTGTTTTTATAACATGTTTGTCAAACTCTCATCAATTTATTTTTATATATATCAAGATACCTGTCAGCCATTATCAGAGCAATCCCATGCAAATTTAAAAACTTCTGATTACGGTTATTTTCGATCCTGAATATCAAATAATTATAGTTTAACAATTATTTTATTGACAATATAAAAGCCCTACTCTAATAAATTAAATATTGGTCGATAAAAATTATTTAACAAGGGATTGCAATGGCACAAAACAAGACAGAACTCAGAAAAAAAAAGATCATTGACACTGCGACTAAAGTCTTTGCCCAAAGAGGATTTAACGAATCCACCATATCTGAAATCGCCAGGGAGGCCAAAATTTCAGAAGCTTCCATCTATGAATATTTTTTAACCAAAGAGGGACTTTTATTTTCAATCCCTGCAGCGTCTTCCCATGCCCTATTTGATACCATGGCCTTTCATTTAAAACTGATACGGGGAGCAGCCAACAAGCTTCGGGCCATTGTGTATCTCCTTATGGATTCCTATCAAAAAAATCCGGACTTTGCCACTGTGCTGATGCTGTATTTAAAGCATAACAAACGGTTTCTGGATACCGAGGGCCATATCGCGATCAAGTCAGGGATCAAGCAGATCACGCAGGTGATTGACCAGGGGATTGAAACCGGTGAATTTAAAAAAGATATCAACCCGTACCTTATCCGTTCAATGATCCTTGGAACCATTGAGCACCTGGTTACCAACTGGGTGATGACCGGAAGTCCGGATGATCTTGAGCAGCTTGTGGATCCCATGATTGACACCATTGTCCTGGGTATTTCAAATACAGACAATCTTCCGGTTCACTGGAGTCTTCAGCAGCCGGTGAAACAGCAGGGAGTGTCAAATAAGACACAAGCCATGTTGGATTCTAAAAGTTGAGCTTTTAATTTTTATATAAATTAAAAGCCGATCTTTTTTAAATTGTCTTAACAAGTATATTATAGCCTATGAATAGTGAAAGGTTGGACTATGGACATAATTGAAACCAAGGTTGATGTAACGTCAGAAACATATAAGAAAAACTATGATCAGATGACTGCCCTTGTTAAAGATCTTGAAAGCGAGCTGGACAGGTCTTTAAACGAGCGGTCAGCAAAAGCCTTAAAACGGCATGAAGACTCCGGCAAACTGCCGGCAAAAAAAAAGCTGGAACTGCTGCTGGATAAAAACACGCCGTTCCTGGAAATTGCCCCACTGGCTGCCCGGGGACTGTATGACGGAAAAATACACAAGGCCGGACTTGTTGCCGGCATTGGCGTCATTGAAGGCAAAGAATGCATGATCAGTATCAATGACGCCACCATTAAAGGCGGCTCCATCTATCCCATGGGCGTAAAAAAAACATTGCGGTGCCAGGCCATTGCCATGGAAAACCGCCTGCCCTTCATCTCTTTGATGGATTCGGCAGGCGCCTATCTGCCGCTGCAATCTGAAATTTTCCCGGATATTGATGACGGCGGGCGAATTTTTTTTAACCAGGCCAGGATGTCAAAAATGGGCATTCCCCAGATCGTGGGGGTCATGGGATTGTGCACGGCCGGCGGAGCCTACGGGGTGGCCATGTGTGATGAGATCGTCCATGTAAAACAGCATGGCGCCATTTTCCTTGGGGGACCGCCCCTGGTAAAGGCAGCCACAGGCGAGGAGGTTCTGGCCAATGATTTAGGGGGAGCCGAACTTCACTGCGCTGAATCAGGTGTGTCTGATTATTATGCCGAAGATGATGCCCATGCCATTAGAATGATCAGAAAAATAACAAAAAATCTGCCAGCCAATAAAAAATCAACATTATCCATGACAGAACCTGAATCTCCTATATACGATCCAAAAGAACTGTATGGGATTGTCAGCCCGGATCTTTCCCTGCCCTATGATATAAGAGAAGTCATCGCCAGGATTGTTGACGGGTCAAGATTTTTAGAATTTAAGGAATTGTATGGGCAAACCCTGGTCACAGGATGGGCAAATATCCATGGATACCCTGTGGGAATTCTTGCCAATAACGGCATTCTTTTTTCCAAGAGTGCCCAGAAAGCCACCCAGTTCATCCAGCTGTGTGACAAGCGCAAAATCCCCCTTGTTTTTTTGCAGAATATTAACGGGTTCATCGTGGGAAGCGATTATGAGCGGGCCGGGATTACAAAGGACGGCCATAAGATGGTTAATGCCGTTGCCAATGCCAGTGTACCCAAATTCACCCTGATTGTTGGCGCGTCTTTTGGCGCAGGCAACTATGCCATGTGCGGCAGGGCCTATTCGCCAAGACTTTTATGGATGTGGCCCAATGCCCAGATCGGTGTCATGGGGGGCGCACAGGCCGCAGATGTGCTGATTACCATTACCAATGACCAGCGCAAAAGAGCAGGCCAGGACTGCATGACAAAAGAAGAGGATGATTTTATAAAAAAACCGGTAATGGACGCAGCCTTTAAAGAGGGCAATGCCTATTACAGCACGTCCCAGCTGTGGGATGACGGCATTATTGATCCTGCAAAATCAAGGGATGTGCTGGGGCTTGCCATTTCTGCATCCCTGAATGCGCCGCTGAGGGATCAGGCGCACGGCTTTGGTGTATTTAGAATGTAGGATTTAAGGCTTAACCAAAATAAAAACAGGAACCATTATAATGTTTGAAAAAATTTTGATCGCCAACCGGGGAGAAATTGCCGTAAGGGTCATCAATACCTGCAGGGATATGGGCATTAAAACCGTTGCCGTCTATTCAGATGCCGACAAAACAGCAGCCCATGTGATGTGCTCTGATGAAGCTGTTTACATAGGACCTTCTGAACCTTCTTTAAGTTATCTGAACATGGATCAAATCATTGCAGCAGCAAAACAGACCCAGGCCCAGGCCATTCACCCGGGTTACGGGTTCCTTTCTGAAAATCATGCCTTTGCCCGGCGCTGCCGGGATGATGGCATTGTGTTTATCGGCCCGTCTGCTGCGGTGATCAAAAATCTTGGGGATAAAATTACGTCAAGACAAATCATGATGGATGGCGGTGTTCCGGTAATACCGGGCTTGATGAGTTGCGAAACAGATGTGGCTGTATTAACGGCTGAGGCAGAAAAAATAGGCTACCCAATTCTGATCAAAGCCACGGCAGGTGGCGGGGGCAAAGGTATCAGGGTTGTCAACTCACCTGAAGAAATGGAGGTGGCTGTCGGATCAGCCTCACGGGAAGCCTTAAACGCCTTTGGAAACGGACAGGTGTATATTGAAAAATTTTTTACCAAAGCCCGGCATATCGAATTCCAGGTTCTGGCAGACAGCTTTGGAAATACCATTCACCTGTTTGAACGGGAATGTTCCATCCAGCGGCGGCACCAGAAAATCATCGAGGAAACCCCTTGTCTGGTATTAAGCCCCAACCTGCGTCAGAAAATGGGAAATGCTGCCGTCAAGGCGGCAAAAGCATCGCACTATGAAAATGCAGGCACAGTGGAATTCCTTTTGGATGAACAAAATCATTTTTATTTTCTGGAGATCAACACACGACTCCAGGTGGAACACCCCATTACGGAAATGACCACGGGTGTGGATCTTGTAGAACAGCAGATTCGGATCGCGGCAGGCGAGCGCCTAAATATCACCCAAGAGGATATCCAGCCCAGAGGGCATGCCATTGAATGCAGAATTTATGCTGAAGATCCTGAAAATAACTTTTTGCCGTGTCCTGGAAACATCCGGTTCATGAAAGAACCCATGGGGCCGGGAATCCGGAATGATTGCGGGGTATACCAGGGTTTTGACGTCCCGGTGGAGTATGATCCGATCCTGTCCAAGCTGGTGGTTCATGCAAGGACACGGGACCAGGCGATCGGCAAAATGATCAAAGCATTGCAGGACTATGTCATTCTGGGCGTCAAAACACCCATTGAGTTTATGATAGCGGTTTTAAGTTCCAGCCCGTTTCAAAACAATGAGGTGTTTACTGATTTTATTGAGACCTGTTTTTCAGGCTGGCAACCTGAAAAAGACTTTAAGGATATGGCCATGATCGCGTTTATTGCCGATGCTCTGGGGGGTGCTGAAAACAAAAGCCACTCCTTTCTTCAAACAAAAGAACCCCTGTCTCCCTGGGATAGGCTGGGGAACTGGAACCTATAGAGGACTCACAGGAGAAACCAATGGAATACAATTTGATTGTAAACCAGGAAAAAAAATCAATACAAGCAATTGTTTCTGATCAGACCCTAAAAATTATAACAGAAAGCAAGGTCTTATCGGCATCATTTGTACCGATATCGGATCACCAGATATTGCTCTCAATAAACGGGCAGAATATAAATGCCTTTATCTGCAATAACGGGGACACAAAAACTATAATGATAAAAGGACAATCCTTTGAAATCATGGATGCAGACCTGGTTGAACAAACCCATCCCAGGACAAAAAGCCTTGTTGCCACTGCAACAATCGTTGCCTCTCCCATGCCGGCTGTTGTGACCGGCGTATTGACACAGGTTGGGGACCGGGTAAAAAAAGGCCAGGGATTGATCATTGTATCTGCCATGAAAATGGAAACCACCCTTTTTGCCCCTTTTGACGGAATCGTATCAAAGATAAATGCAGCAGTCGGGGACAAGGTCATGCCGGCTGATATTCTTGTGGATATTGAAAAACAAGAGGAGACCCTATGACACAAAAAGATCTTTTATACCACCGGGAAGATGGGGTTGGCTTTATCACCATTAACAGGGAAAACCGTGGGAATGCCATCAGCCCTGATGCGATCCAACTGTTTTTTGAAGCGCTTGACAAGGCCCGAAAAGACGTTGCGGTTAAGGTTGTCTGCATCACAGGCGCAGGAGACCGGGTTTTCTGCTCAGGCGCTGATCTTTCAGGCAGCATGGGGTCTGATGCTGATAAGGAAAAACAAATTTTTAAACAATATGCTGATCTTTTAATCAGGATTTACCGGTTTGAAAAACCCACCCTTGCCAGAATAAACGGGCACTGCCTGGCCGGCGGGACCGGGTTTATGCTGGCCTGTGATATTGTCCTGGCAAGAGATGATGCAACCTTCGGGACCCCGGAAGTCAATGTGGGACTGTTTCCAATGATGATCGGGGCCCTGATTTTCCGGAATGTATTGAGAAAAAAAGCCATGGAAATGATGATGCTGGGTGAAAGGCTTTCTGCTGCAGATGCGCTTGAAATGGGGATGGTCACAAGGATTTTTCCCAAAAACGAGTTTGAAGAAAAAACCCAGGCCATTCTTAAGGCGCTAACCATGAAAAGCCCTATTGGAATGAAGCTGGGAAAACTGGCGTTTAATCGTGTTGACTCCCTGCCCTTTGATGAAGCGGTTCATTTTCTTTCAGAACAGCTTTCAATTGTTACCAAAACAGATGATGCAAAAGAAGGGATCAGTGCATTTTTGGAAAAAAGGCCCCCTTTGTTTACAGGAAAATAACATGACAAAAGAACTGATTATTGCAAATTGTTCAGGGTTTTACGGCGACCGGCTCAGTGCGGCAAAAGAGCTGGTAGAAGGCGGTAAGATTGATGTATTGACCGGTGATTATCTTGCCGAGCTGACCATGGCACTGCTGTTCAGGATGAGATTAAAAGATCCGGACAAGGGATATGTCACAACGTTTCTCAGGCAGATGGAACAGGTCATGGGCAGTTGTCTTGATAACGGCATAAAAATCGTTGCCAATGCCGGGGGATTAAACCCGGCAGGACTGGCAAAGGATCTTACGGCTTTGAGCCGGACATTGGGGCTAAATCCGACCATTGCCTACATCCAAGGGGACGACCTGATGCCCTGCCTTCCGGCCCTCCGGGAATCCGGTGAAGCGTTTGTGCACCTGGATAAAAACATCAGTTTAGCCTCTTCAGGGCTGAAACCCTTGACCGCCAATGCATATCTTGGCGGGTTCGGGATCAAAAAAGCCCTGGAACAGGGCGCTGATATCGTGGTGGGCGGAAGGCTTGCCGATGCTGCTTTGGTTGCCGGTCCTGCCGCCTGGAAATTTGACTGGAAAAAAACTGATTTTGACAAACTGGCCGGAGGCTATGCAGCCGGACATATTATTGAATGCGGCACCCAGGCCACAGGGGGTAACTATTCTTTTATGGAAGAGATCCCTTCCTATGAAAACATGGGATTCCCCATTGCCCGGATGCATGAAGACGGCTCCTTTGTCATTACCAAGCATAAAAAAACAGGCGGCCTTGTATCAAAGGGAACGGTGACGGCCCAGCTGTTATATGAAATCAGGGAGCCTGTCTACCTTACCCCGGATGTGAAGGTCCGGTTTGATACCCTTGACATAAAAGACCTTGGAGATGACAAGGTTCTGGTATCCGGCGTAAAAGGAGAACCCCCTACCGGCTTCACAAAGGTCTGCATCAATACCATGTCCGGATATAAAAACAGCATGACCGTTATTTTGACCGGGCTGGATATTGAAAAAAAAGCAGGCATTGTTGAACAGGTTGTGTTTGGCCTTCTGGGGGGCAAGGACCAGTTTGAAAAAACAGATGTGACCCTTACAAAATCCGGAAATTTTGACCCTGCAACAAATGACGAAGCGTTTTCATATTTAAGACTCAGTGTCATGGACAAGGACAAAACAAAGGTGGGTAAACTGTTTTCATCTGCCATTATAGAGGCCGCGCTTTCCACCATTCCGGGCTTTACCCTCACAGGGCCGCCTTCCGGGGAAACCCCTGCAATCCTGCACTGGCCCGCCCTGGTTTCTTTGAAAAATATCTGCCACCAGGTGGTGGTCAATGACGAGGTTCACAGGATTGAAAATAAGATTTTCCCCCCCAGTGTTGAACGCTTTGGAGCTGTAGCATCACAGGACAAAACAGCTTCAGCAGTCAGTGACGCACCCCCTGCAGGCCCTTTTACAAAAATAGCATTTGGAAGGCTTTTTGCCACAAGATCCGGTGATAAAGGGGGGAATGCCAATCTGGGCGTGTGGGCAAAAAATGAACAGGGGTTTGCGTTTCTAAAGGACTTTTTATCAATCCATAAATTAAAACAATTGCTGCCGGACATGGCAGTATTTGACATTGAAAGATATGTGCTGCCCAATCTTTTTGCCCTTAATTTTTACATAATAGGTGTGCTGGAGGAAGGCGTTGCCGCCTCTTTAAGAAGTGATCCCCAGGCAAAAACCCTGGGCGAATACCTCCGGGTAAAAATCATTGAAATCCCTGAATATTTAAACCCGTGAAACAAGGGAAAAGATAAAACATCCTCACCCATGGAAAGGAGATAAGCTTGAAACAAACCACAAGATACCAGGACAAACCCTGGCTCAAATTTTACGACAAGGACGTCCCTGAATCTATTGCGTTTAAAAACACCCTTCTTCATGAGTTCCTTGAAAAAAACAGCAGAGACATTCCCGACCATACAGCGTTTATTTTCCAGGGATACAAAATGACCTTTAAAGCTTTCAATGAGATGGTCGATCGGTTTGCAGCTTTTCTTGTGGATCAGGGCGTTAAAAAAAAAGATGCAATATCCATTCTCCTGCCCAATGTCATCCCCTGCCCGGTCAGCTTTTACGCTATCTTAAAAATCGGGGCCATTGCCGTGATGAACAATCCCTTATACTCTGACAGGGAACTTTTACACCAGTTTAACGATTCAAATTCCACGCATCTGATTACCCTTGATCTGCTGGCAAACAGGATGATTGATTTAAGACCAAAGACTGCCATTAAAACAATTGTTATAACTTCCATTGGTGATTATCTCCCCTTTCCAAAAAACCTTTTGTTTCCTCTGGTGGCAAAAAAGAAAAAACTGGCTGCCAAGGTCAAGCCGGCCCATGACATCTATAAATGGAAAACTGTCATCAACCACTATCCGCCCTCTGTAAAAACAGCTGATATCACGTTTGATGATGTGGCCATGTACCAGTACACCGGTGGCACAACAGGTGTTTCCAAAGGTGCCGTGCTGACCCATGGGAATTTGAGCTGCCAGACCCAGCAGATTGACGCCTGGCTCCCGGGATTCAAGGAAGCCCGAAATGAGGTTATGATAGGGGCACTGCCTTTTTTCCATGTCATGGGGCTTACCGTATCCATGAATTTTGCCATTTCCAAAGGCTGGACCAATATCCTTGTGCCCAAGCCCCAGCCGGAACCTCTTTTGGAAGCCATGGAAAAATTCAAACCGACTTTTGCGCCCCTTGTTCCCACAATGTTTATTGGGATTTTAAACCATAAAAAATTGGCAACAACAGATCTTTCCTCCATCAAGGCCTGTGTTTCCGGCAGCGCCCCCCTTCCTGTCGAAGTGATCAAAGGATTTGAGGAAAAAACAGGGGCCACCATTATCGAAGCCTTCGGGATGACGGAATCAAGCCCTGCCACCCATGTAAACCCATTTGAAAACGGATTAAGAAAGGTGGGCAGCATCGGGATTCCCTTACCTGACACCCTGTGCAGGATTGTGGACCTCAACGACCCTTTAATGGATCTGGGTGTGGGGGATTCCGGGGAGATGGTGATTCAAGGCCCCCAGGTGATGAAAGGATATTTAAACATGCCGGGCGAAACCAAGAAAACCATTGTGAACGGATGGCTGCATACCGGTGATATCGCATATATGGATGAAGACGGCTACTTTTTTATCGTAGACAGAATTAAGGATATGATCATCTCAGGCGGGTACAATGTCTATCCAAGAGATATAGATGAAGTGCTGTTCGAACATCCCAAGGTTCAGGAAGCCTGTGCCATAGGCGTACCCCACCCGACAAGAGGAGAACAGATCAAAGCGTTTATCGTGCTTGTAAAAGGGGAGCAGGCCACCGGGGAAGAAATGATTGACTATTGCAAACCAAAGCTTGCCGCATACAAGCTTCCCACCCAAATTGAATTTATTGATGAACTGCCGAAAACCAATGTGGGAAAGGTGCTCAGAAAAGATCTGAGAGCCATGGAAATCAAAAAGCGATCATAAAACAAACAGGGATTAAAAAGGATAATAATAAAATGGGAAAAGATTTGTATTTTACAAGGGAACATGAGCAGGTCAGGAAAGCTGTGAAGGATTTTGTGACCAAAGAGATTAATCCGCACGTGGATGAATGGGAAGAAAAAGGCATTGCGCCCCTGCATGACTTGTTTAAAAAGATGGGGGATTTAGGATTCCTTGGCATCCGGTATGATGAAAAATGGGGCGGGGAAGGCCTTGATTACTGGTATGAAACCGTGGTGCTGGAAGAGTGTGCAAAAATAGACTGTGGCGGTATTCCCATGGCCATAGCGGTTCAGTCCAATATGGCGACTCCGGCTATTTATGATTTCGGTTCTGATTTCTTAAAAGAAACCTATCTGAAACCCGCCCTTAAGGGGGATCTGGTCGCGGCCATTGCCGTGACGGAACCGGATGCCGGATCAGATGTGGCAGCCTTGAAAACCTTTGCAAAAAAAGAGGGGGACCATTATATCCTGAACGGGTCCAAAACATTTATCACCAACGGCACCCAGGCAGATTTTTTAACCCTTCTGGCCAGAACCAGTGATGATCCCGGATACCATTCATACTCACTCTTTGTCGTTCCCACAAACCTGCCCGGGTTCCACGTCAGCAAAAAACTGGATAAACTTGGAATGAGAAGCTCTGATACTGCTGAACTTTATTTTGATGACATGATCATTCCAGCAAAAAATCTGATCGGCCGGGAAGGGGAAGGCTTTATCCAGCAGATGATGCAGTTCCAGCACGAAAGATTCAGCGTGCTTCCCATGGCCTATATCTGGGCCAGACAAATGATTGCCGATGCGGTGGAGTATCTCAAGGCACGGGTGGTGTTTGGCAAGCCATTGATTAAAAAACAGGTGCTGCGCCACAGGATTGCCAAATGGCTGACCGAGATTGAATGCCTCCAGCAGCTGACCTATCATATTGTACGGATGAAAATGGCCGGCCAGGATGCCACCCTGATGATTTCCATGGCAAAGCTGAAAAGCGGGGACCTGCTCACTGAAGTGGCGGACGGGTGCCTTCAGATGCATGGCGGGATGGGCCTGATGAATGAAATGAAAATTTCACGATTTTACAGGGATTCCAGACTGATTTCCATTGGCGGCGGTGCCAGTGAAGTGATGTGCGATGTGATTGCCAAGTTTTCAGGGTTATAACCATTTTTTAAATATCAACAAACAGATCAAGGATATAGCATGTATACCAATTTATTCAGTCCTATAAAGATCAACCGGCTTGACATCAAAAACCGGATTGCCTATCCCTCTCTCGGGCTCTTGTATTCCTATGATACAAAGCTCAATGATAAATATTACAATTTCTACACTGAGATTGCAAAAGGCGGCGCCGGCATCGTGACCATCGGGCCTGTGGGCATTGATTTTATCGGGTCCGGGTTTGTGCCCCTGTCCCTTGCCAAAGATGAGGCCATTGATTCATTTATCAAGGCCACGGATATGATTAAGGCCCAGGGTGCCAGCCCCTGGATTCAACTGTTTCACGGCGGCGCCTATACCTATCCCTTCCTGATCAACAATGAAACCCCCATTGCCCCTTCAGCCGTGTTTTCCAAATACACCAAAACAACACCCAAAGAGATGACCCTTGACGATATCCGAATTGTCAAAGAAGCCTTTGCCACTGCAGCAGAACGGGCAAAAAAATCTGGATTTGAAGGGGTTGAAATCATTGGATCTGCCGGCTACCTGATTACCCAGTTTTTATCCCCTTTGACAAACATCAGAACAGATGACTATGGCGGCAGCTTTGAAAACAGAACCCGGTTTGGCAGACAGATTATTGAGATGATCCGGGAAAAAGTCGGCCCGGATTTTCCCATTGGTGTCAGGATGGCGGGAAATGATTTTGTTCCCGGCAGTACAACAGATGATGAAACCCCTGAGATTGCAGTAATTTATGAAAAAGCCGGGGCCAATATCATCAATGTGACCGGCGGTTGGCATGAATCAAAAATCCCCCAGCTTCCCATGGAGTTGCCGCGATCCGGGTTTTCCTGGCTGGCCATGAATATTAAAAAAGCCGTGTCCATACCGGTCATGGCATCCAACCGGATTACCACGCCCGATCAGGCAGAACAGATTTTACGAGACGGCCAGGCAGACATGGTCAACCTTGGCCGGGTATTGATTGCAGATCCTTTCTGGCCCCAAAAAGCAAAAAACGGAACTCCGGAAGAGATCAGACCCTGCGTGGCCTGTTCCCAGGGGTGTACCGATGAAATCTTTTCCGGGCGGCCGGTATCCTGTATCGGAAATGTGCGGGCCGGATTTGAAGGGGAAAGACGGATTGAAAAATGTATTCACCCCAAAACCGTCATGGTGGCGGGAGCAGGCGTTGCAGGGTTGGAAGCGGCCGTGACCGCAAAAAAAGCAGGGCACCGGGTTGAAATTTATGAAAAAGCCGATGATATCGGAGGCCAGATCTGGGTTGCAGGTGCCCCGCCCCACAAAAGGGAACTAATGGAATATGTCCGGTATTACAGGACCATGCTTAAAAAACATGAAATACCGATCCACTTGAACACCACGGTTGACCTTGATCTGATCAAAAAAATAAACCCGGATCACCTTATCATTGCCCAGGGTGCCAAACCCCTTGTTCCCCCCATAAAAGGGGCGGATGACTTAGGTGTGCTGTCATCCTGGGATGTCTTGAAAAACAGTCCTTTTTTAGGTAAAAACGTGGCCGTGATCGGCGGCGGAGCGGTCGGCCTTGAAACCGCTTTGTTTGTTGCCCATAAAGGAACGCTTTCCCCTGAAATGCTTCATTTTCTTGTGACCTATGATGCCCTGGAATTAGAACGGCTCAAGCATTATATGTTTACCGGGTCGTCAAATGTAACTGTATTTGAAATGCTTCCCAAGGCAGGTCAGGACGTGGGAAAATCAACCAAATGGATTCTGATGAACAACCTGAAAAGATATGGCGTTCACATCAAAACAAATGCAAAAGTTCTGTCGATCAAAGACGGCCTTGTTGAATTTGAAACTGAAGGGAACAAAGAAACAGCGCTGTTTGACACGGTGATCCTGGCATCGGGCTCCGTGCCTGTTCAGGAGATTGAAAAACAGATTGAGCCTCTTGGCATTTCTTTTTCCACTGCAGGTGATTGCGTCAAACCCGGAAAATTAAACGATGCCATCCATGGCGGGTTTTTCGCAGCAAAAGACATATAAAATATTAAAATCAAGGCTGAACATAAATTTTCAGCCGTTATCACAGGAGGGGTTATGAAGGGTACACAAGGAACGTTCTGGAAAAAATCCTATGATCCGGGCATTGATGATCTGGATCCTGTGCTGTGGGAAACCACATTGGATAAAGTGTATCATCAATCAATGGATGCGTTCCCCAAAAGAGCAGCCCTTGCATTCATGGGAGTTGAGATTTCTTTTGCAGACCTTGATCAATATGCCAACCGGTTTGCCCACCTTTTACTGTCAAACAGGTTTAAAAAAGGAGATGTGGTTGGCATCAGCCTGCCCAATATACCCGAATATGTCATTGCCATCCTCGGCACCTTAAAGGCAGGATGTGTGGTTTCCGGGGTATCGCCGCTTTTGTCTGCAGATGAAATGGCGTTCCAGTTGAAAAATTCAGATGCAAAAGCATTTGTTACACTGGATGCCATATTTGAAAAGCACCTGACCTGCATCCATTCAACCCTGCCTGAATTAAAACTGGTGGTCGCAGCCAGTGTCGGTGGATTTCTGCCAGGGGTCAAACGGTTTTTAGGCAAACTGCTGGGCAAGATACCCAAAGGCCGGGTAACGCCTTTAAAGGGAAAAACAATTGTTAAATTTCATTACATTCTTCACGCCAAATCCGTTTCCTCTGCCCGCCCTGATATCGATATTTTCCCTGATGACATAGCCTATCTGCAATATACCGGAGGGACAACCGGAACCCCGAAAGGAGCTGAGATGACCCATCGGAATGCAGTGGCAGATATGGTCATTGTCTCAACATGGCTCCACTTGAAAAAGGGAAAAGAAACCGCACTGTCCGCTTTTCCTTTGTTTCATATTGCCGGGCTTTTCACCAGTTCGGTTTTTCTATCCTATGGCATCACCCAGATCCTGATACCCAATCCAAGGGATACAGATAGAATCTGTACGGATATGGAAACGTATAAACCCTTTTTCACGGCCAATGTTCCGTCTCTTTATCATCTGCTCATGGAAAATCCCAAATTCAAACACATGGATCATTCAAACTTGAAAATCTGTATTACAGCGGCTGCCGCCTATCCTGAAGACTCCCAGAAAAAACTTGAAACCATTATCGGAAAGGGAAAACTCATTGAAGCCTACGGCATGACGGAAACATCCCCCTTAACCGCCATGAACCCTGTAAACGGCAAAAAGAAACTGGGCAGTATCGGATTGCCGCTGCCCAACACCGACATCAAGCTTGTGGACCCTCAAACCCGGAACCAGGTGGCGCAGGGTGAACCCGGTGAAATCTGTATCAAAGGCCCCCAGGTAATGAAAGGATATTACAAACTGCATGAAGAAATTAAAAATATTATGGATGCACAGGGGTATCTTTATACAGGAGATGTGGCAATTCAGGATGCAGAAGGTTATCTGACAATCGTTGACCGAACCAAGGACATGATAAATGTGAGCGGTTTCAAGGTGTTTTCAAAGAAAATAGAAGATATCCTGGCAGCGCATCCCGCCATATTGGAAATTGCCACCATCGGTATTCTGGACCCTCAAAAACCAGGGTCTGAAATGGTAAAGGCATATGTGACAATTGACAAAGGACTTGAATTCCATGGGGGTGAAGATGCAGTAAAGGCAGACATCATGGCGTTTGCAAAACAAAAGCTTGCTGCCTATGAAGTGCCGAAAGAGATTGAGTTCAGGACTGAACTGCCGTTAACCAGCGTAGGAAAACTTGATAAAAAAGCGCTGCGAAAAGAGATAGATGGATTCAACCCGGCTTTGACGCGATAGGCTTCTTGTAAGAAGCAAAAAAATGAGGAACAGGAGGATCTTGGGTATCCCTGGAGTCGGGATAACGCCCTTTACACAGATGGATCGCTTCAGGGGAAATATCAAATGCAGTTACCTTGTAACCTGCTTCACTCAAAGCTTCGGGGCTAATGCTTTTTATATTTGAGCATAAAAACACGTCTCAATGCAACTATTTAACAATATGTACTATTTCGCAGCTTTTGTTTCAGATTTGTTTGCACCAATATCCGGCACACTACGAAAATAAATTTTAGGCATTTTCAAGATTAATGTTTCGTCAGCATTTTCCCTCATATTTTTTAAATATTCATCCCCTTGTTTACGGAGAATACATAACGTCTCAACTTCTTTTAGAAGAAACTTTAGTCGATTTTTTAAATAATAGTCATTGGGATTACGCTCAATTAATAATAAGAGATTATTTATTTCTTCCTCAAAAGGAGTACCCAACCATTTTTGTCTGTCTAATTGAATAATAGGTTCAGGCATGGACAACGCTGGTTTTTGTTTATTTTTAGATAAAAAGTCGTCTATTTTTTTATTGTCTTCTGTAGGAATCAAAAAAGCAATGACAATAATAAGGGTTTCCAAAAGTACCACCCAAAAAATCCAACTTGGCCGCCTACGACTTTTTTGAGCACCAAATTGCTTTAGAAAAGGATAAAGTCCCACAAGACAATTTTCTTTTGAAGAAAAAATGAACTTAACTCCACCCTTATCGGAAAATACATAAGGGTTCCAATTTTCATCGAAATAAACAAAGATAAGAATATGATTTATAACCGGACTTATATCAGGCAAAATTCGGATAGGTAAAATTTTTTGTATCGTTTTGAACTGTTCATTTCTATTACCACTCAATGGTAAAAACAATAGAATCCGTTCGGGTGGTATTTTTTCCACAACCATTTTGAGCTCATATGAAATCCCCGGTGAATCTCCCAAGGCCACTAATACAAATCTTGATTGATCGATCAATTTTATAATTTCTGTTTTCCAATCTTCACCATGAAAATAAAATCGGGCTGCCCCTCTCGAAGGGACCTTTTCTCCTGGCTGGCCGATGGTGACAACCGGACCGAATCCATCGAAAAAATTAACAATCAAATTTTCTTGGGACTCAACCCTTTTCTCTCCTTTGAAAAAATCTGATAATGTTTCATCTATATCAAATGGTCTGAGAAACAAAATTGGGGGTCGTTTGTCTTTTTTTAGTAATTTTTCAGCTGGTAACGTTAAAAAGCATCGGCCTTTATAACAGATAAATCTTCCATAGTCGCAGATACCGACTCCAAGACATATCATCAGGATTCCACCAATTAATGCCGGGGCTGATTTGAGTGCCACATAGACGGCTAATCCACCTACACAAAAAAAACCGCCAAAAAACATCACAATCAAACCCCAAACTAGATAGGTTATTCCCCTACGATTATTTGATATCATTTTGATTATAATCCGTTAGATCAATATGAGTTTTCGATTATATTTAACTATGAATTTTTCCTATGAGTCCCCCATCTATTTTTATTGATACAATTGCTTTGAATCGAGGTGAACAGTCGCCGCAAACGTTAAATTCAGCTGGGAAAAACATGGGAAAAGCTTTTGTAAAAAACCCGCACCTCGCATTAATAAAGATTTGAATATTCCGGTCTGTCGTTCAGTTTTATATCAGCTGGATTGACGGGTTAGCGATTTTATATTTTTAATTTTTCTATGCTTTCCTTCCACTTAAGTGGGTTGTCAACAGCCCAAGCAGCAGAGTCTTCTTTGCCATCGATAGTATAATGTACGCAGAGCAATTCAGCAAATACCGACTTGCCATTGAAAGACTTTGGCAAAGATACTTTCATAATTACATTTATTGGAATTATGTATTCTGTTTCCATTTTTCCTGTTCCCTCACTTCTATCATCAGCCGAGCAGCTTTTTTATGTCGACTGAATTAGTATTGTTAGCCTGTTGCTTGGTATGGGCTACTTGACTTTAATAAATGAGCCGTCTTTTTGTTCTTCCCACACAGGCATTATTTCCATATTTTCTCTATATGAATATGCAAATTTTGAATTCAACGGCTGGAATGCTGGATAGAAACCTTTTTTAACATCAACATTTTTACCAAAAACATTTATACCATTACCTGTTTTCTGATCAATTTCCAGGTGATACTCAACACTGTTATCCGCTTGTGCAATAAAAATGGGTTCATATCTACGAAATTCATACGACACTGTAATCTTTTTATTATGCTGACAGCCCGGATCGGCAGCAGAAAAAAGCTGTCTGTCCATTGGGATTGACCATCTGTGCTGTGCTATGTTCTGCTCTTCAGGGCCGATCATAAATCCAAAACCATTATCTTTGGGAAGCAATCCTTCCCATATTGAGAACAGTCATCACACCGAAATTTCTTTGGCACATCATTAGGATCAACAACTTCCAGAAACCCAAATTTTGACCAGTAAGCAGGAACTTTTGCTTGAATCATTATCCTCTTGGCTCCTAAGCCCTGTATCTCTTTTTTCACTATTTGAAATAAAGACGTTCCAATTCCCTGCCCTTTGAAATTGGCATCTACCGCAACTGAAAAAGTATATTCTCCGTCTTGAACCATCACTTCTGCTCCACCTATTAGCTTGTCAAACGCTTCAACCGAATATCCCTTTAAAATCTCAACACCGCTTTTATTGTTCTCTAGTCCCTGAACTTTAAATATTTTTTCAATTCCAGGATATTCATCTGGTTCAGCTTTTCTTATTTTAAATGTTTCACTCATTCTTTCACCCTAAAAATTATGTAATAACGCATTTGAACTCTTTTAGATTGAAGTTCAATCTTAACTCCAGAGAGACTTGACCCAGCCGAATACGCCTTTTTTTTCATGACGATTTTCAAAGCTTTTTGTCACAGGCTTAGGAGTGGGGGGTTTAGAAGGTTCGGACCTGATATTTCCAGCCTTTCCCCCCATGGCTTCTAATATCTCCTGGACAAGCTTTTCCTGGACATCCTTGCTGGAAATTTTCAAATTGGGCCGTTGGCCCAGAAAAGTGGAGGACAATTCCATGCTGAGGCCGTCGCCGCTGCAGCCGATCCCGGACACATCTGCCATGGCATATGCAAACTGCGTCAATCCGGCGATGATGATATATTCCGGTGGGGCCAGTTCAGGCATCTGGTGGAAGGCAACACCTTCACAGATATTGGCGGGAAAATTCCAGGCTTTCAGGACCCGGGAAGCGACAAGGGCATCCGTGGTGCCGAATACATCCTTTTCAACCTTGTGCAACGGATGCTTCAGGTCCATAGCCTGTTTAACACACTTGGAAAAATCATCGGGAAAATGAATGGCCAGCAACAGTTTTCCAATGCCATGGAGCAGTCCGGTCATATAAAGCTCGCCCGGCAATACATCCATCCCCAGATTGGGATGGCCCAGCCGCCGGTTCGCAACAGCACATATCCAGGAGTGCGACCAGAAATCCTTATAGGAAAATCCTTCAATATCCGGAAATCTGGGTAACAGTTTCTGGAAAAAAAACAGACAGACTGAATCTACAATTTCTACAAGGCCGATACGGGTAATGGCAACTCTCAAGCTGACAATCTTATCCAATTCACCGTAAAAAGGTGAGTTGGCCATTTTCAGGATCCGGGTAAACAGCCCGGGATCTGATTCCACAAGTTTGGCAAAAGAGGGGATATCTATTTGATCCTTGGATTGCCGGGCAACGGCAAGAATTTTTGCGCCATTGGCCGGGAGAGTGGGGATATTCACACTGGTCGTCAGGATTTCCTGGGCAATGCTGAAAGCAATGGTCTTCTCTCCGACCAGAGTGTCTTCCATTTCCATACACTTTTCCTTATGCAATAAGGTCAATTTTATGGTTTTTTGAACATTTTTTTTAAGAACATACTTCTTATTTTGTATACCATTTTTTATCCAAGTTTTTAAGTTAAGTCAACCAAATATTCCCGTTACCAGCGGGATACCTATTATTCGCTCAACCGGAATTTAAATTTTTTTGCGATTTTAAAAACAATAGAATGGATAAAACCGGTTGACAAATATTTCAGGCAGGGTATAAATTGGACATACGACCGATCAATTTATCACGGGGTGGATGCATGGGCAGAAAAAGCATTGCAGATCAAAGACGTCTTGAGATCATCCAGGCCTTTTACCGGTGTGTTGTCAGCCACGGTTTTTCCCAGTCCTCCATCCGGAAAGTGGCAAAAGAGGCCGGAGTGATGCCCAGCACGCTGCATCATTATTTTTTAGACCGGGATGAGATGATTTCTCAAACCGTGGAATATTTTACAGAGCTTATTTCAAGCGGATTTGTTCCTGAAAAGACGTGGGCAGCAGATGATGAAATCCGCCTGTCAGAAGGGCTCGGCTATATTTTCAGTCCTGCCATGATCAACCCCGAAGTTACTGGGTTTTTCCTTGAATGCTGTGTTGAGGCACGGCACAACCCCAAGGTCAGGGCATCTGTTGCAAAACTGTTCCAGCGTTTCAGGGAAAACATCCTGGCGCACATGGGAAGCATTTCCCCATTCAAACACCTTAATGACGTTGAAAAAAAGGGGCTGGCATCCATGATCATTGCCATTCACGAGGGCACTGAACTCCAGTGGTTTGCCGATCCGGATGCTGTCTGCCTGGAGGATGCAATGGACCTTACAAAACTATTGATAAAAAAAATGTAACGGGTTTAAAACAGCAGGAGTAATGCCCATGGCCGATTTTCCGGATTTAATGTATGAGACATACAAAAAATTATTTAAAGGGTATCGATATCCCCTGGCTTTTGTAGATCTGGACCGGTTTGATGAAAATATTGCCTATGTGGCCGCAACCCAGAAAAAAACCGGCAAAACCATCAGAGTGGCATCAAAATCAATCCGATGCCTTGACCTGATAAAGCGCATTTTTGAGAAAGGTGGGGACGCTTATTGCGGAATACTGGCCTTTACCATGGAGGAAGCAGGTTTTCTCCTTGATAACGGGTTTGACGATATTATTGTGGCATATCCGTCCATTCAGCCGGGCGACATTGAACTTTTCGTTGAAAAAATAAAACAGGGCGCAGCCTTAGGCCTGGTGGCAGACTGCATCGATCAGTTAACCGCCTTGTCACGGGCAGGTGAAAAGGCCGGTGTCGTGCTCAAGGTCTGCCTGGATATTGACATGTCTTACAGACCCCTTGGCAGGGCCGCCCATATCGGGGTACGGCGAAGCCCTGTTCACAGCCTTGAACAGGCCATTTCCCTGGCAAAAGCCGCACAAAACCTGCCCGGTGTCAGAATCAATTCGGTAATGGGATACGAGGCCCAGATTGCATCGGTAAATGATGATTATCCCGGGCAATCCATCAAAAACGCTGTGCTCAGGTTTGTTAAAAACCGTTCGGTAAAAGAGCTGACACACCGGCGGGGAAAGATTGTGGCTGCGCTGAAATCCGCAGGCCTTGACCTTGACATCGTCAATGGCGGAGGAAGCGGAAGCCTTATCTCCACCGGGATGGACAAATCGGTTACAGAGGTCACGGCAGGGTCGGCGTTTTTTGCGCCAGGTCTTTTCAGGTATTTTAATGACGTTAAATTTAAGCCTGCCGCATTTTTCGGATTGCAGGTCACAAGACTTCCGGACAAGGGAATCATCACCTGCCAGGGCGGCGGATATGTGGCTTCAGGTGAGGTGAATACCGGAAGGCTGCCGTGGCCGGTGATGCCCAGCGGCTTGACATATCTTTCCATGGAAGGGGCAGGCGAGGTTCAAACGCCGCTGCTTTTACCCGAAACCGCCCCTGAAATGAGCCTGTGCGACCCTGTTTTTTTTCAGCATGCCAAGGCAGGAGAGTTGTGTGAAAGATTTAACCGGCTTTACCTGGTCCAGAACCAGACGGTCATTAAAAGCGTTTTGACCTATCGCGGGGATGGGTATGCATTTTTATAGCAAGGAGAAAAAAAGTGAAAAAAGATCTATCCCGAGTTTTTGATTTTATTTTTGTGGGCGCCGGCATCTCAGGTCCGTTCATTGCCAATGACCTGTGCCAGGCCGGATGTGACTGCCTGATGTTGGAAGCAGGAAAGCAGTTTACAAGGAAAACCTATCCCACCAATGGACTTGACGGCACTTCCCAGCTTTACTGGTCCGGAGGGCTGGAGCTGGGTCATGACTGTAAAATCGCCTTTCTCCGTCCCAAGGTTGTGGGCGGCGGCTCCATTGTGAACCAGGCCCTGGTGGACCGGTTTGACGAAGATGCTTTCGCTTCCTGGAAAGCGGTATCCGGAGTAGATTTTTTTACGGTCAAGGATATGGATCCCTGGTATGACAAGGCTGAATCTGAAATCTGCATCCAGGAAATTCCTGCTGAATTCAGAAATAAAAATGCCCAGATTTTTGAACAGGGATTTAAAAACAAGGGATATCAGAACGCTCCCTTGCGAAGGGCCCAGAGCAACTGCCGCCTGGAGGAGGGTAACTGCTGTATTGAATGTCTTAACGGGTGCAGGCTCGGCAGTAAACAGAGTACGCCGGAAACCGTGCTTAAAAAAGCGTTGGAAAATGATCTCACCCTTGTTTCACAAATTGAAGTGGTCCGGATCATTGAAAGAGCTGGAGATGTCAAGGTGATCGGGAAAGACCCCAAGGGCGGCATGGCAACCTTTCGGGCCAGAAATCTTGTCCTGGCCGGTGGGGCCATTGGAAATGCCCGGCTGTTGTTAAACTCAAAGCTTGATAAAAAACTGCCGAGGATTGGTCATGATTTTTACTGCCACCCCCAGTTCATGAGTTTTGGACGGTATGATGAAAAAATCAATTCCCATTTAGGGGCATTCCAGGCATTTAAATCAGATGACAAGGGCTTCAGGAAAAACGGGTTCAAGCTGGAAAACGTCTATGCCGGCCCTGAAGGCATCTCGCTTCTGATCCCGGGATTTGGGAAAAAGCACCATGAATATATGGAAAAACTGTCCCATTTTGCCTGCATTGAAGTGTGCACAAGGGATACTGCCCCCGGGCAGATCAGGGTGAACCGCAAGGGAAAGGCTGTGATCAAAAAGGTGCAGAATGCACAAGACCTGTCCCGTCAGGCAAAAGGGACAAAAATCATTGAAGAAATCTTCTCTTCCACAGGTGCCAGGGAGATCGTCCACGGCCAGTTCGGTATCGGTCTGCATTTGATGGGGTGCTGCCCTATTGGCACGGATTCAAAAACATCGGTTATTGATCCTGAATTCAGGCTGCACGGATCTAAAAACATTTTTTGTGCCGATTCCAGCATTTTCCCCAATGCTCCCGGGATCAATCCCTCCCTGACCATTATGGCGCTTTCAAAGAAAGCTTCTGCAAGCATATTAAGGAGCCGGTAAAAATGATGATTTCAAAATATTTTTCACAAAACCAGTTAAAAGGACTTTTAAAAGTCGGGGATATTATCCTGCCGGGAACCGACACTTCCCCATCCTTTTCAACAACCGGGTGCATCACCCACATTGATCGCATGGCAGAATTCTTAAGCGATGATGATCTTAACGGGCTGTGCCTTTTGTTTGGACTTTTCAGGTGGACTCCCAAATGGAAAATCCGTCTGATCCTGAAAGCCTGTCATCATAATAAATATTTTCCCGGATTTTTAGGCTCGGCCCTTCGAATGCTGGAAATCGGGATAAAAGGTGCCACGCTTTCCCCTTATTATGCCAATCTGACCTCTCCTGAGTATACCGGCCAAAAGGTTTATGATGTCATCGGATGGAACCCGAAAATCGTTGTACATGATGAAAAAGACAAGATAAAACCTGAAAAAATCAATCTGGAAAACCCCACACCTGAAGATATCAGGGCAGTCTATGATCGTGCAAAAAAAGTGCAGCCCGACATCAGGGAATGGGGGGTAAAAAAGCGGGTGGAGTTTATTTCCAATCTTAAGGCCGTGATCCTTGCAAACCAGGACCGCATTCTTGACAAGGTCCAGGCGGATACGGGCAAATCACGATTTGATGCCATTACAGCGGAAATATTCGGGGTATTGGATTTTCTGGATTATCTGGAAAAAAATGCCGTTAAAATCCTGTCTGACAGAAACGTTGCCACCCCCTTTGCATTGATGGGGAAAAAATCAAAAATCTATTTTGAGCCCCTGGGCACCGCCCTTTTGATTTCCCCCTGGAATTACCCCTTTTACCAGGCCATTGTTCCCATCTGCCAGGCCTTTATCGTGGGAAATGCCGTGGTGTTCAAACCCTCCAAGGCCACGCCGCTTAAAGGTCTGGTTGAAGACCTGTTGGACCAGGCAGGGTTTTTTACGGGCTGGGTTCAGATTGTCTACGGCCAGGGCGGTGTGATCGGTGATGCCCTGGTGGATGGAAGACCGGATAAGATATTTATGATCGGAAGTACGGCAGTGGGGAAACGGATCATGTCCCGGGCTGCCGAGCACCTGATTCCTGTGGAGCTGGAACTGGGCGGCAAAGACCCCATGATCGTATTTGAGGATGTCAATATCAACCGGGCCGTGGCCGGCGCCATATGGGGGGCCTTTACCACAACAGGTCAATCCTGCACATCAGTGGAACGACTTTTTGTACACAAGGATATTTATGATCAATTTAAAGAAACACTTGTAAGGGAGACCTTAAAACTGACACTGGGTACGGACAGTGACGGCAATACAGATATCGGGGCCATTACCACCGCGTCACAGGTTAAGGAAATCGCACGACAGGTGGCAGATGCAAAGGAAAAAGGAGCTGTTTTCCTCACGGGAAAGGACTGGGACGGTACAACCGCCTTTGTCCAGCCCATGGTCATTGAAGGCGTGACAAAAGACATGCTCATTGATCAGCTGGAAAATTTTGGTCCCCTGCTTCCCCTGTATTCTTTTTCCAGTGAACAAGAAGCTGTTGAACTTGCCAATGATCCGGATTACGGGCTTTCTGCCAGTGTCTGGGCAAATGATTTAAAAAAAGCCGACCGGGTGGCAAGACAGATTTATACGGGCAATGTGTCCATCAACAATGTCATGCTCACCGAAGGCAACCATGCCCTTCCCTTCGGCGGAGTTCAAAAAAGCGGGTTCGGCAGGTATAAGGGTGAGTTCGGGTTTTATGCCTTTGCCAATATCAAGTCTATTCTCATTGACAAAAACAGCAAAAAGATGGAAGCCAACTGGTTTCCCTATACAAGCAAAAAATACCAACTATTTTCAAACCTGACAAAGGCCCTGTATTCACCAGGAAAACTGTCATCCTATATCATGGGGGCCATCCATGGACTCAGGCTTGAAAACTATGTAGGAAAACTGGCTAAAAAAGGGAGACCGAATAAAAAAAAATAATCTGACATTCTTTGTTCAAGATTTTGCGGCAAACCGTTGGGGAAAATCTGTAAATATACCGTCAACACCAAGGCTTGCAAAGTGAGCAAACGTCTCTGGATCATTTATGGTGAACAGATTGATTTTTTTGCCCCTGGCTTTCAGGTCCCTGATCTGGTCCGGATCTATCAAAAGGGCATTGGCATTATAGGCGGGGAAGCCAAAATCTCCAAAATCAAGGGGATCGGTGTCATTGTCACCGACAAGGGCCTGAACTTCAATGCCCGGTTCTTTTTTTTTGACCTGCAACAGCCAGTCATGATGAAAAGACGAAATCACAACCCTGTTCAAGGGTATCCTTGTGCGGTAGATGATGTCAAGGGTTAGATCCGGCAAATCAGCATCATGGTGTTCACTGGCATAGCGTTTGAGTTCAAGATTAATTTTCCACTTCATTTTTTTTGTAAACAACAGCCCCTGTTCAAGGGTGGGGACGGTCTCCTTTTTAAAAGAAGACAAAGTTTCTTTGTCAATATTTCCTTTTAAAATCTGTGAAAACGGATCCGTATCCACAAAAAAAGATCCAGCATCCAGGGAATGGATCTCGGCCAAGGAGAATTCTCTTACACGGTAGGACGGTCGTGATGGGAATCGTAACGCAGCATTGGTACACCGCAACAGCGTTTCATCATGGAACAGGATCAGATGCCCGTCACAGGTTGTATTCACATCCGTCTCCCACAGATCGGCGCCTGTATCATAGGCCATTTTTACTGCTGCCATGGTATTTTCAGGCGCAACACTTCTGGCACCCCTGTGGGCAATCACCTGGACCATTGTTTTAACAGCTATCCCCGTTTATCAATGGGAACATAATCACGCACCCGGCTGCCGGAATAAATCCGATAAAAGCTTCTGATAAAATTTCATCAGCATCTCCTGGTATTGAGCCATTGATAGCACTCGACTATAGGTTCTTGAATCTTTTATATCCCAAAACAGATAAGATTCATACTAACCCAGGGGACCGGCAGGTGTCAAACTTTCATGAAAGCATTTTGAATTTTTAAGCGGGATGTTCCAATAAATCCCCTGAAAATGACCACTATTCGAGAAATTAAAAAAAATGTATGGAAAAAATATATGGAAAAAGGCATGATAACAAATTAAAATGACAATTCTTCAGATCAGAAAGAAAAAGGATGATGACACCTCATATCTTCAGAAAAAAAAAGTATGTGTTTGCTTTTATCGTATGTTTAAATGCCCTGCTGATAAGCGGATGTGTCGGCAAAAAAAACACGCCTAACCCCAGTCTTATCTCAATGAATTCATTGGGTCTTAAAGATGGGAGAAGGACAGCTGCAAAGGCGGTATTGAAAGAAATTGAGGCCAAAAATAGATTCCTTGCTCTTGAATTGGGCCGGCTGCCGGAGTTTCAGGACGATGTGTCTGATCTGGAAATTTCAGGGTTGAACAATTTGAAACACTATTATCTGTTGGACCCAAAAGGCTTTGACACAGCGTTTGAGCAGATGGATGCCATTGGGAAAAAAGAAAACCGAAAATATTGCACGCTGCTTCAAGCCGTATTCTGGCTTTCCATGGAATATGAATTTACCGTGGACAATAATCCGATTCACCCCTATTCTTTTAAAGAGATACTTTCCAAAGCCTGGACAAATGAACCCAGGGTGGATAAGGATACCATCGAAAAAATGGTGGATGCCATCCAGTCTGAGTCTATCCGGGAACAGTATAAGGAAAAACTGGCAAAGAAAAACAGATATATCCTCTATAGCTTGACCCGCTTGTCAGAACAAAGCCCGGAAGTTTTAGCACCCTGGGTTCCGGCTATGCTCAGAAACAGCCGGCGGGATCATCTTTGGAACAATTATGATCTGGTGATAGACCGGCTCAATTCGCCGGAGATTGTTGATTACTATGTTCAAAAACATATCACCTACAGCAATTATTGGGAAATCCCCGGGTATAATTATAGAACGCCCAGTGCACAGTATGTCTTTAAAAATAAAACAGGGGACTGCCTTTATACCTCCCATTTTATCGTTACAGCCCTGGCAAGGAGCGGCTATAGCGCCATGATAGTAAAAAAACCGCCCTTAAGGATGACTGATGCCTGGCATGCAGTGGCGGTTTTTGAATCTGAAAAAGGGAAATTTATCATTGATGATGGAAAAGTTTATCCCAGGGGAATAATCAAATATTCTGATTACTAAACCGTATCCGGGATCTTTTCTCCTGCCGACAGGTTAAATCTTTTCTGGCCGGGCAATCACCTGGACCATTGTTTTAACAGTTATCCCCGTTTATCAATGGGAACATAATCACGCGCCTGACTGCCCGAATAAATCTGGCGTGGCCGTGATATTTTCATTTCAGGATCGGAAACATCCTCTTTCCACTGGGCAATCCATCCCGGCAGACGGCCGATGGCAAACATGACCGTAAACATGCTGGTGGGAATCCCCATTGCCCGCAAGATGATACCTGAATAAAAATCCACATTGGGATACAGGTTTTTTTCTATGAAATACGAATCCTTTAATGCCGCTTCTTCAAGCCGCTGGACAATATCCAGCAAGGGATCCTTTTTTTTGAGTTTTGAAAGAACGATATCACACATTCTTTTCATGATCTCAGCCCTTGGATCAAAGGTTTTATAGACCCTGTGCCCGAATCCCATGAGCCTGAATGGATCATTTTTATCCTTTGCCTTTGAAATGCATTCTTCGATGGTTAACCCCTGTTCATGGATTAATTTGAGCATATTGACCACTGCCTGGTTTGCCCCCCCGTGCAGCGGCCCCCAAAGGGCAGAAATCCCGGCTGAAATCGTGGAATAAATATTGACCTTGCCGCTTCCCACAACCCTGACAGCCGTTGTTGAACAATTTTGTTCATGATCGGCATGAAGAATCCAGAACACATTCAAGGCCCTTACCAGGTCATCATCTATTCGATACGGCACCACCACGCTGTCAAACATCATGTTTAAAAAATTGGCGCAATAACACAGATCCGGCCGTGGGTAGACCACCCGTTCTCCCAATGAAATCCGGTAGGCCATTGCGGCCATTGTCCTGATTTTCGAGATCAGCCGGAGATATGTTTTATTCATCTCCTCTTCTAAATCCACCAGTTCCGGGTAAAAGCTTCTCATGGCATTGACCATGGCGGAAAGGATTCCCATGGGGTGTGCTTTGGGCGGATAATTCTGGTAAAAGGCCTTCATGTTTTCATGGAGGGGGGAAAAATCATTTAAATAAACGCTGGTACGGGTCAGTTCCTCCCGGGTGGGGAGCTGCCCTGTGATCAACAGAAAAGCTGTTTCTACAAAGGTTGAATGTTCTGCCAGCTGCTCGATGGGAATCCCCCTGTATCTTAAAATCCCCTTTTCCCCATCCATATAGGTAATAGCGCTTCTGCAGGTTCCGGTATTTCCGAATCCAGGATCGAATGTTATGTATCCTGTCTGCTGCCGAAGACTCCTGATATCAATTGCCTTCTCTCCTTCTGAACCTTCAATCACCGGAAGCGTCACCTCTTTTCCATCAATCAAAAGTTTGACAATTTCTTGCATCAAAACCTCCTTTGCCTTATGCGGCCCTTTACTTTGAATATAAACCGGGGAAATTACATTTGGTATGAAAAAAATTTTAAGGGACTATCGTGTCTCACCTGGGACGGTATAGGTTTTACAAGATCCGCCGGAACATTCTCTTTCCTGGGTTTGAACGCCTTTGGCCTGTCCTTCAGACGAACTTCCCACGGAAAAATTGGTTTTGGAAACCACTCTTTCAAATTCATTTGATTCACATTTGGGACAACTCACCGCATCATCCTGTTTTGAACCCATTACAATGACTTCAAAAAATTCTTCACATTTTGAACATTTAAATTCATATATCGGCATATCAACTCCTTGTTGCACAGTTTCAATAATCGCTTAAATTAACCATATTTGACTATTTGTCAAGCAGATGCCTGTTCAAGAAGTTCTCTGGCATGGGTCAGGGTTGCGTCTGTAATCTTTGTTCCGCCGATCATCCTGGCGAGTTCTTCAATCCTTGCACTTTCCTGTGCCAAAGGAACAATGGTTGTAAATGTCCGTCCATTGCTTACATTTTTGGATATCCGGAACTGGTTTTCAGCATATTTTGCAATCTGGGCCAGATGGGTGATACAGATCACCTGATGCTTTTGCGACAATTGTTTTAATTTCAGACCCACTTTTTCAGATATGGCTCCCCCGATACCGGCATCCACTTCATCAAAGATCAATGTTTCCAGTGATCTTGTTTTGGACAGGACTGCTTTTAACGCAAGGACAATTCTGGACAATTCCCCGCCTGAAGCAATTTTAACCAGAGGTTTTAATGGCTCTCCCGGATTTGGACTGAGCAGAAACATAACCTTGTCCATCCCGTCCGGTCCTATTTTTACCCCATCATTTGTCTGGATATCCTCTGGATTTTTTGTATTCTGAAGGGAAAAGGCGACCTCAAATTTTGCTTTTCCCATTTCAAGGGCATCCAATTCCTCTTTTGCAAGCTTTGACAACTTTTCGCCTGCGGTTTTCCTTAAGGCGGATAAGCTTTGTGCCTTCTGGATAATCTGTTTTGAAAAAACCTGAACCTCGTTTCCAAGCGTGTTTATCTGATGTTCAATGTCAGTGGTGTGAAAGAGTTTTTCCTGCAGGGTTTTATGGGTATCAAACAGCGCCTCGATGCTGCCGCCATATTTTCTTTTCAGCTTGGAAATCATGTCCAGCCTTTGATCTGTGATCTCAAGGGAGGCGGGATCAAGATCAATGGTAGCAGAAAAATTTCTTAATTCATCGGAAATATCCTGTAAATCAAACAGGGTTGATGAAAATTGCCCGGCAATTTTTTCAAGGAATTCATCGGCTTTGCTTACCTTTTCCATCTCATTTCTTAAAAAAGACAACCGCTCGACAAGAGAGCCTTCCCGGTCATGGATTTCATGGATGGAGCGATTGACAGCCTCAAATATTTTTGTGGCATTTATCAGTGTGTGGCGTTTTGTTTCAAGGTCTTCATCTTCGTTGGGAAGAATGGCTGCATCATTGATTTCATTTATCTGGAACTCTAAAAAATCCTGTTCTTTTCTTTTTGTCTCCAGGCGTTGTGCAAGGTCTTGTATTTTTCTCTTCATGGGGATGATGGCCTGGTACAGATTTTGGACTTCATTTTTCAGGCCTGTCGTCTCTGCAAACTCATCTAAAATATCCAGGTGGTTTTCTTCTTTTAAAAGTCCCTGATGGGCATGCTGGCTTGAGATACCGGCAAGGTCTAAGGTCACCTGCTTTAACAGATCCAGGGTAGATTGCCTTGAGTTGATAAACACGCGGCTTTTGCCGGAAGATGAAATAAGGCGCCGGATAATCAAGCCGTCAGAACCGTCAATGCCCTGGGCTTGTAAAACCAGTGCTGTCCTTGACTGCGCCTCAATGTCAAAAAAAGCTTCCAGTTCTGCATTTTCACAGCCTGACCGCACCAGATCAGAAGAAGCTCTTGAGCCGAGCAACAGGTTGACCGCTTCAATGATGATCGATTTTCCCGCACCGGTTTCACCGGTTAATACGGAAAATCCGTCTGAAAATGAAATGCGCAGGTCGTCAATGATCGCAAAGTTTTTTATGGCTAATTCGCTTAGCATAAAGCCTCCTTACATACGAGAACCCCCAATACAGCCAGACTGCGGTCATGGCAGCGACAAGTCTTGGAATCCATAACCAGAAGGGCGGCAGCCCCAGGGGCAGAAACAGGACAGGATCTTCAATCATAGCATGATTGACCCCAATGGAAAGATGAAGTTTCAAAAGCTCCTCTTTTTCAAAATCATTGGATTGGGTCTCTTCAACAATCACGGCAGAACCGTATGCCAGCCCAAAGACAGATGCCGTGAGCCACAACATTCCGGTTGACCGGTTCAATCCCATGACGGACAGAACCGGAGAAACAATTTTGGTAATATATTGTATAATATTAAACAGTTTGGCCAGTTCAAGAATCACCATTAAGGGCATGATGATACAAAAAATTTTAATAACCAGTTTCGAAATTCCCCATCCCCAGGTTTTCAGCATTACCACAAATGGTTTTGATTCCCCGGAATATACCCCGATAGATTTATCCCCAATCGTTTCAGCGGTTACACCCATTATTTTTGCGCAGATAAAGGTGACAACCAGTGCCATTAATAATCTGAAAAAAGCGGCAAAAAAAGGATTGATCCCTGAATTGCCCTGCACCATACTCTCCTGGATAAGGTTATGGGAAATCAGGGTAAAAATGGCGATCAGGATCATATGATCCATGGAAAACGGCATGACCGAAAGGGCAGCCACGGTTCCATAGATCCCGGTAAAAAGGCCGATAATCAAGACCAGGGCTGCTGACGCCGGCAAAGAAAGCCATGTCATGGCCGGGGTCAATAAAAAATCAAGTTTATAAATAACCCCGAAATGCACCAGCAGGGCTGTGGCAAAAGAAATGGGAAGAATAATCTTTAGCAGCCAGAAAAATCCTTTCCAGCCTTTTTTCAGGCCTTGTCGTATTCCGGAATTTATCCTTGGAGAAATATCCTCAGTTTTGTTTATCATTTGAAGGGACGGCTTTGTTCACGTTTTCTTTGACCGCTTCATTGACAGTGGCGTAAATGTCTTTAAAGGATTCATGGATATTTGATGGCGACAGCCGTCCCATTTCAATGAATTTGACGACGATCTCTTTTGTTGCTCTTAATATCTGTTCATCGATTGTTTTCATACAGACCTGAATATCAAAACTGTTTATCAAGGTCAAGAATTTGGATTAATTTATATTGCCATGAATATTATAATGGTTATAATACGGTTCTATTTTAATTGATTTGAAAGGTATTTTAAAGTTCATGGAAAATTGTCCAGTCAATTCGGTTCAACCGGATGCGAAAGAAAAAACAGACAACATGGTAGAAATCTTATCCTGCAATGGGAAACAGATCATTCTCATCGGTACGGCCCATGTGTCACGACAAAGCGCAGAGCTTGTGAAAGATACCATCCATGAACAAACCCCGGACACCGTCTGTGTAGAACTTTGCCAGACAAGACTTGCATCGATCAAAGATGCGGACAAATGGCGCAACATGGACATTGTAAAAGTGATCAAAGAAAAAAAAGCATTGCTGTTGTTCATGAACCTTCTTCTGGCCTCTTTCCAGAAAAAAATGGCGGATAAATTTGATATCAAGCCGGGCCAGGAAATGATCAATGCCATTGATGCGGCCGAAGAAATCAATGCCATCGTCATCCCCTGCGACCGTGAAATTCAGATCACCCTTTCAAGGGTCTGGAGAGGAATGGGACTTTGGGAAAAGCTAAAGCTCATGTTCTCCCTTGTACTCTCTTTTGGTGCCTCGGATGATATCAAGGAAGAAGACATTGAAAATATGAAGCAGGAAGATATCCTTCAAACCCTTTTGTCTGACATAAAAAAAACACACCCGATTATTGAAAAATCCCTGATCAATGAGAGAGATCGGTTTATGGCCGAAAAAATCAGATCAGCACCGGGAGACAAAATCATCGCGGTTGTGGGTGCTGCCCATGCCCCTGGAATCAAACGATATCTGGCGAGCAATGAAAAAATAGATCTGGATGAACTCAATATAATACCGCCGGCCGGAAAGATCGGGAAAATTTTAAAATGGGCTCTTCCTGCTGCCATCCTATTGTTGTTTGCAGCCGGGTTTTTAATGGAAGGAAAAAATGTCGGAACAGATATGATCTGGATCTGGATTGCTGCCAATGGTATTTTTGCAGGAATCGGCGCTACCCTTGCCCTGGCTCATCCCCTTACCATTCTTTCATCGATTATTGCGGCACCGTTAACCTCGTTAAATCCCATGATAGCTGCAGGCTGGGTATCCGGACTTGTGGAAGCCTTTTCCAGAAAACCAAAGGTAAAGGATCTGGAGGCGATCCCCCGTGACATTGTATCCATAAAAGGCTTCTGGCGCAATAATGTGACCCGGATTCTTCTGGTGGTTGTTTTTACGAACCTGGGATCATCCATAGGAACCATGACAGCCCTGCCATTGATGCTTAAACTGATGAACTGATTCAAGCCCTGATTTCATAGGCCTTGCCTGTTGCATTTTCTTTTTTTTTGCTATAAGATTGATTTATCATTAATAATAGAAATTCATTTTTCCATAATAGTTTTTTATTTTCTTTTTTTATTATAACCCGGCGATTACCGTCTATTGCAGGATGTTTGCCAGATGAAAAAAGACAGCGTTGATTCTTTTCACATTCAAGACATCAGTCTGAGTTTAAAAATTCTGATCCCTACTATTTTTTTTACCGCACTTGTGATCCCGGTTTTCACCTTTTATCTGATTGACAGCCAGCGGAGTCAAAGCGAGGCATTACTGGAAGCCAAGGCAAAAAACATTACCTATCTGCTGGCATATTCCAATATTAATACTTTATGGAATTTTGACATTGAGGAACTTCAGAATATTGCAGATTCTTTTTTCAAAGATCAGGATATTGTCAGCATTGTTATCAAAGATCAAAAAGGCGAAATTCATGCGGATTTACAAAAAAAGGTCCTCGGGTCAAAACAAATCATTGAAACCAGCCCCATTGAAAAAGACGGTGAAATAATAGGGGAGCTGCAAACCGTTTTCACCAATTTTTATATTGAAAAAAATCTTTCCCAGATAAAGAATAAAATCATTGTGTTATCCCTTATTATCTTCTTTGTCATTACTTTTTTCATTGTGGTTGTCTCAAAAAAAGCCTTAAAGCCCCTTAAAGGTGTCCTGGAAGGGATTGATCATGTTGCCAAAGGAGATTATCAATATAGAATCAAGCGGTCATCCAATGATGAAATCGGCCAGGTCGCAAAGCAGTTCAATGATATGTCAAAAAAAATCATAGGGCTGCAGGAGGCCACGGTAAAATCGGCTGAAGCAGGCAGGGAAATGGAAATTGCAAAAAACATCCAGATGTCTTTACAACCCTCTCTGGAAAAATTCACAACCTTTGGATTTGAAATCAGTGCCAATATGACCCCGGCTGAAGATGTGGGTGGCGATTATTATGATTTAATTGAATCTGGTGATAAAAAATTCTGGTTCGGTGTTGGAGATGTCACAGGTCACGGACTTGTATCAGGGCTCGTGATGATGATGGCCCAGGTATCCATCAACACCTTGATCCGGTCCGTTCCAGGGCTTACACCTGAAGAAGTTCTCATTCATGCCAATACCATCATCCAGGCCAATATCCGTGACGGCCTGAAAAAAGATCACCACATGACCATCAACTTCATCAAGGAAGAAAGAGAAGGACTTTACCGGTATGCCGGTGCCCATGAAATTATCCTGATTTATCGCGCAAAAGAAAAAGAAATCGAACAAATTCCAACCAGGGGAATGTGGATCGGGGTTATTCCTGATATTTCCAAACCCATAAATAAATACGCCGGAAGCTTTACACTTGAAACAAATGACATCCTGTTCCTGTATACCGACGGTGTCATTGAAATAAAAAATCAGTTTTCTGAACAATATGATATAAAAAGGTTGTCTAATTTTTTAAAAACCCACGCTTCCCTGGATACTGAGGCTATAAAGCAATGTCTTTTATTCGAATTGAACGAATTCAAGGAAAAACAGATGGATGATATCACCTTTTTAATTATGAGAAAGGAGTAGAAAACATGACGTTTAATCTGAACTTGACGTTTGGACCCAGATGGGAGAATGTATCAAACATTAGAAATTTTGTCACGGAAATGCTTTCAACTGGGATTGTAGACATCATTGATGCCAAAAAAGTGGCCACTGCAAGCTCGGAACTCGTTGAAAACGTGGTGAAATATTCTGCAACAGGCGGGGCGATGATTGATATTAAAAAAGATCCTGGAACGGGAAAGATCTCCTTAACCATAAAAAATATCGCCAGCAATGATGATATAAATACATTTGAAACTATTTTTAAAAATGTGATAGGCGGTGATCCCAAAGAAATGTATAAAAAAATGATGCTCAGGTCTTTCAATGACCCTGAAAACAGTCAACTGGGTCTTGCAAGGATAAGATATGAATGCCAGGGAGAGATATCATATGAGATAAGTCAGGATATAAAATTGATTTCAAATGTCTTGGATTGTGAACAAATAAAAGATGACTTTAAGCTGCTCAGTGTTACTGTGGAAATTCCTGTAAAACAGTTTGAAAATTAACTCAAGATTAAGGAGGCTTTCATATGCCGCTTCATATCCCGGAACAAATCCATGCCAAATCCATTATCTTTGGCAAAGGTGATACCCTGTTTTTAAAAGGTGAGATTGATGATATAGATCCAGGCGTTTTTTTGACACAATTTTTTGATCTTGCCAAAGAACAGATGGATCAGGTCATTAAAATTGATTTTAAAAATCTTGAATTCTTAAACTCCTCGGGCATCAAATGTATTGTTTCTTTTGTCATGGATAAAAAACCCGGATCAAAAATTATTTTTATTACCGACAGCGGAAAAACATGGCAAAAGACCTCCCTTGAGGTCATTCAATCCCTTGATGAGGAGAATATTTTTATTGAAGAATAATTATTGAGGCAACAAATGGACAAAAAGGATAAAAGAAAATCTGAAAGGGTTGCTATAAATAAAACCCTGAAAATAAAATCCTGCGACCTGCATGAAAAAGAAGGGCTCTTGGTGACCTTAATATCGGTGAACTTAAGTGAGAACGGTATATCTTTTGAATCAACCCAGCCCTATGACATCGGTACCCACTATATTATCCGGTTTACCGGCAGGGACAAAAAATTATATGACATACGCATCGAAATCATCCGGGTTAAAGAAGTCATTACCCACACCCAGTATAACATTGGCGCAAAATTTTTAGAAACAGATGCTGATAAAATCAAACGGTTTATTGAGTAGCCGTTTGATATGATATCAGTAAAACAACAGGAATAAAAAACCATTGGAACCCTTAGCCTTTTGCAGCATTTCAAAAACACCGCCAAAAGATTTCAAAGTCTGTTCTTTGGGTGATGCAGAGTTGAAATCGCAGAATTTATGCCTTTTTGCTGATACAGAAAAACAAGGCCTGAAAATTTTAAATAAACGACGGGAAGATGCTTTATCCATTCTGGTTACCCGGTCAAACGTACTGAATTACTGCCGGATTAATGGCTCTTTTGTATGGCATCTGACATTGCCCAAAGATCTGTTCGATTTTGCCATTGATATGATAACTTGTTTTTATAACCTGCAAAATATGATCAAGGTTGAAAAAAAAGAATTTGAAGACAAAATTGCGCAGCTCAAACGACAGAACACCCTGCTTGAGATCACGGCAAAAAGTGGTGATGCCCTCCAGGCAGCTCTTAAAAAGCAAACCGATATTGCCGAAGAAATGACGATAAAAGCACAGGAAGCCAGCAAATCAAAATCTGCATTCCTTGCCAATATGAGCCATGAAATCAGGACCCCCATGAACGGGGTTATCGGAATGCTGCAACTGCTTTCAGAAACCCGATTATCACAAGAACAGCAGGGGTATGTAGCGTCCACAGTATATAGTGCCAATGCTTTATTAACCCTGATTAACGATATCCTGGATTTCTCAAAGATCGAGGCCGGCAAGCTCGAAATA
>JAHJLN010000207.1 GCA_018821715.1 Pseudomonadota bacterium | reverse complement strand
TGCTCATTTTTTGCCTTGCTTTAAATCCTCTTTTTTTACTTCCACGGGTTTTTCTTTTGTACAAAGCAATTCAAAAGATTTTAACATGACATCCTCTTTGAACTTTTTCATTTTTGCTGTTTTCAGATCAACTTTGCTGAAGAGAACCGATTTTTCAAGTTTTTCCATGAAATCAGCAATTGTTGGATTATCAAATGCAATGCCTTTGATTGTGACCGTATTGTCATCTGTTTTAAAACTTTCAAGCCACATTCGATCCGGAATAACCAGACCCGTCATACTGTCAAACAATATATACTGTTTTTCTCTCTGTTTTTTCAAGGAGGATACGATTTCAAGCTTTTCTTCAAGAACTTTCAGATCTTTTTTAATTTTTGCTACCCGGTCTGCTTTTTCTTTATATTTTGAAATTTGATGATCAACCTGTGCTGTTTTTTCTTTAACAGCTAAGATTTGTTTATTCATGACCTGGGAATACCAGAAAAGCGCCACAACAGTTAATAGTATCAGCAATAAAAAGATGGATATTTGTCTTCTTATATTTTCTTTTTTTCTGGCAACTCTAAATGGTAAAAGATTAATTCGTATCATTTATCATCTACTCTTCGTAATGCAAGTCCTATGGCTATCGGTGCCAGGGGACCTGCTTTGGTTATAAAAGAGTCTGGAAATTTTTTTTCATTTACAATCAACGCTTCAAATGGATTAATTATTGATACATCAGCCTCAAGTTCTGATAAAAGGCAATCTTTAAATCCTTTAATAAAGACACCGCCGCCACTTAATACTATTTTTTCAACTTTTTCATCATTGGCAGAGGATTGATAGGTATTCACCACTTCACATATCTCAGAACACCATGCCTGTGCGATCTTCAAACTTATTTCCTCAAGCCTGTCCTGACTGATAATATCATTTACCTCTCCATTCACTGCCTGTTCGGCTTCATCAAGAGTGATCTCAAATTGACTTGCGATCTCTTCTAAAAACTGATTTGTCCCTGATACAGTATCTCTCATCATTAAAGAAGAATTGGCCTTTATGATATTTAAAGACGTTTTTGATGCTCCGACATCAACCAGCAAAGTTATTTTTTCCCGATTTTCATATGGCAGTATTTCATAAGCATTTTGGAGTGCAAAGGTATCAACATCAATTATTTTTGGATTAAGCCCGGCCAGATGAATCAAATCAATATACTCCGCCACCAGATCTTTTTTAACTGCAACCAGCAGAACGCTCATCTGATCGGGAGAAAAATCACTTTCCCCTAGAACTTGAAAATCGATATTAACATCATCAATATCATAGGGGATATATTGTTCTGCCTCAGAATATATTGTCGTATGAAGTTCTTTATCAGGTCTGGTTGAGGTATTGATGGTTTTTATGACGACTGAATGGCCGCCTGTGGAAATTGCAACATTCTTCTCACGTATCTTCTGTGATTTAAAAAGCGCCCGGATATCATTTGCAAGGGTCTCCATATCGATAACCCTGCCTTCAACAATGGTACCCGGTGCGATGCGGGTCATACCGAATTTGTGTAAGGCGTATTTATTTCCGGATATTTTTAGCTCAGCAACTTTAATGAAAGAAGAGCCGATATCCAGGCCGACAAGATGATCTTTTTTTCCAAATATCATAGACTTTCACAATAATAAGGTAAACTCTATACCATTAATCTATACGTCAAACCATCTTTTATATTGATATCCAGCATCAATATTACTATACTTTGATACGATATTGCTGTAAAGTCAAGCCCTATCCTGTTATTTACTATATTATTAACAGAAAAAAGGATGGGGTGTCAAACTTAAAAATTTAAAAACTGTGAAATAAATGTTACAAAAAATAGATAATTTGCAAGGTATCAAACCCTTTCGGCTGGTTAAATTTTTCACCTTCTCCTCCCTTGTGATTATGTTCACGGCAACGATTGTCATCTCAGCATTAAATGCACACTGGGTAAGAAATATTTTACTGGAAAAGAGTGAAGAATACGCTTCGCTCCTTGTTGAGAACCTCAACCATCAGATTTTTTCCAGATTTCTGCTGCCTGTTTTAGTCAAGCACGGTGAGATCAGATTAAGAGAAAAAGACCAGTACCTTTTGATGGACAGAGTCGTCCGCTCCACCCTGCATAGCTTTAATGTTGAAATGGTTACCCTTTATGATGAAAACAATATCATCTCCTATAGCTTTGACAAAACCAAGATAGGGCAAAAAAATGCCGGCGGTGTCCATTATGAAAAAGCAATGAAAAAAGAAGCGACATCAAGGCTTTTACAACAAGGCAGCTTTTTAGAACTGCTGTTCTGGTTTCCCCAGGAAACAAAAATCATCACTTTTGCACCGTTACGGGTTGACAAACAAGTATTGCCCACCATGGCGGAACCTGTGCTGGGTGTCGTTGAAATTGTCCGGGATGTTTCCGACGATTACAAAAAAGTATTTAAGCTCCAAGGACTTATCGTCGGGTCTTGTTTCATTGTAATGGGGATACTTTTTTTAGTTCTTAGGTTTGTTGTTAAGCATGGAGAAAAGATCATTGAACGAAGAGCCGAAGAAAGGCTTAGACTTGAAGAAAAATTGCGCCAGGCCGAACATTTGTCAGCTATTGGTGAAATGACGGCCGGGGTGTCCCATGAAATTAGAAACCCCCTTGGAATTATTAAAAGCAGTGCTCAATTATTAAAAAAAAAAGATGGCAAGACTGGATGCCAAAAGCAACATACCCGATATTATTGTCGAAGAATCAGCCAGACTTGATAATATTATTACGGATTTTCTTGATTTTGCCAAACCAAAAATACCGGATCTTCATCCCTGCAAGATTGAGGAGATTATTGAAAAAAATATTGCCTATCTTACCCCCCAGATAGAAGATAATAATATCCATATTATCAAAGAAATATCAGACCATTTACCTGAAATAATGGCTGACAGCGCAATGCTGTACCAGGCATTTTTAAATATTTTGATCAATGCATTCCAGGCCTTGAAAAATAATGGGTGTATTACCATACGCATGAAATATGATTCCGGTAACATTGTTATTAATTTCATTGATAACGGTGAGGGGATCAAAGAAGAGATCTTAAAAAAAATATGGACGCCATTTTTTACGACCAAGGACACAGGAACAGGATTAGGCCTTGGTATTATTAAAAACATGATCGAAGCCCACAGAGGAACCATTGCAATCACAAATGCAAAATCAAGGGGTGCGAACGTGGAAATTAAATTTCCGGTTTAGGAGACGAACTTAAATGGAAAACATCCTGATTGTTGATGATGAAAAAAACTATCCCATGATAATAGGAGAAATCCTTCAGGAAGAGGGCTATACTTCCTTAACAGCTTCCAGCGGAATGGAAGCGTTGGATATGTTGAAAACCGAACTCATTGATATGGTTTTGACCGATGTGAAAATGCCCGGCATGGACGGCATCCAATTACTGGAAAAAATAAAGGAAATCAATCCTGATCTCCCGGTCATCATCATGACCGCTTACGGCAGTGTTGAAAAAGCCGTAGAGGCAATGCACAAAGGTGCGTACACGTTTATTCTCAAGCCCTTTGAGAACCAGGCACTTATTGCACACATTGCCAAAGCTATCTCGGTTTACAGGATTGTTCAGGAAAACAGCATTCTTAGAGATGCCATCAGCTCACGGTACAGTTTTAATAATATTATCGGGAAGAGCAAGCCCATGCAGGAGATTTATGAACTGATTAAAAAAGTTGCGCCTTCAAATGCCAGCTTTCTTATTGAAGGAGAAAGCGGTACGGGAAAAGAGCTGGTTGCAAAATCGATCCATTACAACAGTCTGAGAAAAAACAACCCCCTGGTTGCTGTAAACTGCTCTGCTTTTGCTGAAACTCTTTTAGAAAGTGAATTGTTCGGACATGAAAAAGGAGCTTTTACAGGGGCGAGCACTTTGACAAAAGGCCGATTTGAAATCTCAGACAAAGGAACCCTTTTTCTGGATGAAATTGGTGAATTGCCCATTTCCCTGCAGGTAAAATTATTAAGGGTTCTTCAGGAAAAAACCATTGAGCGGGTCGGGGGAACAACCTCAATCCCTGTTGATTTTCGCCTTATAGTTGCTACCAACAAAAATCTTGAACAAGAAGTGAAAAATGGTAATTTCAGAGAAGATCTTTATTACAGGCTCAATGTTGTCAAGGCGGTTATCCCTCCCCTTCGGGAGAGGCCTGAAGACATACCGTTGCTGATTAAGCATTTTATTGAAAAATATACCCAGGGTCAGCACGCTGCTGGAACAGCCTGTGAGATCGCTCCGGAAGCTGTCAAGCTTTTGTTTGATTATCAATGGAAAGGCAATGTAAGAGAACTTGAAAATGTGATAGAACGCTCCGTCATTCTCTGTAACAGCGATACGATTAGCCCATCCGACCTTCCGTTACAGATCAGGCAGGCCATACCTTCCATTCTTGACCTTGAGGGAATTCCTGATGGTGTTGGGCTTGCAGAAACGCTTGCCGCAGTAGAGAAAAGAATGATACAAAGGGCAATGAAGCTTTCAGAAAATGTACAGACAAAAGCGGCCCAACTTCTGGGAATAGGCAAAAGCGGGTTGAACCAAAAACTAAAAAAATTCAACCTTGATAAATAGCCAACCTTATATAGTTTAAAAATTAGGACGCGGTTCAAAATTTTAAACCATTTATAAGTTGATCCTTTTTAACAATATTTCTAAACAGTTAAAAACCAATCCATCAAAT
>JAHJLN010000206.1 GCA_018821715.1 Pseudomonadota bacterium | reverse complement strand
GATCGCTTAACCACATCGTAAAAAGCCCTGGCAGCCTGTGAAAGGGGTATGTTTTTTGAAAATCCGAGACTGACGTCCAAAAATATCTGGGTGTCCTTTATCTGGCGCGAAGCCAATTTTTTTTCTTTTACTTTTTGATCGATTGCAGGTTTTACCAGAAAAGAAATTCCCTCCCCCCTTTCTATCAGATCCATGATAAATCCGGTATTATTGGACTCCATGAAAACATTGGGAACGGCTTTGTGTTTTTTGTATAGGTCCTCAATCTTTTTCCGGGTCCCGGAACCTTTTCCCTTCATAATCACAGGTTCCACCATGATATCTGAAAAGTGTATTTCTTTTTTCCGGGTCAACGGGTGATCTACAGGAAGGACAACAACAATCTCTTCCTGGCTGAAGGGAATAAATTGAAGCCTTGAATCATTTACCTCCATCTGAGCCACCACTACCACTTCATTCTTAACGTCTCGCAAACTGTTGATCATGGCCATGGAACTGCCCTCTTCAAGAATTATTTTAATGTTTGGATAGGCCCTGTGAAAAACTGAAATTATGGCCGGCATGATATGTTTGGCATATGCTTTTGTGCAGCCGATCTCCAAAAGGCCATGGTTCATCTCCTTCATCTGAGTCAAAATATTTTCAACCTCATCCTCGATTCCAAAAATCTGTTCAGCCTTTTCAAACAGCAGTTTCCCGATATGGGTGAGGATAAGGGTTCTCCCTTTTTTTTCAAACAATTTCATGTCATAAAAATTTTCAAACAATTTAACTTGGGCGGTTACCGCAGGCTGGGAAATAAACAGTTTTTCAGCAGCAATGGTATAGCTTGAGTGCTTGGCAACATGGTAAAATGCCCTTAATTGATTTAAATTGATCATTGTTTTCAACCCTCACTTCAGGTATTTCAAAGGAATCATATACTATAAGAAAAACTTATATACCTCATAAGTTTATATGAATTGACAGTTTTTTTGTCAACTCATATTACTGATCCAACATACTTGTTTTCTTGAATATATAACCGGTTTGTTTTTGTACGTTGACTGCTTCTATCTTATCTTCTTCCTGCGGCTCTTTGTTTTTACAAGTATGGGTCAGCTTTTCGGGTTTTACGTTTAGTCGGTTTTTTAACACTTAATTTTTTAAATGGAGGCAAAAATGACTAAAAAGAGTTTTCCTAATCCCCACGAGATAGAAGCAATCCCAGGAACCGAAGGGTGGGAGAGGATGTACCCGTACAACTATTTCTTTACAACCAAAGACAAGGAAAGAGAAGCCTATGAGAACAATATGTTCTGGTTTAATGATGCGCTTCACTACCCTGAACCGCTGTACCCGTTTGATATTATCTGGGACGAGGCATGGTTCCTGGCTTTATCACAGTTCAACACCCGAATTTTCATGATTCCACCGGTTTATGGTGTTGACCATAGAATCATCAACGGAAACGTCTATATCTCTCCGGTTCCTGTAACTGATCCTGAAGAAGTTCAGAAAAGAATCCCCTTGTTCATGGAAAGAGCAGGATACTATTTTGAAAACTGGGATAAACTCCATGATCAATGGGAAAAAAAGATGAAAGGGATTATTTCAGATATTGAAAACCTTGAAATCCCCACCCTGCCGGACATGGAAGATATCTCAGTGGTTAAAAACGGACTGGGAACCTCAAGCGGTTATGAACTGATCAAGAGCTATGATACCCTCATCGACCTGGGGATTCGCTGCTGGCAGTATCATTTTGAATTTTTAAACCTGGGGTATGCCTCCTATGTCACCTTTGTTGATTTCTGCACCAAAGCCTTTCCCGATATCCCCTTACAGAAAATCACCCAGATGGTCGCTGGAATTGATGTTATTTTGTACCGGCCGGATGATGAACTCAAAAAACTTGCAAAACTTGCTATTGAGCTGGGCATTGATTCTCAGATTGGAGATGATACCAAGGACGTTAAAACCGTCATTTCAGAATTAGAGCTCTCTAACAACGGGAAAAAATGGGTGGGTGCATGGGATGAAGCCAAATACCCCTGGTTCAACATTTCAACCGGGACCGGCTGGTATCATCAGGATGTGTCCTGGAATGACAACCTGAATATTCCGTTAAGCTCGGTCAGGATATATATTGACAAGCTCAATCAAGGAAAATCCATTGACCGACCCATGGAACAAATCCAGGCGGAACGTAAAAAACTGATTCAAGAATACAGAGGCTTGTTAACAACCGATGAAGACCGACAGACATTTGATCAACTCCATGGTACATCTGAACTGGTATTCCCCTATGTTGAGAACCATATGTTCTATGTAGAGCACTGGTTCCATTCCGTATTCTGGAACAAGATGAGAGAAGTTTCCGCCATCATGACAGAACATCATTTCCTTAAGGGACAGGAAGATATCTGGTTCCTATCCCGCAGCGAAATAAAACAAGCCTTATGGGATCTTGTTACTGCCTGGGCAACGGGAACAAAGGGATATGGTCCCCTGCACTGGCCTGAAGAAATCCAATGGAGAAAAGGGGTTTATCAAAAATTCAAAGAACATCGCCCCATCCCTGCGGTTGGAACACCGCCCGAAGTCATTGCAGAACCGTTTACTATTGTCCTCTGGGGTGTTACCAATGACAGCATGGCCGCATGGGCAAAACTCAAAGAAATCGGTGACCCGGACAAGGTCAATGAAATTGAAGGATTTGCAGGATCACCAGGGGTTGTCGAGGGCATTGCAAGGGTCTGCAGGTCTGTCGAGGATATCGGTCAACTCAAAGAAGGAGAAATCCTTGTGGCACCCACCACATCCCCCTCATGGGCTCCGGTATTCCAGAAAATCAAAGGCGTTATTACAGATGTTGGCGGTATCATGAGCCATGCAGCCATTGTTTGTCGTGAATACGGCATGCCGGCCGTTGTAGGAACCGGTCAGGCAACAGCGATTATTAAATCCGGCATGAAAATTAAATTGAATGGCGATACGGGCAGAATCTATATCGAAAGGTAAGTTGGCATCATGGAAAAAAGAAATGACTACGTCCTCTGGTTTGAAGAATGTGACCTGACATCCATTCCCCTGGTGGGTGGCAAAAACGCGAGCCTTGGTGAATTGCTCAAAGCAAATATTCCGGTTCCGCCGGGCTTTGCCGTCACCACAAAAGCTTACAACCTTTTTCTTGAGAAGGGAAACATCAAAAAAGAAATATTCAGGCTTTTGGAAGGCGTTAAAGCGGATAATATGGACTCTGGTGAAACCGCCAGTAAAGCCATCCGGGCTCTTATTGAAAGCACACCAATAGAAGATGATCTCCAGGATTATATTGGTGAATTCTACAGAAGACTTTCTAAAAAATGTAATATCCCTGCCGTTCCTTCAGCTGTAAGATCAAGTGCTACAGCTGAAGATCTTCCAGGTGCCAGTTTTGCCGGACAGCAGGATACGTTTCTCTGGATAAGGGGGGTGGATGGGATTCTTAAACACGTAAAAAAATGCTGGTCAAGTCTTTTTACCTCAAGAGCAATCTATTACAGAACAAAAATGGGATTTCCCCATGAGCAGGTGGAAATCTCCGTTGGTGTTCAAAAAATGGCAAATGCGTGGACCGCGGGTGTGATGTTTACATTGAATCCTGCCACCGGAGACCGGGCCACCGTTGCCATTGATGCAAACTGGGGGTTTGGGGAAAGCGTCGTCAGTGGTGAGTGTACGCCGGATAATTTTATTATCAATAAAATCACAGACGAAGTGATTAAAAAAACAATTTCTCACAAAACCATTCTGTACACACGGGATCCTGAAAACCATTGCGTTAAAAAACAGGATGTTCCCGTGGAAAGGGCTGACATCCAATGCGTTGTGGATAAAGATGCCATTGAGCTTGCCATCATCGGAAAACGGATTGAAAAACATTATGGCAAGCCCATGGATATTGAATGGGCGATTGATAAAGACACCCCCGGCCAGGCAAAAATAATGATTCTTCAAAGCCGGCCGGAAACCGTCTGGAGCGGCAAAAAGATCGCTCCGGTCATGGCGCCCAAAAAATCCGCGCTTGAACATATTTGTGCAGGGCTTGTAGCTGGCAGAAAATTGACCTGACACACTTATCATTAACCTTGTTTTACCACCCGGCCCTGATGTTCAGGGCCGGGCCAAAAATATAAACCAGTGCGCATCGCGCGGGTAACCCTATTCTTGTGTGAAAAGGGTTGCAGCTGAAAAAGGAGAAGCATTTATGAAAGACATGAGAGATTTTATTGCGATCTGTGAAGAAAAAGGGCTTCTGAAACGAATTACTGCAGAAGTTGACACTCATCTGGAATTATCGCACATTGCAAAATTAAATGAAGAAGCCCAGGGCCCTGCATTGTTGTTTGAAAATTGCAAAGGCTATAACTCACCCGTTATTACAAGTGCTGCAACAACGGTTCAACGACTTGCCATTATTATGGGCGAATCTGAAAACTCAAGCCTCACTGACCTTTATGTTGCCTGGGCTGAAAAAGCAAAAAAACCCATCCCACCGGTATATGTTGACAAATCAAAAGCCCCCTGTAAAGAAAACATTATGATGGGTGATGATGTGGATTTAAATTTTTTCCCAATTCCTCATTACTATCCTTTGGATGGTGGAAAATATTACGGAACCGCGCATTTTATTATTACTAAAGATCCGGATTCAGGCTGGGTAAACCTGGGTACTTACAGAAGTCAGCTTCTGGGTAAAGACAAACTCGGCACCCAGTTTATTAAAGGAAAACATGCGGATATCATGCTGAAAAAATATCAGGCGCTTGGACAACCCATGCCGGTTGCCTCCATTTCAGGGTGTGACCCCATATTGTTTATCCTTGGTGCTGCCCGTGTGGGTGCCTTCACCAGTGAATATGACGTAGCCGGTGCCTTCAGAGGGGAAGCCATTGAAGTCGTAAAAGGTGAAGTGGTTGACCTGCCCATTCCTGCCCATGCTGAAATTGTGGTTGAAGGGTTTGTTGATGCAGACAAATTTATGGAAGAAGGCCCCTTTGGCGAATACACCGGATATTACTCAGGCGTTGGCACAGATCCCAGAAACTTCATTGATGTCAAATGTATCACTTACAGAAACAATCCGATTCACTGGGGAACAACGGTTGGCCGTGCAGTAACCGATTCTCACATGGTGATGGCATTGTCCTATGGTGCGACCCTTTGGCAACAGCTCAATGAAATGAATATCCCGGGTCTGAAAAGCTGTTATTGCCCGCCAGAAGGCGCGGGCCGATTCCTTGCCATCATTTCCATGAAACAAATGTATCCCGGTCATGTGGACCAGGTAATGACTGCTGCGATTTCTACAGAAATGGGTGCCTATGGTCTTAAAACAGTGATTGTTGTTGATGAAGACATTGATTCATGGGACATCCCAAGAGTGATGTATGCCATGAGTTTCAGATTCCAGCCCAATCGCTGCCAGGTCATCAAGAGAGGCCGGTCTACCCCACTTGATCCTTCTTTGCCCATCAATGCAAGATGGATTACGGGAAGACTTCTCATGGATTGTACGATTCCTTATGAATGGGATCCGAAACCCATCCAGATCCAACTGGATCCTGCCATGGTTGCCAGGGTTAAAGAAAGATGGTCAGAGCTTGGATTTTAAGGAAAAAGGATACTAAAATGAAACCAATTCGATATACAAAAGCAATGACCGATGAATTCCTGAAAGACGGCTACTGGACTCGGGAAACCTTCTATGATTTCTGGGAAAAAAATGCCAGGGAAATACCGGATCAGGAAGCACTGGTCGATTCTAAATACCGGCTGACATGGAAAAAAGCTGTGGAACTTGTGGATGCCATGGCCATATCATGGGTAGAAATGGGGATTGAAAAACACTCCAGGGTCATTATCCAGTCGCCCAACAGTGTTTACGGCTTTCTTGCAAGAATTGCCTGTGAACGGGCCGGCTTGATTTCCCTGACGGTTTATCCGTATCTGAGAAAAAAAGAGCTGACCTATATGGTGGACAGAACCAAGGCATCGGCCGTTATCATTCTTCATACCTACAACAAGTTTAACTATCTTGAAATGTATGAAGATCTTCAAAAACAGTTTCCCCATCTGAAAAATATTTTCCTGTTTGATGATACCGTTCCCCAGGATGCCCCAAACGGAACTTTTTCACTAACCTCACTGGTTGAAGAAAGAGTTCAATTGCCCTTGGACAAATCCGTGCTTGAAAAAAGACGGTTTGATCCCATTGAAAACATCGCCATATTGACCACTACCTCGGGAACCACCGGTATTCCTAAACTTGTGGAATGGCCGCCTGCCCCGAGAATCTGTACTTCCAAAGGCCGTGTGGATATCTGGGGTCTGACAAAGGATGACATTACCATGGCCATTGCCCCCCATGCAGGAGGGGCTGCCGGGACGCTCACTTATTTTGCAGCTCCCATTGCAGGGGCTAAAACCGTTATGCTGGAAGAATTCTCCCCGGACGCGGCCCTGGCACTCATTGAAAAAGAAAAGGCCACTGCCATCGGGGTTGTCCCCACCCATTTGATCCGGATGCTGGAAGCGGATGTATCAAAGTATGATTTAAGCTCATTACGGTTTATCCGCTCTGCCGGCGGGTATTTGCCTCCCCAGGTAGCGGAAGAAGCTGAAGAGGCTTTTGGCGCGTCCATTACCAGTGATCTGGGCACCCAGGATATGGGGTCTGTATCCGGTTGCAGGGTTGAAGATTCCAAAGATCTTCGAAGAAGAACCGTGGGAAGAATGCTGCCGGGAAATAAAGTAAGACTGGCAGACCAGGAAAACAAGGAAAAAACCGTCCCGGACGGCGAACCCGGGATTCTCTATTTCAGGGGACCCCATGCACCGGCCGGATATTACAGGGATGAAGAACTCACCTCCACTGTTTTTGATAAGGACGGCTGGACCACCACAGAAGATATTGTCAAGTTTGACCAGGGATGCCTCTGGATTCTGGGAAGGGCCAAGGATATGATTATCCGCGGCGGTCAGAATATTTATCCAGCAGAAGTGGAAGGTCTTTTAAATGATCATCCTGCCGTGGCATCCGTAGCCATTGTTGGGTATCCGGACAGGGAAATGGGAGAAAAGTGTGCCGCCTATGTCACTGTGAAAGCCGGCATGACCTTTGATTTTAAAACCATGGCCGATTACCTGAAATCCAAAGAGATTGCCATGTTCAAACTTCCGGAACATCTTGAAATTGTGGATGAATTCCCTGCTGTTGGAGATTCTGGAAAAATCAATAAGGAAACCTTGAAAAAAGATATCCGTGTAAAATTGGGCCTCTAACAATAAACCGGCAGCATTAATGACAAAATATTTTCCGGTTGTTCCTGCTGCCGGTTTATAAAAAGGTTGAAAAAAGATGACAAAATCCAATACTGTTTTAATCATATCAACTCTTGATACCAAAAGAGAAGAAACACGGTATTTAAAATACAAGTTTAAAGAGATTGATGTGCTGCCGCTTTTAATGGATCTTTCCATGCGGGGAAAGGAAGTATCCCATGCGGAACTGACCCCGTCCCATGTGGCATCTGCCGGCGGATCCACCATAGAAGAAATCAACAAGTCCAAAGAACGCTCCACCATTACCAACATTATTATTGAAGGGGCAACCAAAATTGCCAAAGATCTGTATGCAGCAGGAAAAATTGACGGCGTCATGGCCCTTGGCGGATCAACCGGATCTCTCATGGCAACCGATGTCATGCGGGCCTTGCCCTTTGGGATTCCCAAACTGATGATTTCATCTACTGCAGCACTTCCCGGGCTTTCCACAAAATATATCGGTACAGGTGATATTTTATTATTCCATTCTGTTATTGAAATCTCCGGTGTGACGGACATGCTGGCCAATGTCATGGACAGGGCCTGCTATGCCATGAAAGGCATGATTAAATATGTGAACAACACCCTTGCTGCCACCAACAAAAAAACCATTGCCATGACCATGCTGGGCCCGTGTGAACAATGTGCCAGCTTTGTCAGGGCAGCACTTGAAGAAAAAGGGTTCCAGGTCACAGGATTTTCCGCTGCCGGTGTCGGGGACCAGGCCATGGAAAAGATGATTGCCCAAGGTTTTTTCCAGGGGGTTATTGATCTTGCCCCTGGCGGTGTTGGCGAACATTATTTCGGATATATGCGGGATGGCGGTCCCAACCGGCTGGAATCTGCCGGAAAAAAAGGAATCCCCCAGATTATATCCACGTGTTCCGTCAACCACATGACCCCGTCCAGGTCAAAATATAAAAAAGAATTCCATGAAAGACCCAGATATGACCTTGATAAATTCCGGACCTGGCTTCGCCTTTCTCCTTTAGAACTCAAGGAGGTTGCCAATGAATTTGCGAGAAAACTAAACGGGACAAAAGCCCCGGTAAAACTGATGATCCCCCTGCAGGGATGGTCATCGGTGGATTGCAAGGGCAACCCCACTTTTAATCCTGAAGAAGACCGCGTCTTTGTTGAAACATTGAGGGACAAACTGGACTCAAATATTGAGATTATTGAAGTCGATGCGAACATGGAAGATCCTGTATTCAGTCAAAGGGTTATACAAACAGCGCTGGAGATTTTTTAATGGATACAATATTTGAAAAAAAATTGATTGAAAAGATTAAGCCGATATATAAAATGGGTCGTGCCGGTGACTGGGACCATATTCTTCGCATGGTAAATCTTTGCAAATACCTGCTGGAACATGAAAATGGGGATAAAGATATTGTCCTGCCGACAGCTTACCTCCATGATCTGGGATGGTCGGCCATTGATTTTTCCGATTTTAACAAAGCAAGCCCCAATGTAAAGGCAGATTCAGTAAGCTTTACACAACACATGGAACAAGGGGCTGTTATTGCCGGTAAAATCCTGACCGATCTTGAGTATGATTCACAAAAAATTACACAAATTCAACGCATTATTAAGGTTCATGATTTGCCTGAAATTGTTTTTAAAATGAACAATATATCTGCAACTCTGGTCGTGGAAGCAGACCGGCTCGACCGATACGGCCATACCGGTCTTGAACGGTTTAAAACCATGTTCGGAGCAGATAAGCTTCAGGGATCGTATTGGGAAGAAGCCAGGCAATTAAGGCGTGACGGTCTCAAAGACTGGTTCAGAACACAAACAGCTATCCAGCTGTCCCAAAAACTGGCTGGAGAAATGGGATTGTTTGATTAAAAGGATTATTGGCTTTGTTCACAGAACAGGCAGTATAATAAAACCAAAAAAGCGGGGAAACCAAGATGATAGTTAAAAACTGGATGCGAAAAGATCCTGAAACCATTTCAAGTGATCTATCAGCAAAAGAGGCTATGAAATTGTTTGAAACAAAAAAAATCCCTTTTCTATCAGTGGTAGATGACAATAAATTCAGAGGGATTCTTGCAAGGCGGGATTTAAGAGCTGCCGCATCCTGGGCTATTGCAACCCAGGATATTCATGAAATTCAATTTTTTAACGAAAAACTGAAAGTCAAAGATATCATGGTTAGAAAGCCTGTTACGCTTTCCATAAATGATTCAGTTGAAACAGCTCTTGAAAAGGGCAAACAATTCGGCAGAACTTTTTTACCGGTCATGGAAGATGGCAGGCTTGTGGGATCTCTTTCAAACAGAGACTTTACCCATGCATTAAGTCAGCTTTTGGGAACCCAAGAGGGACTGCACAGCGCATCCATTGAGATCAACAAGGATTCTAATGTGACCATTAAAAAAATTTTGGAAGATATTTTTGTTATGGGACTTGAAATCAAGGGGTTGTTTACCTTAAAAGATCCTGATTCAGGCGTTAAACGGCTTATCATCCGTTTTGAAGCAAAATGTCTGAAAAGAATTGTCTCTTTAATTAAAGAAAAAGGGTACAATTTAATCGAAGTCGTTAAAGACAAACAATAGTTTTTATAACTCTATAGCCAAAGGAGTCAGGTATGGCAAAGCGATTAATCATAGGTATAGCAGGCGCCAGTGGCGTTATTTACGGCGTCAGGATGCTTGAAGTTTTGAAAAACCGGGGGATTGAAACCCATCTGATTATTTCAGATGCCGGTAAACTCAATATCAAGATTGAAACCGATTACGATGTGGATGACGTGCTTGCCATGGCGGACTACACCTATACCAATAAAGATATTGCCGCAAGTGTTGCCAGCGGGTCCTTTCAGACCATGGGAATGGTGGTGGCACCCTGTACGGTTAAAACCCTGTCTGGAATTGCCAATTCCTATAATGAGAACCTCTTGATCCGGGCAGCTGACGTCCAGCTTAAAGAGAAACGCAAACTTGCCTTGCTGTTCAGGGAAACCCCTTTGCATATCGGGCATTTACGACTTCTAACCCAGGCAGCAGAAATGGGGGCGCATATTATTCCGCCAGTGCCGGCATTCTATCACCGTCCCAAAACCATTGATGATATTATCAATCAGTCTGTGGGAAAGGTCCTGGATTACATTGGAATCGAGCACGACCTGTTTAAACGCTGGGATAATTCAGAACTGGATAAGCTTATGAACGCATCCAAAAACAGCAAAACCGGCAATAAACATGATGATAAGGTGATTGCCATGAAATAACACTATTACGCAAAGAGTCAAGGAGGGTCACAATGACAATTGAGGACAAAAAATTGTCAGGAGCAGAAAGCCTGCGCAAAACCAGAACCTATGGAAAATTTCGATGCCATAATCCAACCTGTATGGGCAGGTTGGAACCAAAACCAGGCGATAAGCATGTCAAGTGCCCGGTATGCACCTGTGAATTCCGTGTTGCATGGATTCGCCCTGATTTTCCGAGAATCCGGGGACCTGTGTGGGAAGTGAACAAAAAACTTGCCGAGGCAGCATTCAAAAAAAAGATGGGGGACAAATAACATGGCATTGAACAGAAAAATTGCTTATATCAATCTTACCACCGGTGATATAGAGGTAAAGCCCATTCCCCTTGATCTCAGGAAAAAATTCATCGGCGGCAGGGGGCTTGATGCATATCTTTTATTGAACCATTCAAAAAAAGGCTGTGATCCGCTTGGCCCTGCCAATCCATTGATTGTCAGCGGCGGAATTCTTACGGCAACCTGTGCATCGGCAACTGCCAGAACCCATGTCATGGCAAAATCTCCCCTTACCGGACTCTTGGGTTCCTGTAACATGGGCGGATTTTTTGCTCCTGAAATGGCATGGGCCGGCTTTCATCACCTTGTCATAAAAGGAAAAGCCAAAAACCCGGTGTATCTGTTTATTAAAAACGGCTTCATTGAAATAAAAGATGCCCAAAATATCTGGGGAAAAACCACGACCGATACCCAGTGGGCCATCCAGGATGAACTCAATGACAAAGAAGTGAAATCTCTGGTTATCGGGCCGGCTGGTGAAAACCTGGTGGCATTTGCCAATGTCATGACCGGGATCAAGAATGCAGGGGGAAGAACCGGCATGGGAGCTGTCATGGGCTCCAAGAACCTCAAGGCCATTGCCTGCAGGGGAACCATGGATATCAAGATTGCCCACCCCGTAGATGCATTGGAGTTTAACAAACGATTTATTGATCAGATCACGTCTGCCAAGGTGAACAAAACCCAGGGAACCCTTGGCACCCCCATGATCTGGGGTGCTACCAACTCCTGGGGCGGGGTTCGCACCAGAAACTTTCAGTATAACCAGTGTGAATATGCCGATGATATTGAACCTGAAGCCATTGATGAAATTTGTGAAAAGACAATGGGACCCTATCACATGGCCGGCTGTTTCGGCTGCCAGGTCCATTGCCGGGCCCAATACAGGATCCCTACAGGGCCGTTCAAAGGCAAATATGATGAAGGTCCTGAATATACCTCCCAGGGCGCATTCGGAGCTGAGCCGGACACACCGAGAGCCGAGACGGTGCTTGCAGGAAACCATCTGGTAGATCAATACGGCATGGATAACCTGGAAGTGGGCAGTTTGATTTCCTGGGCAATGGAGCTTTATGAAAAAGGCATCATTACCAGCAAGGACACCGACGGCCTGGACCTTCGATTCGGTAATGACGAGGCGCTTCTTGAAATGGTGGAACGGATCTGCTACCGCAGGGGAAAAGTGGCTGATGCCCTTGCCAACGGCGGTATTCCCGCCTCTAAAATATTCGGAAAAAACGCCTTTGACTATCTGATCCAGGTAAAGGGAATGAGCAACCTTCATTCCGACGAAAGAGCCACCCCGGGCCTGGCCCTTAATATTGCCACTGCTTCAAGGGGCTCCGACCATTTAAGAAGCCGGCCGGCTATTGATCTGTATCATCTGCCAGAAGCGGTATTGCATAAAATATACGGCAGTCCTGTACCTTATAAGGGCAAGCTGAGTTCCGAGCATACAGAATACATTGGAAAAGCCTGGCAGGTGTTCTGGCAGGAAAACTGCTATATGGCCGTGGACTGTCTTGGAATCTGCAAATACCATACTACCTTTTTAGGCGCCACCCTGCCCAATTTCGAAGACTGGCCAAAGGTTCTTTTCTACAATACAGGCCTTGAATATACACCAAACGAACTCTGGGATATTGCAGAACGGTGCAACATGATAGAACGACTCTTTAACTTAAGGGAAGGACTGACAAGGAATGATCTTGAAAAAGGCGACATGTTGAACCATCGCTATTTTGATGAACCCTGCAGAAGAGGAGCGCCCGATGTTGTCGGCCTTTTAATCGACAAGAAAAAATTCATTAAAATGATTGATGAATTTTACGAGCACAAAGGCCTTGATAAAACCGGCATTCCAAAACCAGAAACCCTGAAACGGCTTGGGATTGAAAACGAGCCCTCTCACCTGCTGTAAAAAAGGAGTCCCTCATGGAAACAAAAGATAAAGTCCTGATGATCAACCCTGAAAAATGCACAGGATGCAGATTGTGCGAACTGGTCTGTGCCGTTAAACATGACGGGGTATCAAATCCGGCCAGGAGCCGCATCAGGGTTATGAAATGGGAAATGGACGGGGTATACATCCCCATGGCCTGCCAGCAGTGTCAGGATGCCCCCTGCATGGGGGTCTGCCCTGCCAGCGCAATTTCCCGCAATGATGTGCTCAATAAAATTGAAGTCAACTATGACAAATGTATCGGCTGCCGGTCCTGTGTTGCCGTCTGCCCGTTTGGCGCCATGGGATTTAATTCCATTAACAGACAAGTGTTCAAATGTGACCTGTGCGATGGAGATCCCCAGTGTGTCAGATTTTGTGAAGTAACCGCTGTTGAATATGTGGACGTAGATGACATGGCTGTCTTAAAAAAACAAACCGCGGCTAGAAAACTATATGCAACAAGTCATAAGATTGCCCTGAAAGAAGCATAAGATAAATTAAAAATTTAGGAGAAATTTATGAAAAAAATATCTTTGGTATTGTTTGTTTTCGTTTTTTTTATTGCAGTTTTTACGGTTTCATACGCAAGTGAACAGGATTACAAAGCTACACTTGCTAAAATGCCGGGGTATGCCGAGAGCACAGAAAAAGGGATTCTTGTTGACCTGGTTAAAGCGATAGCATCTGAATCAGGAAAAGAAATCAGCCTTGTAGTCGAACCGTTTGCAAGATCAATGAATAATGTCACGTCAGGAGAAGCTGATTTTCATATGCCTTTAATTGCAATTCCAGGTATCGATATGGCAACTCTTGAGTATGATTATTCCACTGAAACAATTTTTCATGTCAATTTTGTCCTTTATACCAAAAAAGGCAGCAATATTACCATTGATAATCTTCCCGATTCAAAAGTGGAAACAGATATTGCTCACACACCCTACTTTGATTTTCCTATTAAAGGATCAGCCAATCTGGAATCCAGCTTAAAAAAAGTGTCTGCCGGAAGAATTGATGCTTTTATTTTTGCGGATTTTGCAATTGACCCACTGATAAAACAAAATAATTTTACCGACATAAAAAGAGATCTTTTCAAGGTTTATGATGTAAAGATCATCTTACCGAAAAATGGGCGCGGCGGAGATACAGATAAATTTTTGTCCGAGACCATCGCAAAGCTGAGAGCAAACGGTACCTATGACAAAATCATGGGACCTCTTGAAGTACCTTATGATAACTGGCAGCCATAGACCACCACGTGTTTTCCGGCAGGACCTTCAAACGGATGATCTTGCCGGAAAATAACCGACAACCTGTTCTGTTGATCCTATTATTTAATCAGAAGGAATTATGAAAAACAAAACTTCAAACAACATTAAGTTTGGGATATCGTTAAGAATGTCTCTTTTCAGCGGTCTTTTGATCCTCATACTTCTATCTGCCACAGCGATTATCTTTCTTAAAATGGAAAATGCGCTAATTGATTATATCATGGATACCTATATTACAAAAACTGAACAAACGATTCAAAACTATGGGGTTCGTCAAAAGGAAACGCTCAAAAAAAAATATCAGCTGAGTACCTCTATTGTTGCAGGCATGGCATCAACGTTTATGTATGACTTTAATGAGGATGGTGCCCGGGAAGTTTTTAAACAATATATGGAGATGCCCGAAATTCTGGCCATTAAAATGCTGGATTCAAAAGGCAAGGCGTTTGCAGCCCTCTGGGTGAATAATGGTATTAAAACAGGAACCGAAGTGCCGGATGACATTGTTCTTGATGAAACCCTTTCCTTTAAAAAAGATTCATTTTATAATCAAAATTTAACCGGAAACGTTCAGTTATACTATACAGACAAGCTGGTTGCCCAATCCATCAATACTGACAAGGCGAAAGTCAAAAATGATATCTCCTTGTTTGGTAAACTGATAAACAAACGACTGAACACAGCATTCTTCAGCCAGGGCATTGCTCTTTTATGTGTGGTTGTAATTCTTGTCTTTGCACTTGCCGTTGGTCTTAAATTGATGGTGGCAAATCCCATCATTGATGCCACCGACAGTTTAAAGGAAATTGCCTCTGGAGAAGGGGATCTGACCAAGCGACTGCCCAAAAAGCGAAATGATGAAATCGGAGCACTCTCCACATGGTTTAATGCATTTATCATCAGACTTAATAACATCATTGTGGATATCAGTGCAAATGCAGAGACTGTAAAAACAGCCTCAGGAAACGTGATGTCTGTTTCAGGTCAGATGTCTGATGGTGCACAGGAAATTTCAGACAAGGCCACTAATATTGCCGCAGCATCCGAAGAAATGAGCATTAATATGAATTCTGTTGCAGCAGGCAGTGAAGAGGCGGCGACAAATCTTGGCATGGTGGCGGATTCTGCCTCCCAGATGCAAAGTTCCTTGAGCGAAGTTGCCTCAAATTGCGAAAAAGCAATGACAATTTCAAACGATGCGACTGAGCTGGTTAAAAGCGCCTCCACAAGGGTTGAACTCCTGGGAAAAGCCGCCAGGGATATTTCCAAAGTAACTGAAGTCATCACTGATATTGCGGAACAAACCAATCTGCTGGCATTAAATGCAACGATTGAAGCTGCAAGAGCAGGTGAAGCAGGAAAAGGGTTTGCTGTTGTGGCAAGTGAGATCAAAAACCTTGCTGCTCAAACTGCCAGCGCCACTTTGGATATCCATGAAAAAATATCCGGTATGCAAAGTTCGACAGAGGATACAGTTCATGATGTTGGTAAAATCTCAACGGTTATCTTATCTGTAAAGGAAACCGTAGACAGCATTGCAGCGGCCATTGAGGAACAGTCTGCTATTGCTACGGAAGTTGCCCTGAATATTGGTCAGGCCTCCATCGGCATCACGGAAGTTAATGAAAAGGTTGCTCACAGCTCTCAGGTATCTTCTGAAATTGCAAAAGATATTGCCGGCATGACCATGGTCACAGAACAAATGTCACAGAGAAGCATTCAGACCAAAAACAGTGCCACTGAACTATCCGGCCTTGCCTCCACACAAAAGGAAATGATCTCCATGTTTAAGGTTTCTGACAAAATATAATCAACTTCAAATTAGTGCATAACATGCGCAATTTTTCAGCCCAAAGGCCAAGCAAAATGATTCAACACCCCAAATGCAAAATCACTGTTATAAAACGATCCCTTAACCAGGATGTTATTGATGATTACATGAAAGAAGAGATGAAAAGCCACAGCCTGTGCGCCAAGTTCAAGGAAGGGGAAGAATTTTTTGTATCTTCTGAATTTGATATGCCGGATAATTTCTGCCACTGGGCCTGGGCAGATATCAGAAAGGATATTATGGCCATTATCAACGGTGCTCAATTCCCCTGGTTTGCCAAAAATGGACTCACCATTTCAGGGTGCACGGACTGGTTCAAGCCTGTTCTTTTTAAAATTGAAAAACTATAAATTTGAAGTGTCTGTTAATTTCAGAGGTCCATTATTTTTTTGTTTTTTCTGTACAAAAAAACTTGTTCCAAAAAAACTGTATTTTAAATTTAAAAAAATCCTGTCATTTGCGCCATTTTTTTTCATCTCAATTTTATCTCCGGACTGATAAAGAACGATCCCGGATAATACAGACCAAGTATCTGTAAAATCATATTCCATTGAAAACCGTTGAAAAGCGCCTTTTTTAGAATCTAATCCAAACATTGAACCCAGAAAGGTTAAGGTTAAGCGATCATTTGAAAAATCTTTAGAAACTCTTAAAATGGTTTGAAAATCATTCTTTAACGTGTAGTTTGGGGTTGTTTCCAAAAAGGGGGCCCAGAGACTTAAGACTGATTTTAAAAAACTTTTTCATTTTGTTAGAATATCTCAAAATTAAACGCGTTTTCGACTTTCCCGTTGTCTTCGATTATTGCCTCACTCTTTATTGATCTAAAAGTATCGGGGTCTATTAAAACATACCCTTTTACACGAGGAGCAAGGCCCCTGTTTCTTTTTGATTTTTCAATAGCCATAACAGCATCCACGGCTGCATCAGCCACCCCCTCCTCGTACTTTTTCGCCATATCAGTACGCAGTTTTTCATCAGCATTACTATCTTCAGGGACAGGACAATCTGTTGTCATTAATATCACTCTTTTATTTCTGTAATGCCCATAACCCTGGACTATAAATACTACGCCGTTCGTTCTTATAATATCCCCTGTTTTTATAGGTGGTATATCCAGGGTGTTGTTTTGTGGAGAAACCGGTATAAGAATCGGGGTAATTTCACCATTGTAAGTAGTGGATACTGGTTTGCTTGTCACGCACCCTACCGCTAAAAGACTGATAAAGATCAATAATAATCGTTTCATATGATTCCCCTTTTTTAGGGCTTTTTTCATTTTGCTACCATTTTATACTTAACCCTTTCATCTGCTCTCTTAAAAAGGGCTTAACAGGGTTTGTGTGGTCTCCTACTTCAAAATATTGTATTTCTATCATAGTACCTCTTTTATACCCAGGTTGGTATACCCACTTTTTCACGGTTACCAGTCGCCCAAGTTCAGGTTTAAAGGTATCTTTAATTAGTTCATATCTTTGTTCCGGGAACGTATTGATAAAGGTTTTAAACCCAGTATTAAACATCTTTTCGCCATGTTTTTCTTTCAGTAATTGGGCGTCCCAAGGTTTATAATTCACCCATATCCCGGTCGTCATGGACACCATGTAAACTATCACGAAACAATCCTCACCCACAAACCAATGTTCATATGATGTAGAAATAAGTCCTGATTTAGTCTTTCTATAATTAAATGTGTCTTTCTATTCAAGTCCGGTTAGATCCATTTCAAAGCGTGGATACTATGATGTGTTGAATGTTTTTTTATTATAGAGCTTAAGCATATCCACTTCAAATCAATTTTGTTCAACACAGCCAATTAAAAACAAACCCAAAACCACAATCAATATTTTTTCATCCTACTGCCACCTTAAAGAGGTCAATACATACCCCCATACCACCCTTTTGCGGCCTTGTAAATCGGGGAAACCCCAATAAATGCATTTTTTTATTTTTTGAAATATTTTTTATATAAATAACCAGATGACGCAAGTAATAACCGTTTTGTTTTTTCGGGTTCGGTATTATCAATGCGGGCCTGGTGGACCATCACTTCTTTTTCATTTAATTGACTCATAAGACCTATATAAGGGATACTTGTGATTTTATAGCTCATTATTTGAGTCAACCTGGTTGCAATGGTTAATTTAATCTTTTTCATATAGATTTTGTATGTGTCTTCATCAAAAAAAATAGAGAGATTTACACCGGTCGTTTAATTATCTGCTTCAGGTGTCTGTTAATTTCAGAGGTCCATTATTTTTTTGTTTTTTCTGTACTAATTTTTTGAATTTAATAAATTTTTCATAATCTGACGCAACCAGTGTTCTTATAATTTTGCTTTTGTCAACCCCGTACATGACACACAATTCTTCGATTTGATTTATTGTTTCCAGCGAGACTTTAAAAGAGATCGTTGTTGTTTTTTTTGTCATTGAGATTACTTCCATAAAAATATCAATATTTGAAATTACGTTTTCCACAAATAAACATAGTTGCTTTTTAACGGCAATTCATTATTTTTAGGAAAACATATCATATCATTTATGGGTTGAAAAGCGTATCCTTTTTAAAAACAAGGATCTACATCCAACCTTTGGCACCATGCCATTATCCCTTGTCATTTCTTGATCTATTTTGACTAAAAACCTGTTTTAAAAACTGTATTTTAAATTAAAAAAAATCCTGTCATTTGCGCCAATTTTTTTCATCTCAATTTTATCTCCGGACTGATAAAGAACGATCCCGGATAATACAGACCAGGTATCTGTAAAATCATATTCCATTGAAAACCGTTGAAAAGCGCCTCTTTTAGCATCTAATCCAAACATTGACCCCAGAAAGGTTAAAGTTAACCGATCATTTAAAAAATCTTTAGAAACTCTTAAAACGGTTTGAAAATCATTCTGTAGCGTATAGTCCGGGGTTGTTTCCAAAGCTGAGTCCCAATCACTTAGATGTCGATTCACCGCCTCAAGGCTGATAAGGGTTTCTTTAAATCCAAAATACTCCACTCCAAAGAGGACATCCCATCGGGAAAAGGATTTATCGGGCCGGTTAAAAAAACGCAATCCGTCAAAATAAGCAGCTTCGGCTTTGAACAGAAAGTTACCTGTCGCCAGTTGTGCGGCTGTGCCGGCCATATTGAGCCTTGCATGCGTCATGGTTAGGGAAGCAGGATTTAAAGCATTTGAAAAATACATATGGGCCTGGTCATTAAACATCCGGGCCAGATAAAACGAAATATCCACTTTGTCGAAACCCTTTTTCAGGCAAATGGCCAGATCAGTATTATCCCAATCATTTTCAATGATTTCTTCTCTGGGAAGGGCTGCATCAAGCGGGTAAAAATCAGAACCAAAAGCAGGATTTTTGTTAAAGCGTTGTTCATGCACCGCAATGCCGGTCAAACTGAAATTTCCAAAATAAAGATCCAATTTGGACATGGTGATGGGCAGGCGCAGATCTTCAATATCTGTCACCCCCGGTTCCCTGAGATCCAGAGGATTTAAAACATCTGTTACGCGAAGATTGTCTGAAGTTCCCCATACCACGATTTGCCTGCCAAACCTGGCATCCAGATTTTTAAACAGGCTGCCCTGGATATAGACCTCCCTGAATTCAAGCGCTTTCTCATCAGTTTCAAGAAACGGTTCCGTATACTTGCTTCTGCCATGAATATCATAGGCTGCATCATAAAAACCCTTTAACGACACTACTGATTTCCATTTGTCGGATAAATCGATTCTGACCTGGGAGAAGACCTCACCACAAAGGCTGGATAAGCCCCTCCAATCCGTCTGTCCGTTTAAAGGTGCATCATGGGCATAGTTATATGTCACACCCAATTTAAAATAACCTTTAAAATCAAACCGGGAGGTTTTATTTTTTTTTTCAGGGTCATTTGAAACTAAGAGGGAGACGTCAGTTTGATCTGAATTAAAATCTTCAAGAATATCTTCAACCCCTGTTTCCAGGACCGGTTCGTTTTTTTCTTGT
>JAHJLN010000205.1 GCA_018821715.1 Pseudomonadota bacterium | reverse complement strand
CCGAGGGATAACTCAGTGCGGTAGACTGCTGTCTGCTTGGGGTCCGGTGGTTTTATAACTGCCGGGCCCTACCTCTATCCTGAGCAGGTAAAATAACCTGACATATTCTTGGGATCAGACCGCGACAATCAACACAATCCGGACTGGCTTATCCAGTTATCCCAATACCGCAAGCTTTTTAATGAACATCTGGGGGTGGTAAAGTCCCTAGTGAATGACCCCTGGGAAAAAAACACCCTTGCCCAGATTGAAAAAGACTATTCCGTCTATGTTGCCACAAGAGATCAGGTGATTGAATTATATAAGGCAGGGGATAAGAAAAACGGCTTTATCCTGCATAAAGAGGTTCGGCAGTCTTTTTTCAATATACTTGAACTTTGCGACCAGTTTAAAGCGTTTCATAAAAACAGGATAAAAGAGGCAATAGATATCAGCCAAAAAGAAGCAAACCGTTTGAGATATCTGGCATTATTGGCAATTGTTTCGGTTACGATCTTAAGTCTTCTGGTCAATTTTATTTTTACCCGCCATATATTGGGTCCCATTCAAAAACTGGTATTACAGGTGGACAACCAGGCAGGTTCCGGCAGAACCGTAAATGAGGTCGATGCTTTAAAACAAAGTGTACTCGGTCTTATAGAGGATGCGGAACAGACGCATCAAAAATTAAAACAAAGCCAGGATTCTTTACTGCAGTCGGAGAAAATGGCTTTAATCGGCAAGCTTGCTGCCGGAACCGCTCACAGTATCCGGAACCCTCTTACTTCTGTTAAAATGCGACTTTTTTCATTAAATCGATCCTGTTCTTTTTCCGATTCTCAAAAAGAAGACTTTGATGTTATATCCGGTGAAATTATGCAGGTGAACAAAATTGTTGAAAATTTTCTGGAATTTGCCCGGCCACCAAAACTCATGGTCAAAAAAACGAGCCCGTCACTTGTTGTGGACAGTGCTGTTCGCCTGCTGGAACAAAGACTCAAATCCTATCGTGTGACCACAAGAATTATCCGCAGCAGCCTTCTTGCAGAAACACTATTGGATCCGGAGCAGCTCAAGGAAGTGATTGTCAATATCATGATTAATGCCTGTGAAGCCATGAAAAACGGTGGTTTGATCACTATTCAGGAAGAAGAAGCGTATGTTGAGCCGTTAAAGAAAGTTGACGTGATTCGAATAACAGATGATGGCGAAGGCATTATTCAAAACATCAAGGACCGGATATTTGATCCGTTTTTTACTACCAAAGAGCAGGGAACAGGGTTAGGATTGAATATTGCGTTTAATATCATCAATGAGCATGGCGGATGGCTGGATGCAGCAAGTGAAGAAGGTAAGGGAACCTCTTTTATTATTACCCTTCCCATAAAGGACGCATAAAATGAACACTATTCTGGTAATCGACGACGATGATCAGTTGCGCATCAGTTTTTGCAAATTATTAAAAGAAGAAAAGTATTCCGTTATGGGTGCTGCTTCAGGAGAAGCCGGCCTTGATATTGTTAAACTCAATGCACTGGATCTGGTAATTTTAGATATGCGGCTGCCTGGAATGAACGGGATGGAAACGTACAGACAGATCAAGAAGATAGACGCCAAGCTCCCGGTGATCATTGTGACGGCTTTTGGCACCACTGATATTGCCATAGAAGCCACCAAATTGGGGGCATACGATTATGTGCTCAAGCCATTTGACATCCAGGAGATGCTTAATTTGATCAAACAGGCCATAGAGGCCGGATATTTTATGAGGTCTCCGGTTGAAGTGGGTGCTGTGCCCGGAAAACAGTCGGGTGATGCAATTATCGGTCAAAGCAGGCTCATGCAAACTGTATATAAATCAATCGGTCGAGTGTCTCAAACCGATGCAACGGTTTTGATACGGGGAGAATCAGGAACCGGCAAAGAATTGGTGGCAAGAGCGGTTTATCAGCATGGTATTCGATCGGATAAGGCTTTTTTGATCATTAATTGTGTGGCCATACCAGAGAATCTTCTTGAAAGCGAATTGTTCGGTTATGAAAAAGGGTCATTCACCGGTGCTTCCCAGCGGCATATCGGGAAAATAGAACAGGCAAACGGTGGTACGGTTTTTCTGGATGAAATCGGAGACATGCCGTTAAATATACAGGCCAAGATCTTAAGACTGCTGCAGGAAAAAAGCATTGAACGGCTGGGCGGTGAGCAAACCATTCCAGTCGATGTTCGAATTATTGCGGCTACAAATAAAAACCTGGAACACGCAATTAAGGAAGAAAAATTCAGGGAAGACTTATATTTTCGTTTAAAAGTCGTTACCATTGAACTTCCGCCGTTAAGGGATCGACCAGAAGATATTAAAAGCTTGATTTCATATTTCATGCAAAAATTTTCCATTGAATTAAAGGTTGATAATCCAGGGATTCAAAAAGAAGCATTAATCCTCCTGAATCAGTATGACTGGCCCGGAAATATCAGGGAGCTTGCCAACCTGATTCATAAAGTGCTGATCTTCAACAGGGGAGCTCCTATTTCTGCAGACGACCTGGAACAGATCATTCACAAGAAGGAAAAAATAAAAATTTCCGGTGAGATAGAATTGGACACCATTAGACTATGGGCCCGGCAATTATTAGCCAACCCGTCTGATAATCACAGCTTTGATGATTTTATAGACACTGTTTCAAGTGTTGTTGTTGAAGAAGCCCTGAAAATAACCAATGGTAACCGTTCCCAGGCTGCAAAACTGTTAGGCGTGTCACGCCCGACACTTCATGCTAAAATTGATAAATATAAGATTAAACTTAAAACTGAAATTTTAGATTAGCACGACCTCAGAAAGTGATGTTTTTTTAAACTGCTACCAGCCGCGGCGTATAACGATATTTTCAATTTTTGCTTTAGCGATCCGTTTGTGATGGTCATTTTTAATGGTAAATGCTGCATTTATTTTTTCAATCAGTACAGCCGTTTCAACAGGCTTGAGTAAAAAATCATATGCCCCGTTTTTCATGCCTAAAATGGCATTGTCTACAGTTGCATTGCCGGTCAGCATAATAATCTGAGTGAGCGGAGCGATTTCTTTCAGCAATTTTAAGGTTTCAATGCCGTCCATTTCCGGCATTAAAACATCAAGGACAACCACATCATAATCGTAACCTTGAACAAGTTTCAAGGCAGCATTCCCGGAATAAGCCACAGAAACGTTTAATTTTCTTATTTTAAGTCGTTCTGCCAGCGTATCAATAAATTCTTTTTCATCGTCAACAAGGAGTATTTTGATTTTCATGGGCAGTCTCCTTTATTCGGGTTATGATGACAGTATAGAATGGTCTTGATAATAATGCAACCATCAGCTATTACCAAAATCATAACAGCCCGGTGAGAACGGCTAAGTTCTTATAGCCCCTTTGGGAAATACGGGTTTTATCAAGTTTTACACATACGGTTAAATTCATTCAAAGGGGTTAACGCTGTCAGCATGAAAAAAATCCAGGCTGACAGCATTTTTCAACGTACCTATTCCATGATCTCGCAGACTAGATCAAAAATATCCACAAGTCTGATAATGCCCACAACTTCATCTTTTTTCAGGACGAGAAGGGATTGATGGCAGCCCAGTATAAACTGGTGAACAGCCTCTGCAATGGGGGAGTCTTCATTCACATACTCCCCGTTGGACGGCGTGTACATGATGTCCTTTGCTTTCAGCTTAAAGGCTTTTTTACAAAGTTCTTCAAGCGTTTCATCCCAGAGGCTGAAATTTTCAACAAGAGAAGTTAAAAACTCATTGTTAAAGCCGAATCGTGACAGCCCAATGCTACCAATGTTTTCCGGATGTTGAAAATGACGGTATTTGGGTTCAAGCGCTTGTAAAATGCAGCGAATGCTGACTTTCCCGATAATGCGATTGTTTTTGTCAAAAACAAGTACAGCCCTGTGTTTATATTGATATTTTGTATCATTCCGAGCTTCTTTAAGTTTTTTGACAGCTGTGGCAAGGCTGTCATTTTCTGAAACTGTTGCATAGTCGGATAAAGGGATCATTACTTCATTTACTTTCTTATCTTTCATAATATGTCTTCCTTGATTTAAAATATTATTGCACCAGAATGGGCATGCCCATCATCGGCCAGACAACAAAAACGGCAATTCCAACAACAATCATTAATATAATGCTGGCCGGGATGCCATATAAGAAAAATTCTCCTGTGGTAAACTGTTTTGAATCATATGCAATGGCATTGGGTGCAGCCCCTACAAGCAGTAAAAAGGGCATGCCGGCCGTTACCAGAGCTGCGAACAAGATGACCTCAGGCGCCACATTTAAATAAGGTGCGATCACCAGTGCAACCGGCAAAGAGATCGCAATGGCCGCAACATTCATGATAAAATTGGTCATTATCATGACAAAAAAAGCAATGCTCATGACAAACACAAACCAGTGGGATTCTTTAAACATGGTCAGCCAGTTGATTGCCAGCCATTCTGCTGCTCCGGTTTCCCACAGGCAGAACCCGATACTCATGGCACCGCCGAACAATAAAATGATGTTCCATGGAATGGATTCAAGGTCTTTGATGTCAAGTATTTTGAATATAAAAAACAAGACCGTGGACACCAGGATGATGCCGTTTTTGTCCAGAGGCTTTAGCGCAGGGATGAACTGTTTTACCGACATGACAAAAATGCAGACAAAAATGATGGTTGCCGCAATGATTTCATTTCTGGTAATGCCGCCCATGGCAGCGCCCAGTTTTTTTGCTTTTTCCCGAAGTCCTGGAATAGTTTTTCTTTCAGGTTTAAAAAATATCATGAAAAATCCCCACAGGATGAATGTCATGGCCCATCCAACCGGGAACATGTAAAAGGAGAGTTCGAAAAATGAGACGTCTCTTCCAACAATATCCTTGAAAAAACCGAGCGCCACAGCGCCCCTTGCCGCTCCAAGAAGGGTGACAATACTTCCTGCACCGGCAACAAAGGCCATTCCGATGAACAGGCCTTTCCCGAATTTGGTGGGTTTATCGTCATCTGAATACATGCTGTAGATGGTCATCAAAAGGGGAAACATGGTTGCAGCAACAGCAGTATGCGCCATAATATGGGTGAGGGCGGCGGTGACAACAAAACACCCGAGATAGATCATGCTGGTTTTTTCACCGACAATGGCCAGCATTTTATAGGCAAGCCGTTTTGTCAGACCTGTTTTTGTAAAGACCATTCCAATAACCAGAGAGCCGAAAATAAACAGGACAGAAGGTGTCATGAAATCTTTCAATGCTTTTTCCGCAGGCCGGACCATGAACAGGACCTGCAACGCGCCGATGGTTAGACTTGTCACACCAATGGGAATGACTTCAAATACCCACCATGTACCGGCCAGAAGAAAAATAGCCAGGGCGCCTTTCCCCTGAGTGCTTAAGGCAAAATGCTTTCCGGTCGGGTCAATGGCATCCGGCCATGGCGGGGCAAAATTAACAACAAAAAACAGGGTCAGACCGATTAATAGAAAAAGGATCCGTTTCCAATCAACAGTTTTATAATATAAAGTTTTTGTTTGAGTAGTCATGTTTTAAATAGTCTCCTGAAATTACCAGCCCCTGGTTTTTAGTATGTTTTCAATTTCTGCCTGTCGAATACGCTCTTCATGGGACTGCTTCAAGGCGTATGCCTGGTTGATTTTTTCAACAAGAAGATCTGTATCTGTGGGCTTCATGAGAAAATCAAATGCCCCCAGTTTCATTCCCTGGATAGCATTTTCAACGGTTGCCTCGCCTGTCAGCATAATGATCGGGGTAAGCGGCTTTATTTTTTTAATTTCCTTTAACACCTCAATCCCTGTCATTTCCGGCATCAGAACATCAAGAATAATGGCATCGAAATCTATTTTTTCCGATATGGCGATAGCACTTTCACCCGAATATACGGTAGTAACTGAAAGGTCTCTCAATTCAAGTCGCTGGGCTAAGGTTTCGACAAATTCTTTTTCGTCATCTACTAATAATACTTTTGCTTTCATTTTAATTTAGTCTCCTTTTTTATCTTGAGAAAAACGCTTTAGTATAGGTATAGGGCTAATCGATCGATGAATTCGTTCTGGCAGCTATCTTCCCATAAGCCTTTTTCATTGTCTCGGTAATCAGATCAATGTCGGCCGGTTTCTGCAAATAGGCAAATGCACCTAGCTCCATGCAGGTTTGCCTGTCTTTTTCAGACCCGTGGCCGGTTAAAATGATAACTTCGATATTGGGTTTTGTCTGTTTGATTTTTTTTAAAACTTCAAATCCGTCAATTCCCGGCATTTTTAAATCAAGGACCATTACTTCTGTATCTTCCTGATCTGTAAAATCCAGTGCTTCCTGCCCATTATAGGCAATTTCACTTGTAAACTGACGCATTTTCAGCCGTTCTGAGAGTGTTTGAACAAATTCTTTTTCATCATCAACCAATAGAATTCTTAAAGGGGTTTCAAACTCATAGTTGTGAATAATATTGCCTTTATAGTAATTGTGACCGATTTTTGTTTCAACGGATTTAACCCCTGATATTTCTTCTACGGTTTTAATGATTTTCTGCTGGAATTTTGTGAGCATCATCACTTTTTTATCAATGGTGACTTCAACAGCGCCGTTATCGGTTTTTGCCAATAAACCCTGTCCGATTTCACTTAAGGCAACTTCTACATCAGACGTGAGTTTGAAATCTGAAATTTCTTTTTTGATCAGATCATCTTTGTTGGACAAAAGTTTTTCCAAATGTTTTGAAACCAGGGTTACGGCTTCTTTTGAATCCATTTTATCCGTTGGAATGACAATGTCGAAAAGGGATTCATCCCAGGCCTTTTTGCTGAAGATGGAATTTGTCCAGAGGGCAGCATATTTGTCTGCCTGCTCAATATCCCCTGTGGCTTCTTTTTGGGTCAGACCATGTTTTGCCACACCGTTTTCAATCCGTGTTTTTTTATCTGTAATAATCAGAACACGCATGACATGTGAAATCTCTTTTGGAATTAGGTGCGCCAGAATTCCATGAAAAATACAATCGCCGTTTAAAACATAATCAGACATTGTTTTTTTAATTAATGCGATATATTTTTCTTTTTCATGGGTAAAGTCATTAAATGCAATTGGTTTGCTTTCAACCACTTTTTGAAGTGTGGATAATTTCAGATCATAGGTTTGATGCGTTTTTTCGATAATATCGGCATCTGTTAGAATTTGGCTGTTTAATTTTCCAGCCAGCGTACTGACAATATCTCCGGCATTTGAGTATAAGCCGCTTGTTATTGCTAAAATAGACATATTTGCCCCCTTTTTGTTTGTATGGTTCTATCGTCCTTGTAATATGCTATAGCAACACTTGTGCCAGTATGAAAAAACATACAAAATCAATTAGTTATGAATGTATGTAAATATTTATGAACCAATATGAGACAAATTAAAACATTACAAGGGAGACTTTATGGGACCTTTTGAAACAAAACTAAAAGAGGCAGGTTATTTGAAAAATAAAAGAATACCGGGGATGTCTGTTGATACTTCTGCTTTTATATTGATCTGTTTACATAATTCACAGATGTTTATCCACTGAACACTCTGGATAATTTTTTGTTTGAAGTTCTCATATTTGAGATCGTCATCAGCATATGAAAATTTGATAGCCGTCTGATCCCCGGATGACTGGAGATTCAGAATAAGTGTTGTTTTAATTTGGAAAACGTCAATAAGGCATTCAGTGCAGGAGAACACAACCATTTCAAACAGGACAGGGTCGGTGGTAATAGAATATGGATTGTTGCATTCAACAATGGAGACATCAACACCTTTTTGTTTGAACAATCTGTCTGTAATAAAAACCAGTTTTTTAAGGGTTTCAAAGATATTTATTGAGCTCAGGGTGCTGTCAGGGGTGTGGGCAAATCCATTAAGGCTTGATGTAAGTGTAACGCCTCGATACGCCTGCCTTTTTATCGTTTCAATACATTTGTTAAGCCTATCCTCAATATCTGACAGACCCTCGGACTGGTTCATTTGAAGAAAGTCTTCCATAAGGCCGGAAGTTTCTTTAATAATTGCAAGAACATTTTGAATTTCATGGGTTACAGAAGCGGTAACCCGTCCTAAAAAAACGGCTTTATCATTTGAATGTTTCACTCGTGCCCCCCTTTTTGTGATTCGCTCAATGCCAGTTTTATTTTTTGAAGGAGCTCATTGATGTCTAGTGGTTTCATAAGAAAATCAAAAGCGCCAAGCCGCATTCCTTCCATGCCGTCTTTTGTAGAGCCGTGCCCTGTGAGCAGGATCACCGGCAGGGTGTCATCAATGGTTTTAATTTGTCTGAGCGTGTCAAGACCATTCAATCCAGGCATCATTAAATCAAGAATGGCTATATCAAAGGACTCATTGGCGAGCATTCTGATGCCGGATTCTCCGTCTTCAGCAATTTTTGAAGTATACCCTCTGATTTCAAGTCTCTCTGCAAGCGTTGAAATAAATTCAATTTCATCGTCAATCAGAAGAATATTAATATGTTGATTATTCATTATTCACCTCCAGTTCAGTTGGCTTATCGGGCAGTTCTATTGAAAAGACCGACCCTTCACCAGGTTTGCTGCTAACACTGATCTCACCCCCAAGTTTTTTTATAATTCCATAGGTTATAGACAGGCCGAGACCAGTTCCTTTTTCTTTTTTAGTGGTGAAAAACGGGTCAAAGATGTTTTTAATAACGTCTTTGGGTATCCCGCATCCATTATCACTTATTTTTAGAATTATTCTGCCGTCAGTAAGGTTATGTGTTTCAATTTCAACCCGACCATATTCTTCAACTGCTGCAAAGGCATTTGTTAAGAGATTTACCAGTATCTGCTGAATGAGGCCCTGGTCTGAATGGATTGATGCAAGAGACTCAGATAAAAGCAAATTGATTTCAATCTTTCTGTAAAGGATGTCTTTTTCCAGGAAATCCAGCACTTCATGAATGATATGGTTGATATTGATGGGTTCGATTTTTATATCAATCCGCTTTGAAAAACCAAGAAGCCTGTGGGTGATTTTTTTGCACCTTTTCACTGAATTGAGTATGGCATCGGTCAATTCAATAAATTTTGTTTTTTCATTAAAGTCTTTTGACAGTTCAATCAGGTCGCTCATGAGACCTGCTTTTTCATTAATTATGGCAAGGGGGTTATTAATTTCATGGGCCACGCCTGCGGACAGTCGCCCAATTGAAGAAAGTTTCTGGGCGTGCTGCAGTTCAGTAAGGACATTTTCTCTGTGTTCATCAGATGTTTTGATTCTTGTTATTAAAACATGGGTCATTTTTAAAACAGCAAAAATAATAATGGCAAGACTGATAAAAAAAATAATAATCATTTCCGTTTTTAGAGCATACCACGATTGCAAAGCAACGGATTGGGGCCAGACAATGACCAGGATGTAACTTGCAATTGAAAAAGGAGATGCAACGAGAAAAATGGCCTGATTTTTATCATCAATGCCTTCAATGCTGTTGGATTTGAAATTTACCCTGGGCAACTCAAGCGGGCATTTTTCAAGGGTATTGCCATAGTAAAGTGAGTTTGTCTGAAGGATTCCGTCTCTGTTGATTAAAAATGCATCGGTCTGTCGTGGAAGTCCCATACTTGAGATCAGGCTGTCGAAAAAATCCGTATCGATTGTTGCTCTCAATATCCAGGTTTGCCCGTCATCTGTTAAATGCTGCACTGCCATGACGATATGGGGATATTTTCTAAACCCCAGGAATACATTGCTGATATAGTGTCCTTTAATTTGTGTTTCCTGGAAAGAAAGCTGTTCTGAATAATTTTTACCCAGCAGAGAATAAGGACCTGCATAGCTGACCAGATCTCCCTGGCCGTTAATCAATCCGATATCAACAAACCCGCTCCATTCTTTTTTAATGGAAATAAGCACTTTTTTTATGTTCTGTTCATTGCTTAAATCTTCAAAATTATAGGTTGTGGAGATAAAACGGATGATTGCCAGGCGCTGGTCTAAGAATAAATCAAACGAATGCCTGGTTTTGTCTGCCATTGCAAAAAGCGGTGCAATGATCTGGTTTCTCAGATGGGATTTGTATTGAAAATAATTAATAATAATCATTGTTGCAAGGGGGAGGGTTGTGATCAACAGCATGATGATAATGATATTTCTTTTTAATGCACTATAATGGTCCTGAGGGGTGCGGTTAAAAAAAAACAAAGCATCAATAATTTTATTGAACATTTTTTCCTTCTACTGTTCTCTCTGATAATATATCACCGGATTTCAACCTGTTTTTCTGCCATTGATGAAACGCCATGGACCATTTTCCCGAAATAGAATCATAGACATCAATTTTTTTCCATTTTAAAAACTGGTAATATTCTTCTTCAATGGCACCGCAGATCAGGGTATTGATCTTTTCAGACAAAAGAAGATGACACAGGTCATCAGCTGAAGATCTGGGCAGCACAATGGTTTTTTTTTCTTCGATAATATTACCTTTTGACAATAAGATGATTAAAACTTCAGTGGCCAGATCAAATCTCGGGGCCACTTCTTCATGATATAAGGGAATGGTTATTTTATGTATCATAAATCAACTCGTGAACCGTATGGACATGGTTTAGAATACTTAGAGTGCTGTATTGTTCCAACAGGTATCATAATGGTTCAATTCTGTATAGATAAATTTATTTTTACTCATCAATTTTAAACTGTTTCATTTTACGCCATAATGTGCTTCTTCCCCACTTTAAAATTTTTGCCGCCTCTCTTTTTTTACCTTTCGACTTTCTCAAGGCATCAATAATCATTTCTTTCTGGATGCTGGGCCAGGTTTGAGGGATATCATGGTCTTTTTTTTTGTTAAACTTGGAATCTTCCGGAAAAAGGTTGTTGTTATCTGTACTTGCCTGTGTTTCAACCGGCGACCCCATCTGTTCCATTGAAGCTTGCGGATCTAACAGATAAGAAGGCAAATGATGGGGTTCTATGGTCAAATTATTTGAAACATTCACTGCATATTCCACAATATTTTTGAGTTCCCTTATATTTCCCTGATAACTGTAATTTAAAAGAATCATCAGGCTGTCTTTTGAAAACCCATTAATCTTTTTATCAAGCTGTTGTTTGTAACTGTTAAAAAAATGGTCTATGAGAAGGCGTATATCACCTTCTCTTTCCCTTAAAGGAGGTAAATGGATTCGCGCTACATTTAACCTGAAAAAAAGATCTTTTCTAAAGCTGCCCTGTTCTACCATCTGTTCAAGGTTTCTGTGGGTTGCGGCAATGATTCTGACATTGGCTCTAAAGCCTGTGGTACTGCCTAGAGGGTATATAATTTTATCATCAAGAAAGGTCAGCAGTTTTACTTGAAGCGAACGGGGAAGATCTCCGATTTCTGTTAGAAAGATAGAACCGTTATGAGCCAGTTTGAATCGGCCCGGTTTATTTTCAACAGCGCCTGTGAAAGCGCCTTTTTGATGACCGAATATTTCAGACTCAAGAAGGGTTTCAGGAAGAGCGCCGCAATTGATTTTAATAAAAGGTCCTGACTCCCGGCCTGAAGTCTGATGAATGGCTTCTGCAACAAGATCTTTTCCAGTACCGGTTTCTCCTGTGATCAGGATGGAAGCATCACTTTGTGCCAGAACAGGAAGGGTCTGAAAAATTTTTTCCATTTGAGGACTTCTTCCGACAATATTTGCAAAACTGTAGGCAGCACTTTTTTCTTTGTCCAGATTTTGTGAAAGCCGGATATCCTCTATGGTTTCAATAAAGCCTTGAATGGTTTGGGTATCATCCAATATGGGTGCGGTTGTCATACGGACTGGCAGCCGCTGGCGATCCAGGGTTATCATATCGCTTTTACAGGAAACAGGCCGATTGTCATCTTTCATGGACAGTACCGGGCAATTGGAAATACAGGCAGCTCCCCTCAGAATATTATAGCATTGCACCCCGAATGCCTTTGACGGGGAAAATCCTGAAAGGGCTTCAAATGTTCTGTTTAATAAAACAACCCGTCGATCCGTATCAAGTATTAAAATGCCTAACGGAATTTCATCGATCAGAAGGGTAAAGTCAGTCGGGTTTGTCATCAGATTTTTTATAAATGGAATGGGCAGATGTATCATAATATTTGGCCGGATATTTTGTAATTATTGTTTAAAAATCATTAATGACCTTTTTGATTTAAACACCTATCATCCAGTGTAATATTAATCAATTAAAAACCTTTTAAAAGCATAGATCACATACGATCCATAAATTGTTATGGTATGAAATAATGGTTTTTCATCATTTTTTGAAAAGAGGGTATGAAAATCACTATAGCTGCAATAAACACAGAAAGCCTTTCTATGTTTTATAAAACAATTGAGTTTATTATCAACCCCGGATTTCAACCGGCATATAATTTTTTAAAGGACAGTCCCCACAGTCTCCTCTTGAATGGATTTGCTTATAAATTGATTCCAACGCAGCCCTTGAATCGGGATAGGTATTTTCTCGACCAAGTTTGTCAATCAAGTGAGTTCTTTCCATAACTGCCAGAACTTCTTCCTTAAGGCCGCAAAAAGAAATTTCACGTCCACTGCTTCTGATAGTATCAATGAGTATTGAAATAGCATCTTCACCTGAGGCATCAATATCATTAATGCCTCTTGATGCAATTAAAATATGCATCAATTCCGGTTTTTCGGCAATATATTCAAGAACCTTATCTTCAAGATAGGTAGCATTGGTAAAGATCAAGGAACCGTCAAATCTGACAACCGCAATATGCCTGCATTCTCTCAACCCTGCGGCAACAGCGTCCCGCAAAGAATCATCCTTGGCTTTTGAAAGCAGTGCAACCCGTGGACGAAGGTGTTTATAGATAAAAAGTCCAAACGTAAGGGCAACGCCCACCATGATGCCTTCTTCCAGATGGGGTGCAAAATAGAGAGTGCAGACAAATGAGATAACTGAAATAATACCTTCCGAGCGTTTGGCCTTCCATGCATGAAGAAAGCCGGATGTATTAATAAGACCGATAACCGCCATCATGATCACAGCAGCCAGGACTGCCTGGGGCAGATGATAGAGAAGAGGGGTAAAGAAAAGCAGGGTCAAGGCAACCATGATGCTTGTGACCACTGAGGATACCCCGCTGACCGCATTGGCCTGAAGATTGACGGCAGAGCGGGAAAATGATCCTGAGACAGCATAACTTTGTCCAAATGAACCGATGATGTTGGCAAGACCCTGTCCGATTAATTCCTGGTTCGGATCAAGCTTTTGTCCGGTTTTGGCTGCCATGGATTTAGCAATGGCAATGGCTTCCATAAATCCGAGCAAAGAAATAATAATGGCAAATGGCAGCAGCTGTAAAAAAGCGGCAAAATAGGAGGTGCCTTCAGGTGCTTTGGGGATACCAACTTTAAGTCCTTTGGGAATATCACCAACAATGGCACCCGCACCGATCATTTTAAGGCTTTTTAAATCCAGGGCTTTGTTGCTGACGGCAATCCGCCATTTGTGACCATCTGTTTTTACACCGTTAGGCAGGGTTGATTCTGTAAAAAAAACAGGGGTTTCACCGGCATCTTTTTCAGCTGAAAAGTGAATCAGCCGAAGGGTTTCACGTTGTATGTGGGCAGCGCCCTTTGTCTGATCTATTTTTGCCTGGATCAGTGCAAGTTCGTGTTCAATATCCAGTTGTTCTATAGAGGCAATATGGATTCCATGCTTTTTACCTTCTTTCTTAATGGCGATAAGATGCTTGTTGAGCTCTGCTCTTTTGGTTCCCAGTTCTGTTATTTTATTTATATCATTATTGAATTGCAAAATTGTTTCTATTGTCTGCTGGTCTTTGATATTTTCAAGAGGAATAAACGTATCTTTATTAAATCCAGTAAATTTAGAAATTAAAATAGTGACGGCTACTGCAACAAGAACACTGGGAATTCTTGGGTTAATGCGTTTTAAGATGACCATGATGGCAATGGCCAGAATTCCTAAAATCAAAGTGGGAAGATGGGTGTAATGCAGGGCTGACTTGCATACATTGATAATGGTTTGATAGTGGTGGGGTGATTTGTCCACATAAACACCAAACAATTTTGAAAACTGTGAAGAGGCAATAACAATGGCAGCTGCATTGGTAAAACCGTTGACTACCGGATGGGAAAGAAGATTAACCACAAGACCTAGCCGGAAAACGCCAAGAAAAAGCTGGAAACACCCAACAGTGAGTGCCATGATAATAGAGTAGGCAATAAATTGAGAACCACCCGCAGTAGCAAGCGGTTCCAGTGAGGCGGCAGACATTAATGAGACAACGGCAACAGGTCCTGTAGCAAGCTGCCGGCTTGATCCAAACAAGGATGCCACCATGGGAGGCAGAAATGCTGCATAAAGTCCATAATAAGCCGGAAGACCTGCAAGCTGGGCATAGGCCATAGACTGGGGAATCAAAACCATGGCTACGGTAATTCCGGCAATAACATCCGCACTCAATTTGTCTTTATTGTAGCCCTCAAACCACAACAAAAAAGGGAATAACTTATAAATCATTTTTATCTCCTGGAGTTATAGTTTTTCAATTTTCAGTATATATTTTTGAACATAAGCACTGCGGCTTTGCTCAACTTAAATTTTAAAAAATGGGCCTTTCAAATTGCCCATACAAGTTACTCTAATTATACAAGGTTATTTTGTTTGTCAACGAGAAGTGATCCTAAAATTATGAGTTGAGACATAACGAACCATTCTGACACAAAAAAAATTATAAAGTTTTTTATTTTTTTACATTGATCCGATCCAAATCGTACGTCCTAAAAGGAATTTGAGATTTATCAGCCCAATGGAAAGCTTTTGTCATTTCAGAAAAATATTATAGTGGTGTGAAAAGAATGTTGTTTCACAATTTTGCTTGTGGTATGAGGGTTTAATTTTTATCGATTAAATATGTGAATATTTCTACCCAGAGATATTAGGATATGGAATCATAACACAGTGGAAAATAATGACCCGAACTTGATTTAAAACTGTCGGACAAAAGAATAAATTATGTAGGATAGGGGAATTTATGAGTCAATTTTTTATATCAATACTGATAATTTTATCTGGAGGTTTCTTATCCCTTGTTTTTGCTCGGCAAGCAAAATTATCAAAGATTATCACTGTTTTTTTGTTAAGTATCGGTTGTTTTTGGGGATTAATTGATGCGGTTACAAAACTTGTACAATCCGGCAGTGGTGCCGCTTCCTTTAAATATTTGAATGGGTTTTCACTGGCCTTTGAAATTGATGGAATTTCCGCTTTTTTTCTGGTAACTATTTTTGCTGTTTCGCTCCTTGCCGCCATCTATAGTTTTCATTACATGGAGGATACTAAAAATGCCGTGAGAACAGCAGTACATTATTTTTTCTTCAGCCTTCTGATCCTCTCCATGGCACTGGTTGTGACTGCAGCAAATATCATCACTTTCTTGCTGTCCTGGGAAATCATGTCTTTGTCCTCTTTTTTCCTGGTCATTTACAACCATCGGTCTGCTGAAAATCGAAAAGCCGGATTTCTGTATTTTGTCTTTTCCCATGTTGGTGCCATGTTCATATTTGCGGCATTTGGAATTATTTACGGGTATACCGGGAGCTTTGAATTCAATGAGTTAAATTCTCTTCCGGAAACCGTAAAAATTATGATATTTATTTTTTCTTTTATCGGATTCGGATCAAAAGCAGGTGTGTTTCCCTTTCATGTCTGGCTGCCCTATGCGCATCCTGCTGCGCCAAGTCATATCTCGGCAGTTATGTCCGGTGTTATGATTAAAACCGGTATTTATGGTATTGTAAGAATGTATACGCTGCTTGATTTTCATACCCCTGTTTTCGGTAATATCGTTCTTGTTGCCGGTGTGGTTTCCGGTATTCTGGGAGTTGTCTATGCACTGGGTCAACATGACCTGAAACGATTGCTGGCCTATTCAAGTGTTGAAAATATCGGTATTATATTAATCGGATTAGGGATTGGAATGATTGGTGTTTCCTCTGGAAATCAGTTGATGGCAGTTCTTGGATTTACAGGGGGCTTTCTTCACATTCTCAACCATAGTATTTTCAAGTCTCTCCTGTTTATGGGGGCCGGAATGGTGCTTCATAAGACAGGAACTCGTTCCATTGATGCACTGGGGGGATTGCTGAAAAATATGCGGATTACAGGCACCGTTGTTATTATCGGCTCTCTGGCTATCTGCGGACTGCCGCCCCTGAATGGGTTTGTTGGTGAATTTTTCATTTATTTCGGCGGATTTAAAGGGATAGTCCTGGATAAATCAGCCTTTGTCATGAGCATCTTTGCCATTATCGGCCTGGCAATTATCGGAGGGCTGGCACTTGCCTGTTTTACCAAGGTTGTCGGGATTGTCTTTCAAGGTGAGCCCCGGACCAAAGCGGCAGTTGATGTAAATGAAAAAGGGTCAACCATGCTGGTCTCCATGTCGATTCTGGCAGGAGCCTGTATTCTGATCGGGGTATTTCCAGAACTGATTATCCGGTTGCCCATTAAAGCAGTATCTGCTTTGGGCCTGGGATACGATTCTGCTGCCTTTGAACCTATTTTAAAGATGACGGGAAATATTTCACTTTGTGCAATGATTTTTCTTGTCTCAGTCCTTCTGGTGATTGTAATCCGATTATTTTATTACAAGGGAAAAACCATTACAAAATCAGGTACCTGGGGGTGTGGTTTTACCCAGCCAACGGTTAAGATGCAGTATACCGGGTCATCCTATGCATCGTTTATTCTTGATTTTTTCAGGCCTGCCGCACCATTGCATGAAGACCATCCAAAAATTGACGGCCGGTTTCCTTTAAAAACCTATTACAAAAGTCAGATCAATGATATTGCAGGGGTTCACATGAACAGGGTTATCGTGAATCCGGTGTTGTTTTTATTTGATAAATTAAGATGGATTCAGCACGGGGATATTCATCTGTATATTGGTTATATTTTACTGGCTATCATATTATTATTATTT
>JAHJLN010000204.1 GCA_018821715.1 Pseudomonadota bacterium | reverse complement strand
TTCTTTGGAAATCCTTTTTTTTTGAACATCATACCCTTTTTCCGACAGTATGGTCAATACAGATGTCATTGCCACGCCGTCAAGAACATGGTCGGATTCAGGAATCATAACGGTTTTATCTTTTATGGCAAGGAGATTTGCCGTATTTGTTTCCGACACAGTAACATCAGGGTTCAGGATAATGGCTTCATCCGCCTGATGTTCTCTGGCAAACCGTCCTGCTTGATCATAATAAAGATAATTCAAGGTTTTATGATCTGCCAGGGGCGACTGCCGGGGATACGGGTATGTGACAAGATCCAGCCCCTTTTTATTCAACATTTCAAGCCTGTGGGTATACGGCCTTGCAAAAGCTGCCAGAAATACCTTTTTGCCATTCTCCTGCTCATCTATTGATACCAATAGTTTAACAGCAAGCAATTTGTCTTGAAAATTATTTTCTCTTATTAAAGAATGGATCACCTGTTCCCAGGTAATATCAGGCGGGGGGCTGCAAAAAAGGCGTTCCCATGCCCTGTTCAACCGTGATACATGATCTGCCAGGCGAAAGATGACACCCTTTTCCACGCGAATCGTCTCAAAAAGACCGGCTCCATATTGAAACCCCATGCTTGTGGCAGATACCTTTGCCAGATCCTGGTCAATGATCTTGCCATCCACCCAGGCTTTCTTTTTGATGTTCCGGGTCCTGTTTAAAGTACCGGATAAGGACTCCATCAAGGTTTTTCCCTTATCAAGGGTTTCCTGGAATTCTTTTTGAGGATCTGAGTCATATACGATCCCGCCGCCGACAGAAAAGAAAACCGTTTGATCGGCAATGGTTGCGGTCCTGATGGCAATGGAAAGGTCCATGGTGTCATGGAAACTGATATAGCCTATGGAGCCGGTATAAACATGACGTTTTACCGGTTCCAGTTCATCAATAATTTCCATGGAACGGATCTTGGGACAGCCGGTGATGGATCCCCCCGGGAATGTGGCTTTTAAAAGATCAACACTGGTTTTATCCGCCTCAAGCTCCCCTTCCACAATGGAAACCAGGTGAAACACATTTTCATAAGATTCAAGGCGTTTGTGCTCTTTGACAATAACTGATCCATGCCGGGTCACACGGGAAAGGTCGTTTCGCATCAGATCCACGATCATGGTCAGTTCGGCATCATCTTTGCAGCTTTGGGTGAGAAGACGCCCGTTTTCCATGTCCTGTTCTTTTGTCCTGCCCCGTGCAATAGTTCCTTTTATGGGTCTGGTTTCAACCCGCCTTCCCTGCTGTTTGATAAAGCGTTCAGGGGAAGTGGACACAATTTTATGATCTTTGGCATGGATATAAGAAAAAAAAGAAGCCGGATTTCTTTCAAACAAATCCAGGAACAACGAATAGGTGTCACCTGAAAAACCGGCCTCAAACCGCTGGGAAAGATTGGCCTGGTAAATATCACCCGCCCTTAAGTATTCAATGATTTTTTTTACCGAAGCCATATACTCAGGCTTTGTAAAGCTGGATTTGAATCCATCACTGACTATGGAAAACGGCTTCCTTTCAACTTTTTGTCTGATTTTGTCAAAAAAGAATTCTTTAATATTCCGGATGCTGTCCTCGGAACTTTCAGCCGGGTCCCGATGGGTCAGCACAGGGATAAAAAGTCTGGTTTTATTTGTTGTTTTATCCTGAATAAGAAGGAGGGACGGTGCATACAGACAAAGATCCGGAAGGCTGGTATCCATGCAGGTTCTGGGTAATTTTTCAATCCGATCTTTTAAATCATAGGAAAAATATCCAAACAGGCCTGAATGGATCGGAAGGTCAAAACTGGTATCCTTTAATTTGAACTGATTTAAGAGTTCTTCAATGACTGAAAACGGATCCTGTTGTATAGAAAATTCATTTCCCTGAACCCTTAAGGACACGGTTTTATTTTTACTTGTCACTTCAAGCCAGGGTTTTACGGCAAGAATATTATATCTTGAGCAATCAAGGTGTAAGCCGGATAACAGCAGCACGGTCCCGGTATCCTCAGCAAAGGATGCTGCGATCTGTTCAAAGGGCCGGTCCAGCTCAATCGTTTCCTGATAAACATCTTTTATAAGCGGCAGATGTTTTAGCAGTCCATTGATCTTAAGGCCATTCATCTCAAGAAAGGATTCATTCTCTTTTCATTGCCAATGGTTGTTTCCGGGCCATGGCCGGTATACACGATGGTATCTTCATCAAGGCCTAAAAGTTTTTCTTTAATACTTGAAATCAATGTGTCATAATCGCCCCCCGGCAGATCAGTCCGGCCGATGGACCCTGCAAACAAGGTATCCCCTGCAAAAAGATGACCCTTGGTATAAAGACAGATACCGCCTTTTGAATGACCCGGGGTGTGCATCACCTGAAGGGTTATGTCCCCAAAGCTGATTTCATCCCCGTTTTTTAAAAGAATATCTGCCGGTGGTGAATTCTGGGCCGACAGCCCGAACATTAGAGCAGACCTTGACAGTTCAGCCAGCATCGGCTCATCATCCGGATGAATGGCAAGCTGTGCCCCGGTAACTTCTTTCATTCTTTTATTGGCACCCACATGGTCGAAATGGCCATGGGTATTGATCAGATATTTTACTATTAACCCGGCTTTTGACAGCTCCATCAGGATCCGGTCTGCATCATCACCCGGATCAATTACAACCGCTTCTTTTGTTGATTCACACCCTAATATAAAACAATTGGCCATAATCGGGCCAACTTCAAGTTTTTTTATTATCAAAACAACCTCCAAAAAATTTCTGGTTATTTACAATTCTTCAAGGGATTTGATACGGTCCAGCACACCATTGATAAAAGGCCCTGAGTCCCTTGTACCATATTTTTTTCCAATTTCAACCGCTTCATTGATGGTGACACTGGAAGGTATATCCCTGCATTTTAACAATTCAAATGTTGCGATTCTCATAATATTTCTGTCCACCACAGGCATTCTGGAAAGTTTCCAGTTTTTTGAGCATGTGTTTAACAGGTCATCAATTTGAGACTTGTTTTCGGTTACCCCATTTACCAAATCCAAAAAAAAGGGTTTGATCCCTTGTGTAAGCAGTTGTTCATTGTTGGCACAAAATGCTTCAAGGCTCTGATCTGGACCGGATTTATCCATATCAAAGAAAAAAAGTGCCTGAAGGGCAAGTTCCCTTGCCTGTCTGCGGTCACCCATAATCTTATTCAGCCTTTTTCAGACTGGAGGAAAGATTTGCCATCTCAACGGCACCAAGGGCCACATCAAACCCTTTATTGCCGGCCTTTGTGCCGGCTCTTTCAATGGCCTGCTCAATGGTTTCCGTGGTCAGAATCCCAAACATCACCGGAACATCGGTGGCAAGACTGACAGATGCAATCCCTTTGGATACTTCTGCACACACATAATCATAATGGGTAGTGGCTCCACGGATGACGGCGCCAAGGCAGATAATGGCATCATAGGTGCCATATTGCAGCATTTTTTGTGCTGCCAGCGGAATTTCAAAGGCACCGGGAACTTTTAAAACCGTAATATCCTTATCTTCCGCTCCACTTCTGATGAGTGCATCAAGAGCACCCTCCACGAGTCTGCCGGTAATAAAATCATTAAACCTTGAGGCAATGATTCCAAACTTTTTACCCTTGGCCTGTAAACCTGCTTCGATAATTTTTGGCATTTTTCTATCCTTATCGTATACTGAAAAATTAAAATTTAGGCGTTACATGTGGAGCAAATGTCCCATCTTGGCCTGTTTGCATTTTAAATATCCCTGGTTGTGGCAGTTGGCATCAACTTCAATGGGAACCTGTTCAACAACGCTTAATCCATACCCTTCCAGGCCGATCATTTTTTTGGGGTTATTGGTCAGAAGCCGCATTTTCCTGACACCCAGATCAACCAGCATCTGGGCTCCCACACCATAATCTCTCATGTCTGCCTTAAAGCCGAGTTTTTCATTGGCTTCAACCGTGTCCAGACCCTGGCGCTGATATTCATAGGCTTTGAGTTTATTCACAAGCCCTATACCCCGGCCTTCCTGGCGAAGGTACAGCAGCACCCCGCTTCCTTCTTCTTCCATCATGGCCATGGCCCTGTGGAGCTGATCCTGACAGTCGCATCTAAGGGAAGAAAAAATATCGCCTGTCATACATTCCGAATGAACCCTTACAAGAATTTCTTTTTCAGGGTCAATCTCTCCTTTTACCAGGGCAATGTGGGTCAGTTCATCCAGATCATTTTCATAGGCAATGATCTTAAACTCACCGCCAACCCTTGTGGGGATGACGGTCTGGGCGGCTTTTTTGACAAAGCTTTCCGTTTTTAGCCTGTATTTTACAAGATCCGCTACCGTACAGATGCCGATTCCATGTTTTTTTGCAAATTTTTCAAGGGAAGGCATTCTTGCCATGGTGCCGTCATCATCCATGATTTCACAAATCACGCCCGCAGGTTTCATCCCGGCAAGACGGGCCAGATCAACAGATCCTTCTGTCTGGCCAATCCTTACCATGACCCCGCCATCCCTTGCCCGCAAGGGGAAAATATGCCCGGGTCTTGCAATATCGTTGGGTGTGGTGGTGTCTGCCACAGCCGTAAGGATGGTTGTGGCCCTGTCTGCGGCCGAGATCCCTGTGGTAACGCCTCTTTTAGCTTCAATGGAAACAGTAAATCCAGTCCCGTACTGGGAGGTGTTATTGTCCACCATCATGGGCAGGTCCAGCCGGTCTGCAATTGTGGAATCAAGGGAAAGACAGATCAACCCCCTTCCATGGGTGGCCATAAAATTTATGGCTTCCGGCGTCGCCGCTTCTGCAGCCATGGTCAGATCACCTTCATTCTCACGATCTTCATCATCCACGAGGATGACCATCTTACCGTTTTTAATATCTTCAATAGCCTGTTCAATCGTTAAATGCGGCATATTTTTATCCTTAAAATTTATAAAAATCCGTTCCTTGCGAGAAGTTCCATGCTGATATCTTTTTTCCCATGGGGAAAAGCATCATTTTTTGAAGAACTTCCCATTAATATTTTTTTTACATATTTCCCGATCATATCGGTTTCAATATTGACCTTATCACCCACCTGTTTCAACCCGATGGTTGTGATATCTGCCGTATGAGGAATAATGCTGACCTGAAAATTTTTATCTGAACATTCATTGATGGTCAGGCTGATACCGTCAATGGCAACAGACCCTTTTTCTATCATATCTGAAGCAAGCTTTGACGGGACATCAATGGTAATAATCACGGCATTGCTGTTCTTTTTAATTGAAGAAATGGTGCCGGTTCCGTCAATATGCCCTGAGACAAGATGGCCGTCAATTCTATCTGACAGTTTTAACGCCCGCTCGATATTGACCCTGGAACCTGCCGTCAATTTCTTAAAGGTTGTCCTTTCAACGGTTTCAGGCGCCATATCCACCTTAAAGGACTGTTTTTCAAGGCGGATCGCAGTAAGGCAGGCACCATTTACAGCAATGGAATCTCCGATTTTGCTCTCGGACAGATCCAGATCACACTGAATGTGGAGCACCTTTCCCTGTCCATTGGATTCGATTCGTTTTATGGTTCCAAAACTCTCAATGATTCCTGTAAACACTTGACTTTCTTTCCTAACCTTTTTTTGATCTTTTGTCTTTACCACCAGCGTGTTGCTGTTTATTATATCAAATACCCCTGCACAAGGATATCTGAGTCAAAGGGTTTAACCGTCACATTTTTAAGCTCAAACGCATCCTTTATCAATGCAGGTCCCGTGCCTTCAAACACGGGAATGCCGTCACTGCCGCCTAAAAATTTTGGGGCCAGAAAAAACAGCACCTTATTGACAATCCCGGCCTTGAGAGCTGATCCTGCCACAACGCTGCCGCCTTCAATCAAAAGGCTTAATATCGACATCTGACCTAACTTAATCATCAGTTTATTTAAATCAAGCCTTTGTCCTTTTAATGGTACTTCAAGAATTTGAACTCCATGGCGTTCAATCTTGGCTTTTTTTTCTTTTGAAACACCAGAAGATGTAACAATAATGGTTCCGGCAGTTGATGCCTGGGTAAGGATCTTTGCATCCGGCTTAATACTTAAATGGGTATCTAAAATAATTCTTACAGGATCCTTTGTTTGAACGCCGCAAATTCTTGATGTAAGAGACGGGTCGTCTGCATTCACGGTTCCTGATCCCACCAGAATTGCATCCACTTCATGCCGGATCTGATGGACATAGCCCCGTGATTTCTCATTGGTGATCCATTTTGAATCCCCTGTAGCGGTTGCAATTCTTCCATCCAGTGTGGACGCGCATTTCAATATCACAAAGGGTTTTTTATTATTTTGAACATACCATATAAATTCTTCGATCAGGGTGGCGGCTTCTTTTTCAAGAACGCCTGAGATAACTTTGATTCCGTTTTCTTCCAGAAAATTGATACCGCCGCCGCAAACATTGGGATTGGGATCCTTACACCCGACAACCACCTTTTTTATTCCGGCATTAATGATTTTATGAGTGCAGGGCGGGGTCTTTCCAAAATGGTTGCATGGTTCCAGGGTGACATAAAGGGTTGCATCTTTTGCCTTTGGGCCTGCATCATCAATGGCTTCTACTTCAGCATGGGCAAGCCCTGCCGCCCTGTGAAACCCTTTTCCGACAATTATTTTATCCTTAACAACAACAGCGCCGACACAAGGGTTCGGTGACACAAATCCCTTTGCTTTTTGTGCAAGGGACAGGGCCTCTCGCATATAGTCATGATCGGTCATCAGCCTTATCCGAAAACGCTTCAAATTCAATTGGCAGGCAATCTTTGGGAAGCAGCCCTTTTAACTCCTGGATAAAATCAGCCACATCCTTGAATTCCCTGTAAACAGATGCAAACCTGACATAGGCGACATCATCGATTTGTTTTAAGGCCTCAATAATTTTTTCGCCCACAACCTTTGAAGGGATTTCCTGCTCATTGCTTTCTCTTAAATCCCGCTCAATATTATCCACGGTTTCTTCAATCTGGTGAATACTGATGGCCCTTTTTTCACAGGCTTTTTTAATACCGGTAAGCACTTTTTCCCGGTTGAACTCCTCCCTGCGGCTGTCTTTTTTCACAATCGTAATGGGGATCTGTTCAACCCTTTCATAGGTTGTAAACCGCTGGGTACAGACCAGGCATTCTCTTCGACGGCGAACTTCAAACTCAATTTTGCCCGGCCGCGAATCAACAACTTTTGTATTGGGTTTTCCGCAAAATGGGCAGTTCATTTCAGCCTCTTTAGGTTAGGTTCCAAGCCGGACAAGCGCAACTTCGGCCTGATCAAACATATCCAGGGTCAAAGGGTCGTCATATCCGTCTTTATAATATACGGTTTTAATTCCCGCATTGATAATCATTTTTGCGCAGATGGAACAGGGCTGATTGGTGCAGTAAAGATCAGATCCGTTCACCCCGATGCCGTGAAACGCTGCCTGGATAATGGCATTCTGCTCTGCATGAACGCCTCGGCACAATTCATGTTTTTCTCCGGACGGTACATTTAATTGCGCTCTTAAGCATCCGGTCTCCCTGCAATGGGGAACATTTGCCGGTGCACCATTATATCCTGAACAAAGAATTCTTTTTTCCTTTACCAGGACTGCCCCTACTTTTCTTCTTGTGCAGGTGGAGCGGCTGGAGACCAGATCACAGATGCCCATAAAATATTCATGCCAGGAGGGTCTGTCAGATGAAAGCGCTGTCAAAAGTCTATTCCCCGGGATATAACGGATATTGGATGCACAGATCTTTTACTTTTTCACCGGTACCTTCAATACTGGATTCATCATCCAGGACATCACAGATAAACCCGGCAATTTTCTTGCCCGCATCCTCATCCATCCCCCTGGACGTAACAAGGGGAAGACCGATCCTGATACCACTGGTGACAAAAGGACCGCGTTTTTCATTGGGAACCGTATTTTTATTGACCGTGATGCCGGCCCGGCCCAGTCTTTCTTCAGCCTCTTTACCGGAAATATCTTTTTTGCTGAAATCAACCAGTACCATGTGATTGTCCGTACCATCCGAAACCAGCTTGTACCCTCTTTCCATCATCGTCTCTGCAAGGGCAGACGTATTTTTTATCACCTGTTTCTGATAGGTTTTAAAGGATTCGCCAAGCGCTTCTTTAAAGGCAACTGCTTTTGCCGCGATCACATGCATTAACGGCCCGCCCTGGATCCCGGGAAAGATCTGGCTGCCGATGGCTTTTGCAAATTTGGATGAAGACAGGATCAAACCGCCGCGAGGCCCTCGAAGGGTTTTATGGGTGGTGGATGTAATCACGTCTGCAAACCCGACAGGGCTTGGATGGACACCGGCTGCAACAAGCCCTGCAATATGGGCCATATCTACCATGAAAAGGGCACCCACAGATTTGGCAATTTCAGAAAAGCCTTTAAAGTCGATAATTCTGGGGTAAGCACTGGCACCTGCCACAATCAATTTCGGCTGATGTTTTTTTGCAAGGGTCTCCACCTGATCCATGTCAATCCTCTCGGTTTCAGGCGACAGTCCATAATGGGCAAAATCATATAATTTACCTGAAAAACTGACCCCAGCCCCATGGGTTAGATGACCGCCATGGGAAAGGTCCATGGCAAGAATCCGATCTCCGGGTGTTAACAGGGCAAAATAAACCGCCATGTTTGCCCCTGAACCTGAGTGGGGCTGGACATTTGCATATTCAACATTAAACAGTTTTTTAACCCGCTCAATGGCCAGATCTTCTACCTGGTCCACAAACTCACACCCGCCATAATACCGTTTTGCAGGATACCCTTCTGCATACTTATTGGTAAGAATAGAGCCCTGGGCTTCCATAACAGCCGGGCTGACCGTATTTTCAGAAGCAATCAAATTTAATTCATATTCCTGACGGTCTGCTTCCTGCTCTATAATCTTTGCAATTTCCAGATCTGTTTTATTCATAACACCCATTTTAGTTATCCTTTTCAGATCATTTAATCGTCTATGCTTTGAATCCGGTCAAGATGTCGACCGCCTTCAAACCCGGTATCCAGCCAGGTCTGAACCAGTTCAAACGCCAGTATATCACCGATAATACGACCGCCAAGGACCAGAATATTGGCATCATTATGAACCCGGCTCATCCTTGCTGAGAAAATATCAGAACAAAGGGCAGCTCTCACTCCGGGAAACCGGTTGGCCACCATGGACATGCCAAGGCCGGTGCCGCACAACAGAATTCCTTTTACATATTGTCCCTGTGACACTGCACCGGCAACCTTTTTCCCATAATCCACATAGCTGACAGAGGCGTTGCCGGTTGTCCCTGCATCCACAACAGCGTATCCCTTTTCAATGAGAAAGACCTTGATCTTTTCCTTGAGTTCATAGGCTGCATGGTCACTTCCAATGATAATGGACTTGTCTGTCTCCATTTTATTTACCTTCAATCCTTAAGATTTTGCTTTGATAAAATCAATGGCATCCTGAACCGTGATCAGTTTTTCTGCATCCTCATCATCAATTTCAATATCAAATATTTCTTCCATTGACATGACAAGCTCGACAATGGTTAAAGAATCCGCGCCAAGGTCTTCAATTAAAGAGGCTTCCGGTACAATATCCTCGATATCAAGATCAGGGATCTTTTCTGCGATCACTTTTTTTACTTTTGTTTCAACCGTCATGGCTTGGACTGTCTCCTTCATCTAATCTTTGTCGTCCGTCTTATCGGTTACATTTCTTCCATTATAAGCGCCGCACTCAGGACAGGCGGCATGGGGAAGTTTGGGTTCCTGGCATTCCGGGCACACTCCCACGGTGGGAGCGCTTGTTTTATAATGTGTCCGTCTTTTTCTGCCTCTTGTTTTTGAGCTCTTTTGTTTTGGTACTGCCATTGATCTCTCCTAACTATATTATTTTATTTAAAATTTTTAATTAT
>JAHJLN010000203.1 GCA_018821715.1 Pseudomonadota bacterium | reverse complement strand
ATTTACACCCGACCCTTTATTCTTTTTGCCTATTACCTTATCCGGCTTTACAGCCTGACCTTCCGATTTAAGATCGTCAACGAAAAAAAATGGCAGACATTGCTGAAACAGGGCCGACCGATCCTTCTTTGCGCCTGGCACCAGCAGTTTTTCTCTGCCATCCGGCATTTTAAGACCTACTCAAAATTTCATCCCGGCCTCATGATCAGCCAGAGCAAAGACGGCGACCTGATTGCCGGCGTGGCCAACAGAACCGGATGGCACACCCTCAGGGGATCTTCCTCAAGGGGAGGAAAAAAGGCCATGGGCGAGATGATCGATCATCTTTTAACCTATGGATTCGGTGCGCATATCATTGACGGCCCGCAAGGACCAATGGGCATCGTCAAGGCCGGGGTCATTAAAATGGCACAAGAGGCGAATGCAGTGGTAGTGCCGATTTATACCCATGCGGAACAGGCCTGGTTTTTTAATTCCTGGGACAGATTCATGCTTCCCAAACCTTTTTCAATCGTCACATTAACCTTTGGAGATGAAATATGCTTTGCACAGGATAGAACCCCTGACGGCTTTGAATCTCAACGAAAACTCCTGGAAGCCGCCATGCTGCCCAGGCTTATACGGTAACCCTTTGGATGTTTTTTTTAAAAAAAAAACAAAATTTTTTCTGGATTCTTTTCTTGACATCCAGGTACTATCGCGTCACACTATAATAAATTCTAATTCTTCGGGTTTTCACTGTATTTCTGATGCTACAAGGCCTTAAAAATGAATAAAAAACCAACCTATGAACAATTAGAGAAACAAGTTAAGGCTCTTAAAATTCAAACTGCCAAACTAAAGCAGGCAGAAAAAATCATTAAATCCCAGAACCAGCTGTTGAACACGCTGATGGACAATCTTCAGGTCGGTGTATTCATGGTGGCAGCCCCATCCGGCAAACCCCTGCTTGCCAACAAATGCGCCACAGAACTTTTGGGCAAAGGGATTATGAATCATGCAGATAAAGACAGCCTTGCCCAAGTATACAATGCCTACAAATCCGGCACTGATGAGCTGTATCCCAAAGACCAGATGCCCATTGTTAAAGGCCTTTTCGGGGAAAATCATCATATTGACGACATGGTGGTCCTTCACCCGGACGGGTCCAAGATCCTTCTTGAGGTTTTCGGCAATTCAATAAAGGACAGCCAGGGCAATATCACGGGCAGCCTGGTAAGCTTTTTTGATATCACGAAACACAAACAGATGGAACAGGACCTTGTCAAATACAGGGAAGCTGTGGACAACTCACCAGACCTTATCTACCGAACAGATATGAGCGGGGTCATTGTCTTTATCTCACCATCGGTTTACCGGCTGTCAGGATACACGGTAAAAGAAGCCCTTGGTATGAAAATGGCTGAAGAAGTTTATGCCGTGCCGGCAGAGAGGAATACGTTTCTTGAACTTTTATCCAAAACCGGTTCTGTAAAAAATTTTGAGGCACGGCTGCAACGAAAAGACAAATCCATCTGGTGGGCATCAACCAATGCCCAGTTTTACAGGGATGAACACGGCAATATCCTTGGCGTAGAAGGTGTGAGCCGGGATGTGACCGACCTGAAACTGGCTGAAGCCGCCTTTAAAAAAAGTGAGGAAAAATACCGCAGACTGGCAGATAATGCGGTTGACATGATATACCGGCTGCGCCTTCCCGAGGGTGTGTATGAATACGTCAGTCCGGCTGTAAAAAAAATATTCGGCTATACGCCTGAAGAAATATACAGGTCCCCGTTTCTGTTCAGAGATGCGATTCATCCTGACTTTAACGACTATGTCCAAAAACACTGGGATAATATGGTATCCGGCACTATTCCCCCGTTTTACGAATACAAGATCCTCCACAGGTCTGGAGAGGAAAAATGGCTGAACCAGAGAGCTGTACTGATCCTTGATGAAAAGGGGCAGCCAGCGGCAATGGAAGGGATTGTTACAGATATTACATTGCGCAAACAAATGGAAAGACAGCTAAAGGAAAGCAAAAAGCAATACAAGCAATTGTCTGATGCCACTTTTGAAGCCATCTTCCTGTCTGAAAAAGGCATCTGTGTAGGTCAGAACATGAGTGCACAAAAAATGTTCGGGTATTCGGATATTGAGGCCATTGGCCGGTTCGGGACCGACTGGATTCATCCGGATTACAGGGAAACCGTCATTCAAAGAATGCTGTCAGGGTCTAAAGAGGCCTATCAATCCCTGGCCCTTCGAAAGGACGGAACCACCTTTCCGTGTGAAATTCAGGCCCGGATGCTCCGGCAGGAGGGAAAAAGCATACGGATTACCGCTCTTCGGGATATTACGGATCGCATAAAAGCAGAAAAAGAAAAACAAGCGGCCCAGAAGGTTACGGCAGATCAAACAAAACATGCAATGGTGGGACAGCTTGCCGGTAAAATGGCCCATGATTTTAATAATGTGCTGGGTGTGATAATGGGAAATGCCCAGCTTTCCATGATCAATTGCAATGATCCGGATATGTACAAAACCCTTGAGCTGATATATGAGCAGACTGTTCGGGGAAAAAATCTGACAAAGAACCTGGTGGCTTTTGCCAAGGATCAGGAGCCCAAACAGGACTATTTCAAGATCAATGAAAAAATAGATCTGGTGCTCACGCTTTTAAAAAGAGACCTGGAAGGTATTGAATTGATCAAGGATGATAAACCAGGCGTACCTGAAGTGCTTGCTGACCCGGGAATGATAGAGCATGCCCTGGTGAACCTGATCCAGAATTCAATCCATGCCACCAGCCTCACCCCATCCCCGAGAATATGGGTACGCACTTACAGTTTAGACAATTGGATCTGTTTTGACATTGAGGATAACGGCTGCGGCATCCCTGATGAGCACATGGAAAACATCTTCGAGCCTTCATTTACCCTGAAAGGTCAACGGGATATCATCAACGCCTATGACCGTACCATCAAGGGAACCGGATATGGCATGTCCAACGTAAAAAAATATATCGAGCAGCACAAGGGGAGCATCACGGTTCAATCCAAGCCCGGATCAGGGACAAGTTTTACTGTACGTCTGCCTGTTCTTGAAAAGGAATTGACTAAAAAAGAAAAAAAACTAATCCGAGTTTCGCTTCCCCAGACCGGAAAATATATTCTGCTTGTGGAAGATGAACAGGCCATATCAGATGTGCAGTACAGGGTCCTGACAGGTCCCCCTTTCAACCATAAGGTAGGACTTGCCACCAACGGGCAGGTGGCCATAGATCTGTTTGATCGAAATCCCTATGATTTTATCAGTCTGGATTACCTGCTCCCGGGCAAATTAAACGGAATGGATGTCTATCATTATGTGAGACAAAAAAACACCACTATTCCCATCCTCTTTATTTCAGGGAACATTGAATTTCTCGAGTCCATAAAAGAACTAAAGCAAAAAGACCCGAACATTGATCATCTGTCAAAGCCCTGCCGGAACCTGGACTATGTGGAGACCATCAACAAACTGATGATAAAGACCCTGCCGAAAAACAAGTGATCCCTCATTGCTGATCCTGTTGTATTGAATGATCTACAATATAGGTTATTTTTTCGGTGACATAGGTATTGGCGGAAATCAAATTAAACTTTTGCCAAAATTTTTCTTTGCCGTGCCGTCTTGCCATGACACCAAATGTTTCATCTAAAAAATCCCAGGGATATCCCAGGGTGCCGTCCAGCTCAATATTGATTTTGTCATACAGATCAAAGTTTTTTTCCAGAAACTGTATCCTGAATTCTTCTCCTGAAAATTTGGCAATCCTTTTTTCCCTGCCGCCGATATATCTGCTGAAATCCTTGCTGATATTTATGGTAACTTCTTTCATTGCATCAGTTTTCCTTTATTCTTTTTTTAAAATGGTGAATCTGGCCTGAACACTGGCACCGGAAGGATCAACAAGGGTCAAAACATGCTCGCCAAAAGACGGTTGAACGGCAAAATTATGAAGTTTCCTTGTTGCGCCCACATACGCATCATCAAGGTGCCAGAAGAGGGTTGCATCGGTTTCACGGTGTGCGGCCCTGAACACAACCCTTCCCCTTTCGTTGTCCTTGACAAGCGGGATATAAATTTTGGCCCTGTCCTGTGGATAAATCAGCGCCAGGCTCATATTCTTATTGCTTTTTTCTTTGTTACAGTCTTCCCTGAAAGGGGGCAAAAGACGGTAGTCAGAATGAAATCTTTTATAGAACCATTCCATAACAGGCGGTAAAACAAATTGTTTTGCAGCCTTTATCTGTGAAATTAGTTCACATTCCCCATGAACCTGCCACTTTTCTGAAAGATCATAATGCACAAGCCTGCAATAGGGACAGGGACTGGATTTCAAGCCGGCAGACAGCACCTGGCCTTCTTTGGTATCCACACAATATTGCCCTGCACGATAGCCGCTTTTGGCACAGACACGGATCAAGGTCAGTTCATTTCCTGGTGGCGTAAACCATGTTCCTGTATCCAGAATTCCAAAAAGTTCAAACAGAATGGGTGCGGCAGCATCAATGCCGGTTAGTCCCGGCCGGCCTTCCCCATCGGCATTGCCGGCCCAGACACCCACAACAAAATCCTGCGTAACCCCAATGGCCCACGCATCTTTGAAACCATAACTGGTTCCGGTTTTAAATGCAATCTTTTGGGAAGATTCAAAATTAAGCCAGGCCCCATCCAACCCAGGCCTTACAACATTCAGCAGGGCGTCAAAAGTTTGAAAGCAGGCGCCTTTGCTGACAGGAAGTGTCTGGGCCAACCTCTCTTGGGATTGAATGAACCACAGGGGCTTATTGTGTTTGATCATCCCATAGACAGAATCATCCAGCAGGGCCCGGCCGATTGAAGCGTATATGGATGTCATCTCCCACAGCGTTGTCTCAGCGCCTCCCAGAATAAGCGATAACCCGTAATCCTCTGCATTACGATGGAGGGTGGTCATGCCGAATTTTTTGAGCAGCCTGTAAAACCGGCTGATATCATAGTCATGGAGCATGCGGACCGCAGGAACATTCAAAGATCTTGCAAGGGCGATTGATGCAGGAACCGCTCCCAGATAGGTCCTATTAAAATTTTTCGGGGAAAACCCTCCAATTCTTGTGGGGATATCGGGAACAAGGGTTTGAGGAAGAATGTCACCGCTATCCAGCATACCGGCATACAGCAAGGGCTTTAAAATGCTTCCCGTGCTTCTTTTTGCAAGGATCAAATCAACAAAACCGGCATGATCTTTGGAAAACAATGGGGCACTATTGCCGATATAAGCGACAACCTTTCCGGTTTTCACCTCTGCAATCAGTGCGGCTGAATTGTGAATCCCGTTTTGAGAAAGACCGTCAGCATGTCTTTGAACAATTCTTTGAGCCCTTGTTTGAATTCTTTTATCCAGGGTTGTGATAATTTTAACCCCAGGTGCAAGTTTCATTGATTTAACCCGTTCAAGAAGATGGGGGGCCAGCATGGGCAAGGGAACCGGTTTTGGGGGAATGGGTTCAGCCGTGGCCAGGCGATAGGTTGTATCCTCCATCAGGCCGTTGTTTTTAAGGCGCAAAAGGAGCTGATCCCTTTTCATTTTCAACCTTTTCCTGCGACTGCCGGGATGGATCAGGCCGGGACTGTTCGGCAATACGGCAAGCAGGGCACTCTGGGCCCAGGACAATTGATGGGCATCTCTTCCAAAGTACCGCCAGGCTGCTGCTTCAAGGCCGATGATGTTCCCGCCGAAAGGGGCATGGGCAGCGTATAGTGAAAGGATCTGCGTTTTACTTGCCTGATGTTCAAGACGCAGGGCATGAGCCATCTCGATAATTTTTTCTTTAAAAGTCCTTTTTTGATTCTGACGGGACAGGCGAATAACCTGCATGGTGATGGTACTGGCGCCACTGACTACTTTTGCTGCAATGATATTTTGTTTTACTGCCCTTAAAAGTGCTGCCACATCAACACCAGAATGGGAATAAAACCGTTTGTCTTCAAAAATGAGCAATGCTGTGACATATTTTTGCGGCAGCCTGTTTGCCGGGGGAAACCGCCATTGTTCGTCCGAAGCAATTGAGGCGCCTAAAAGCGCCTGGTTTCGGTCAAAAAGAACACAGGACCAGGGACTATCGAAAAGACAGGCTTTTGAAGAAAACCAGAACCCGAAACCAGCCACCCCCATCAGAACCAGTATGCAGGCTCCGGCAAAAAGTTTAACCGTCCTTGGTTTCACCCCCTGGTTCCATAATTTATTGTCTGGTTGTATCTTTGACAATGTTTACCCATCTGCCTTTTTCAACGGCATTGATTGATGCATCATACATGGCCTCAACAATTGTTGCCGGCAGAAAAAATCGTCCCAGGTAGCTCGCATTGAGTTCCAGGCTGAACGTCTTGGTTTGTCCGGGTTTCAGGTCGAAATAAGTGTTGACCCGGTCATCCCTGAAATCAAGATGATCAAACTTGCTGTTTTTTGCATCCAAAAAATCAAGGCGCTTATTGATAATCTCCCATCCGCTGGGAACCCTGTAGGTCAGGGCCAGGTCTTTATAAGTGCCGGTGGTGCCAATGTTTTTTATTGAAACCCTGGCTGTCAGATCCGTGCCATGGGTCAAGATTTCAGGATCAATAGCAAGCCCGTTTAGTGTTGAATATGCCACGGTCATAAAAATTCCCGATGCACTGGATTCTTGTTGTCCCATCAATGGAATACTGTCAACCATAATCCTTAAAAAAATCGGTTGTTCAGGCGCTGCAGCCATGACCAGCGTCGCCCGGTTGTCTTTAGTTTGCGGCAGCAAAATCTGTACAACAGGCGCCTTGGATTCCATATGAATCATCTGATTTTTATTCCAGGCATATGAAAAAGAGGTGACCTGGTTTTCATTTAAAAGGTCATAGGCCTGTGCCATGGCAATCAGGCAATAGGCAGTCGACTGAGTGCTTAACCATTTATCTGACGCCAGAATTTCTGAGATTTCATCCATGATCGGACCTAGGGCCTGTTTTTTGTTCACGATCAATAAGGACTCCAGAATCATGGCCTTATCCCTGATTTCATTGCCATAGGTTGATCCCGGCGCAAGGTATTCATCCATTTCCATGGAAATGTCCTGAGTCAAATCAAAGGCTGCTTCGGGTTGCCCTGCAAGTTGATATGCAGCAGCAAGCCTGGTTTTAGCAACATCAGACAGATGACCGGATTCTCTTAAACGGTTCATGGCACCCAATTGTACGTCATTTGCAACTGCCAGGGTAAAAAGCCGGTACGCCTGCATCAATTCACCACTCTTATGCCCGGTCATCCAGGCATGGGCCTGTTTGGCCTGCCAGTGTTTCCATTGGGTTAAGACATTGCCGGAAATCAGATACCCCAGTTTCTCAGCTAAAAGCAGAAAGTGACCGGCATAACTTGTCACAAAGGGATCTGCTTCATCATTTAACGGCCAATAGGCAAATCCACCATCAATTTTTTGAAAGGCTATAATTCTGTCGATGCCTGCTTTGATATTCTGCTCTATTTCCTTTTCTTTTTCCAAAGATAAGCTTAAAAAAGACTTCAGAAAAAGCTGGGGAAACAATTGGGAAATGACCTGTTCCGCACATCCATGGGGATACTGGATCAGACTGTCCAGTCGTTTTCCAAGATTTATGGGAGGAATTCGAGACACCTCCAGCAAGGCCTTTGCTGTTCCCGGTATTCCCGGAAGATCAATCTGTGTGCGTAACTTACCTGCTTTAAAAGGTCCTGGATCCAAGGTCTGCACCTGTCTTACCAAGGGGGACCTGATGTTAAAATCAATACGTTGAGTGGCACGGATGCTGCCGGAAAAAGCCTCAATAATGATGCCGGCCGGACCGGGCGTGCTGCCGGCCTTTATTTTAAAGGAAATAATTTTATCGCCTATTTCCTTAAAAACCAATGACATCTGATCTTCATTTTCAACAGCGATACGACCCATTGGTTTAACGATTACCTTGACGGTTTTAATCTGGTCATCAAGACAAAAAACAGAGATCGGCAGATCTACTGTTTCAAGGGTCGCCACCACCCTTGGTAAAGTCCCTTGCACCATCAGAGGGGCCTTTACCTTGACTTCTTTCTGGGCAGATCCAAAGGCTTCTTCATGTCCTGCCACGGCCATCACCCTTACCTGACCTATATATTGGGGAATGGACAGTGTATGGGCGTTTACGCCATTGGGTGCCAGTTCAAAAGGCCCTATGAATCTCACCATTGGCGGGAACCGGTTACTTCTTTTTTTACCTTTGGTGCCAAAAGCGTCGTCGCCACCAATGGCAAGAATTTTTTCAAGCGCTCCGCCATATGCGCCGGCCACACTATCAAAAAGATCCCATGTTTTTATGCCAAGGGCCTGCTTGGCATAAAAATCCTCCCATGGATCCGGTGTTGCAAAACGGGTCAGGCCCAGCAACCCATCGTCAACAACTGCAAGCGTATATGTCATGGGTTCCCCGGATTGCTCCAAAATTTTAATGGTAACATCTGTTTCAGGTTTAAACTCATCACTGCATTGAATGACCGGTTTCAGTCTGGAATCTGGATTAACAATGGGTATGGGTATCACGCCATACCTGCGGACCGGCAGATCATTTCCAGGATGGCTGTAAGGCTGGACAAGTGTTACAGCCGCATAAATATTGGGCGCCATTTGAGGGGTTGCCGTAAAGGTGAACTTTATATCCTGATTTTTTGCTTCAATCCACTGGGCCAAAAGGATATTGCTTCCGGATTCCAGGCTGACAAGCGCCCTGCCGGTTAAGGCTGCAGGAATCGTTAATGTCACATCTTCACCAACCCTGTAGGTTTCCTTATCTGAAGAAAAATTCAAGACCGAGGCCCCTTCCGGGCTTTCCTTCCCTCCTCGTCCTGCCCATCCCGGCCAGTCGGCATAAAAAATTTTACCGGCAATATGGGTGTCCTTTTCAATACTTGACCCTTGATCACTCACATCTGTGACACGGATCAAATACCGCCCCCATGAAGGATATTTGATCATAAAATGCCATTGCGCGCGGCCGTTTACAATATCAACGATCCCTTCAGAAACTTTTTGATAGGAGGATGTACCGACATAGTCGGCGATCACTTCACTTCCTTTTTCCCACCACCAGCGCCATTTAATCTTATAAATTTCAATGGCAGCCTTTCCAAAAGGAACCGGCATGCCTTTTTCATTCACCATAACAATGTCAGTGATATGATCCGTATCGGTTAACAACATCCCCCTTGCCTTATCCCCTTCAGGCAGTTTTACACCGACATAGCGGTTATAGGGATGAAACGGTATGTTAAAATGATCAATGCTGAATCCGCCACCCGGCTCAAACACCCGCGTCCTGAAATTGGCAGTAAGCATCCCCGGAGAAGCCGATGATTTTAAAACAGACGTATGAAACTTTGAAATACCTTTGTCATTCAGGGTCCCGTTAAAAACAGATTGCGCTTCAGAACCAAAGCTTCTTACCGGATCATCAAAGCAGAAGGGTTCATATCCAGGAAAACCGGTTTGAGCAGATGTGAGAGCCAGTTCCACATCTGCTTTAAGATTTTTGGCAATGGCCCCATGGAGCCACTCTGAAGAAAGGGTCCCAAAAACATCACCATAAGTAAGTGCGTCAACCTCGGGCAAATTATAATCAAGATT
>JAHJLN010000202.1 GCA_018821715.1 Pseudomonadota bacterium | reverse complement strand
CCTGATCGTGCTTGTGGATACCCTTCTTCTTGGCGGTGCAACCCTTGCCATCATGCTCTGGACCCACCCGAAGCTGACAGCCCTTGCAATGATTCCCATGCCGTTCCTGGTTATTGTGACAAGAACTCTGGGCAGAAAAATGCATGTGTTTCATAAAACAGCCCAGGAATCTTTTTCCCAACTGACCGAGCTTGTGAGAGAAAGTTTTTTTGGGATCCGCATTATTAAAGTATATAATTTTGAAACCATCATCGGCAACAAGGTTGAAAAAGCATCAAGAGATTATTTTCATAAAAACCTGAAACGGGCTTTTGTTACTGCTCTGTTAAGACCTTTACTGGGACTGTTTTTTAATTTATCCACCATTGTGGTTATTTTTTACGGCGGTTTTCTGGTGATGCAAAAGATAATTTCTCCAGGCGATCTTGTGGCGTTTCTTCAATACCTTGGAATTCTGGCTTGGCCTGTCATTGCCATTGGATGGATGACAAACCTGTTTCAAAGGGGAATGGCATCCTTAAAAAGGATTAATGCGCTTTTAGATTCAGCACCTGGTGTTGCCTCTCCTGATACCCCTGTGTTCCCTGAAAAATTTGTGGGAAATATCTGTTTTAAAGATGTCTGTTTTGCTTATGGGAAAGACAATGCCATCCTTTCAAAAATTGATCTGAACATCCATCAGGGAACCTCCATTGGCATCAGTGGTCCACCGGGTTCAGGGAAAACAAGCCTGATCCAGTTGATCCCCAGGCTTTATAATACCAGTAGCGGCAGAATTCTTGTCAATGGTCTTGATATTAATACCCTGGACCTTGATTTTTTAAGGCAGCATATTGCCCTGATGCCCCAGGAATCCTTTCTTTTTTCAGGTACGATCAGGGAAAATATTCTCATGGGTCAGGATATGGATGAAGAAAGGCTTGAACAGGTCATCTGGGTTTGCAGCCTGAAGAGCACCATAGAAGAAATGCCGGATGGACTGGATACCGTTGTCGGTGAAAGGGGTATCACGCTTTCCGGGGGACAAAAACAACGGATCGCCCTTGCCCGGACATTGATGCTTAAAAAACCGGTCATCATCCTGGATGATCCCATCAGCCAGATGGATACCCATACTGCTGCCAAGGTTATGTCAAGATTTAACCAAATGAATTTGAATGCCACGTTTATTATTGTTTCCCACAGGATATCGGCTTTGGCAGCCTGTGACAGAATTTATATTTTAAAAAACGGTCGGGTCCATCATTCCGGAACCCATGAAGACCTGATCCAAACAGACCGCTTTTACAAAGAATCCTATCTGGTCCAGCAGTTTGAGGAGGAACATGACGTCTGACAGTCATTTTCAAGAAAAAGAAATCAAGCTTGCGAACCTGAAGGTCGCCAGGGCATTGTGGCCTTTTATCAAGCCATATTCATGGATGCTTTGCATATCTACCCTGCTTATTTTTATGGTCACTTTTTTTGAACTGCTTATGCCGATCTTTACTCAGAAAGCCTTTGACGGGTTTATTGTTCCTGTGGGCCCGGAACCCGGCATTTCTTTTTTCAAGGTTGGTATTGACTCTTTTCAGACTTTTTGCATCCTTTTTTCCGCATTTTTGCTCATCTCATTTGTTATTGATTTTTTCCAGTCCCTTTTCATGGAATACACCGGCCAAAAGATCATCTTAGCCCTAAGATGTGCTTTGTTTTCACACATGACCTTTCTGCCGGTTGCCTTTTATGATAAAAACTCAAGCGGGCGGCTGGTATCCAGAGTTGCAGGTGATGTTGAAAACATGAATGAGATGTTCACCAGTATCCTGGTCTTTATTTTTAAAGATCTTGTTCTCATGACCGGAATCCTTGTGATCCTGTTTACCATAGACAAAAAAATGGCGTTTTACCTGTCTTGTCTGGTTCCGGTGATTGTTATCAGTATTGGTCTGTTTTCAAAAATCCTTAGAACTGCTTTCAGGACCATCCGACAAAAAATAGCGGAAATCAACCATAGTTTTTCAGAAGCCATCACCGGCATTAAAATCATTCAGACAACCTCCAGTCAAAACAGATTCATGCAACGGTTTGAACATCTTAATTTTGACCATTTCTTGGCTGCTTTGTACCAAATAAAAGTGTTTTCCATCTTTATGCCCTTTATCGGTTTCCTGGGTGTTCTGAGCGTGGCCATTATTATCTGGACCGGAAGCTTTGAAGTCATTGAAAAATCTCTGACACTGGGTGAACTTGTGGCCTTTCTCACCTATATGAAGCTCTTTTTCAGACCGTTGCGGGAGCTGTCTGAAAAGTTTAATCTGCTTCAGAACGCCCTGGCTTCTGCAGAGCGAATTATCAATATACTGAAAACTGATCAGGCAAAACAACGCACCGATAAAAAAAGACATCAGATAGGCAAAATTTCCAGTGTAACATTTGATCAGGTGAGTTTTTCATATAAAAAAAACAAACAAGTGTTAAAAAACGTCAGTTTTCATCTCCCCAAAAACTGTTCCCTTGGTATTGTCGGCCAGACTGGGTCAGGCAAAAGCTCTATTATTAACCTGATCACAGGATTTTACAAACAGAACCAGGGAAATATTTTCATCAATCATATCAATACCCACTCCGTGAATATAAAAGATATCAGAGCCAAGACAGCCCTTGTCATGCAGGACCCGATTCTTTTTTCCGGCAGCATCCGGGAAAATATTACACCTTCTGAAATCGAAATGGATGCGCTTGGACTTGAAAAAGCGTTGCTCGATGCAAACTGCGATTTTTTATTTGAAAAATTTTCAGGGCTTGACACTAAAATTGAAGAAGGGGGCCGCCCTTTATCCAGTGGAGAAAAACAGCTTGTCTGTATTGCCCGGGCATTTGCCTTTAACCCGGACCTGATTATTTTTGATGAAGCAACATCGTATATGGACTCACAATCAGAACAAAAAGTCCATGATGCCATGAAAAAGCTTATGAAAGGACGGCTTTCCATTATTATTGCCCACAGGCTGTCTACGGTAAAAGACTGTGATACCATCCTCCTTTTAAGAGATGGAACCATAAGGGAACAGGGATCCCACCAGGAACTTGTTGCGGCAAAAGGGGAATATTATTACCTTTTGAAAAAAGAAATCATTTAATACAAAATTGATTTTATTCATCAGTGCTCTCTTTTATTTTTTTATGGTGCATTTTTATTTATTCTGCTACACTCAACTACAAATCCTTTATCCCATTGCATATTGCATAAAAAAATGAATCTACTAAAAAGAATCCAAATTTTGGCATTACCTTCAGATGTTTCAAAGGATCAGGGACTTGAGTATTTCAGGCGCAGACTTTTGTTTTATTTATTGCTGAGCTCTCATTACTGGATCTTGAAAAAAAAGATGCCCTCTATGAAAACCTTGAAAATATCTGCAAGGCTAGTGAACGAGCCAAGGGGATTGTCAACCAAATCCTGACGTTCAGCCGGCAGACCTGCTCTCAGAAAGCACCCTGCAACCTGAAGATTGTTTTAAAGGAATGTGCAAACTTATTTCAAATCAGTGTGCCGTCTAATATTGAATTTTCCTGTAATATTCATACAGAAAAAGAAATGGTTTTTGCTGACCCTACACAAATTTATCAAGTCATTATGAACCTGTGTACCAATGCATTGCATGCCATTGGCTCATACCCTGGAAAAATATCTGTCACTCTTAAGACAGAAACCATTTCGCAGGGCACTGATATTCAGACGATTTTTGACCACGGAGATTATCTGAAAATCAGTATAATAGATACCGGACACGGCATTGGAAAAGATAAAATTCATAGAATTTTCGAGCCGTATTTCACGACCAAGGAGACGGGAAAGGGCACTGGGATGGGGCTTGCCATGGCATCATCAAAGATCATAAAGGAGAAATACTGGTAGAAAGCAAGACAGGGAAAGGAAGCCGATTCTCCATCTATCTTCCTGTTTATAAAGCTCCTTTACCCCAGCCTCTTTTGGATGAAACCTTTTGCCGTATTTAAGGATATCCTGATAAAACCGGTTAAAAGCCATATGCCTTGCCGCTTCATTTGATAGGTGTTTAAAAAAAATAATAATGCAACCATCATTGACTTAATTTTCCAGTTTTTATACAAATAAAAATATTCTTCTAACTTTTGTTATTTAATTTATCGACCAACCAGAAACCTTAAACAAAACCAATACAAAATGTATGGAAAAAAATGGCGGCAGTCTTCAAATTACGTTAAAGGATATTGATATTACACCCCAAGACGTTGCGGCAACTCCTGAACTGATGCCGGGCCGACATCTTTTACTCACGATCAAGGATACAGGATGTGGTATCCCACCCGATGTGATTGAACGGATCTTTGATCCTTATTTTACAACAAAGGATAAAGACAAAGGCACGGGACTTGGTCTCTCTGTTGTTCATGGTATTGTCAGCAAATGCAATGGTGCCATTACCGTCAACAGTCAGATTGGGAAAGGCAGTGTTTTTAATATTTATCTTCCTGCATTTGATACACCGAATATTGTTTCCACATTTCAGGAACAGATCTGCAAAGGCAATAATGAACACATCCTGTTTATTGATGATGAGGTCTTTCAGACCGAGATGGCCGAACAGCTCCTGCAGCGATTGGGATATCGTGTGATGACAAGCAATGACAGCATAGATGCCCTGAATCTTTTTTTAAATGAAAAGGATACCATCGATCTTGTCATCACAGACATGGTCATGCCGAAAATGACAGGCAAAACACTTGCCGAAAAAATGCTGAAAATAAAACCCGGGCTGCCGATTATTCTCTGCTCCGGCTACAGTGATGATATAGATGTAAACAGGATAAAAAAGATAGGGATAACCCAATATTTAATGAAACCCATTGACATGAAAACTCTTGCCAAGGCTGTGAATGCGGCTTTACAAAAAAAAGAAAAATAAAACAGCTTCTTTGGTCTATAGTTTTATGAACTGCCCCGGTTGATCCGGTTTTGCAACATGTAAGGCAATGGTTGAAGCGTTCAGGCTTAAGGAAACTTCTTTAGCCGCTTTTTGAGGACAATTGTTTTCCTCGCTCAAGTGGGCAAGAATCACATGTTTTAGGCGCTCGGTTTTTAGTTCAGACACCAGCATTTTTGCATCCATATTGGACAGATGACCGGTTCTGCCTTTGATTCGCTGTTTAAGAGACCATGGATAAGAGCCGTTAATGAGCATATCAGGATCATGGTTTGATTCAAGGTATAGAATATCGCTGTCTTTTAAATGCTCTTTTACAAGGCTTGTAGCAATGCCAAGATCGGTTGCAATTCCAATTTTATGACCGTTATATTCCAGGGTCAACCCTGCCGGGTCCTTGGCATCATGGGAAATGGAAAATGGACGGACCAGGATCTGATCCAGTTTAAAGGGAACGCCACACTCAAAAAAAATTAGATCCTCAATTTTACCAAGACCGGAACATGCCTGATAGGTCTTTTGTGTGATATAAACAGGGAGCTTGAATCTTCGGCTCAATATCCCTGCACCTTTAACATGATCGGAATGTTCGTGGGTAATGAGGATAGCAGTGAGGCTTTCAGGGTCGATATTAACAGTGTTCAATCGCCGTTCTGTTTCAACACCTGAAAGTCCTGCGTCAATTAAAAAGCTTTGATTGCCGCAGGACACAAACAGGCTGTTCCCCTTGCTGCCACTGGCAAGGGGACAGATACAAAATGAATTATTTTTCATCGGTTTTCGTGGCTTTGTAACTCAGCTTTATTTTTCCGTCTCTGGTAACATCCAGAACTTTTACAGAGATGACATCTCCCTCTTTCACCACATCGGTAACTTTCTTAACCCTGTAATTGGCAAGTTCTGAAATATGGACCAGTCCGTCAGTGCCCTGTTTGATATTTACAAACGCACCAAAGTCCGTGATTTTAACGACTGTGCCTTCATAAATTTCACCAATCTCAGGATCAAGGGCAATATCAGATACCATTTTTAAAGCTCTTGCAGCGTCTTCTTCATTTTCCGCTGCAATCTTAACAAGACCTGAGTCATTTACCTCAATGATGGTATTGGTATCCGCCTGAAGTGCTCTTATCACTTTTCCCCCAGGGCCGATGATATCTCTGATTTTATCGGATTTTATCTGGATACTGACAATCTTCGGTGCATGGGGGGAGACTTCTTCTCTGGCACCCTTCAGGGTTTCAAGCATTTTATTCAAGATGTGTATCCTGCCGCTTTTGGCCTGGTTAAGGGCGGTTTCCATAATCTGTCTGGAAAGTTCCTTAATCTTGATATCCATCTGTAGAGCCGTAATTCCCTCAGCAGTTCCAGCCACCTTAAAATCCATATCACCGAAATGATCTTCATCTCCCAGGATATCTGAAAGCACAACGGTTTTGTCATCGTCTTTTACAAGCCCCATGGCAATTCCTGAAACCGGAGCTTTGATGGGAACGCCGCCATCCATTAATGCCAGAACACCTGAACAAACGGTTCCCATGGAGGAACTCCCATTGGACTCCATGACCTCACCAACAAGGCGGATGGTATATTCAAACTCTTCCGGGGAAGGCAGAATTCTTTCAATGGCACGGGTGGCAAGATTTCCATGGCCGATATCCCTTCTGCTGGGGCCGCCCGGCCGTTTGCATTCCCCTACTGAAAACGGAGGGAAATTATAATGCATCATAAAGGCCCGGGTTTCATTTCCTGAAAGGGTTTCCACCCGTTGCTCATCCATGCCGGAGCCTAGGGTCAACACGCCTAAAACCTGGGTCTCACCCCGTGTAAAAAGCGCTGAGCCATGCGGCCGGGGAAGACTTCCCACTTCACAGGTAATCTGTCTGACTTCATCAAACGCCCTGCCGTCAATTCTTTTATCTTCTTTAAGAACGATATCGCGGCTGACTTTCTTAACGCATTTGGAAAAGGCTTCTTTAATCCCTTTGATCTGTTCAGGATAAGATGGTGCAAAATGTTCAACCACCTGATCTTTTAAATCACTCAGAGCATTTTGACGTTCTATTTTTGTTTTGATCTGAACTTGTTTATAAATGTTATCCTTTGAATACGCTATCACCTTGGCAATCAACTCTTCATCCCTTTCCGGCGGTACAAACGGTCGTTTTTCTTTTCCAAAGGCTTCTTTTATCTGGACCTGCAGATCAATGAGGGGCTGCATGGCCTGGTGACCAAAAAAGATGGCATCCAGCATATCTTTTTCCGAGACAATATTTGCCCCGCCTTCAACCATGACCACGCCTGTTTTTGAACCGGCAACAACGAGCTCAATATCACTTTCCTTCATCTGTTCAATGGTCGGATTGGCAATAAACTGCCCGTCAACTCTGCCGACTTTTATCCCGGCAATGGGTCCTGCAAAGGGAATATCGGAAATCTGCAGGGCTGCAGATGCCCCGACTATGGCAAGGGTATCGGGTTCATTGATCTTATCCATTGAAAGGACGGTTGCAATGACCTGGGTTTCAAAATTATAATCATCCTCAAAAAGCGGACGAATGGGTCTGTCTATAAGTCTTGCGGTCAGGGTTTCTTTTTCAGAAGGCCTGCCGATTTCACGCCTGAAGTAATTTCCAGGGATTCTTCCTGCCGAATAAATTTTTTCCTGGTATTCAACAGACAAGGGCAGAAAATTGATTTCTGCTTTTGGATCTTTTGAAGCAACGGCAGTAACAAGAACAATGGTTTCTCCATATTGTACAATTACTGAACCTGATGCCTGCTTGGCAATTTTGCCGCCACTGATAGAAAATTCTCTTCCATTAATGGTTGTTGTAAATTTTTTTTCCATAACTTCTCCTGTAAGTAAGAAGGGCAGCAAATTGTGGGGAAATTTTTCAAAAATAATAAACCCGCATGTTTGGCATTAAATCTAAACTTAATACCAAACATGCGAACTTATTTAAAAAATTCCCTGGAAATTGCTGCCCGATTAAAAATAAAAAACCGGTTTTTGACCCACAACTTGTCAAAAACCGGCTGTCTGTCATTCTATCTTCTAAGTCCGAGTCTTTCAATTAAAGAACGGTATCTGTTCACATCTTTTTTCTTAACATAGTCCAGAAGACTTCTGCGTCTTCCGACAAGGATCAACAGACCCCGTCTTGAATGATGGTCTTTCTTGTGAACTTTAAGATGCTCTGTAAGATAGCTGATACGGTGGGTTAAAATAGCAACCTGCACCTCTGGTGAGCCTGTATCAGACTCGTGGAGCTTGAATTGATCAATCATCTCCTCTTTTTTTTCTGCTAACAAAACCACTTTGTAACTCCTTTGTTTGGAATAAATAAAATATGGTATGCTTTAAATCATCTGATTCTTTGAAGGTTTCCCATCCGATATTCCATTCAGAAAAAAGAAATAAAAAACAGATCGCCATACCATTACAAAAATAACCTTCTATAAATACCAGTTAACTTGAAAAAACACAACAATAATTATAGTCCTGTCCATTATCACTTAATTGAATAACCGCCAGAAGATTACGGTCATCATCGACCACTTTTATGAAGTGGTCCGGCTTTGCAAAAGGGGTTTCGATCTCATTTTTTAAAAGTTTTTGACCGAATTTTATTTTTTTTGCAAGTGGCCTGTCTGCCTGAACTTCAGACATAAATTCAAGACAATCGGATAAAGAAATAATTCTTTTCTCAACCGTTGTTTTATCGAGTTTTTCAAGGGCAGTAAGCTCAATGGCATCTTCGAGCTTAAATACACTGGAGGTTGTTCTGCAAAGCTTTGACAGGTGGGCTCCGCATCCAAGCTTTCTACCGATATCAAACGCCAGGCTCCGGATATAGGTTCCGGATGAACAGAAAACGTCAACATCAACATAGGGCAATGCAATTTTTTGAATACGGATGTCAAAAATTTCAATCCTGCGGGGGGGTTTTTGAATGATGATACCCTGACGTGCCAGTTTATACAATGGCTGGCCTTCATGTTTCAATGCAGAAAAAGCTGGCGCCACCTGATCCTGGATACCGATAAAGGCGGTTATTGCTGATGTGATATCCTCATTTGAAAAATCCTGAATAGTATTGTCCTGGGCCTTAAAAACCGTCTTGCCCGTCAGATCATAGGTGTCTGTCTCAACCCCAAGGCAGATCCTTGCAAGGTATCTTTTATGGCCGTCAAGAAAAAATCTGGATATCTTTGTCCCTTTATTGATCGCGCAAAGCAATAATCCAGTTGCAAACGGATCCAGGGTTCCCGTATGCCCGACCTTTTTTACCCCCAAAACCTTTTTTACCTGCGCAACCACCCGGGCCGAAGAGATCCCTTCAGGCTTATGAATCGATAGAATACCACTTTTCATTTGTTTTTTTCAGGACAGTTGTTCGTCTGAAGTTCCGGTTGAAGCGGATTTAATGAGTTCATCCATTTTGGCGGCCTTATCAAAAGAGTCGTCATGAATAAATTTTAGATCCGGCATGTATTTCAGCCCTAATTTCGGTGCAATGCTTTTTTTGATAAACCCCTTGGACTTCTTAAACCCGGCCAGGGCCTCTGAAATCCGCTTTTTATCACCAAACACAGCAATATACACATGGGCAACCCGAAGATCCGGCGTCAATTTTACACCACTGACCGTTGCCATCTCAATCCTCGGGTCCTGCATTTTTTTGCTTAAAAGTTCAGTAATGGCATATTGAATTTTGCCGCTGATTCTTTCAGCTCTTGTATAGGGTTTCATTCTTTAATTAATCGGCCTTGTATTTTCTTTCTTCAACTTCATAACACTCAATTTCATCTCCTGCCTTGATATCATTGTATTTTTCAAGGCCGATACCACACTCGTATCCCTGATCCACTTCTTTAACATCATCCTTAAACCGCCTGAGTGACGACAAGGCTGTATCACATTTGATAACGCCATCCCTTAAGAGCCTTACTTTCTTGCCACGGATAACTTTGCCTTCTGAAATATGGCATCCTGCAATGGTTCCCATCTTCGGAACAACAAAAATATCACGAACCTCTGCCCGCCCGATAATGATTTCATGGAATGTGGACGGCATCATGCCATCCAATGCAGCCTTGATGTCATTTATGACATTATAAATAATGTCATAAAACCGCATATCCACATTTTCATCCTTGGCCATCCTTCGAATCTGAGGTGACGGCCGGACATTAAACCCGACAATAATGGCATCAGATACTGCCGCAAGTGCTACATCCGACTCATTAATGGTACCGACGCCGGAATGAACAATCTTAACCTCCACTTCTTCTTTGGCCAGCTCTTTCAACGAATCATTCAAGGCCTCAATAGAGCCCTGAACATCTGCTTTAACAATAAGCTTAAGTTCCTTAACTTCCGCTGAACCCAGATTTTCAAACATTTTCTCAAGATTTGCCCGGCTCTTTTTCGCCAGTTCTTTTGCCCGTTGTTTCTGCATCCTGTGACCGGCAATCTGTTTTGCATCCTTATCAGAGGCAACAGCGATAAACTCATCCCCGGCATCCGGCACACCGTTTAAGCCAACGATTTCAGCAGGTGTACTCGGACCTGCGGTTTTAATTCTGTTTCCCAAATCATCAATCATTGCCCTGATTCGACCTGAGTGACGTCCGCAGACCACGGGATCGCCGTCTCTCAAGGTCCCGTGTTTTACCAGAACAGTTGCAACCGCACCACGTCCAACATCTAACCGTGATTCAACCACATAACCCGTGGCTTTTCTATCGGGATTTGCCTTGAGCTCTAAAACCTCGGACTGCAGCAGAACCATTTCAAGCAGTTCATCGATTCCTTTTCCGGTTTTCGCAGACACTTTAACAAAAATGACATTGCCACCCCATTCTTCTGCAAGCAGGTCAAGTTCCGAAAGCTCTCGCATGATCCTGTCGGGGTCAGCCCCGGGTTTATCCATTTTGTTGACTGCAACCACAACCGGTACACCGGCAGCTTTTGAATGGTTTATTGCTTCTATGGTCTGGGGCATCACCCCATCATCGGCAGCCACAACAAGGATAACAATATCCGTAACCTGAGCCCCCCTGGATCGCATTGCGGTAAATGCAGCATGACCGGGCGTGTCAAGGAAGGTAACCCGTCCGCCATTGGGCGTTTCGACATTATAGGCACCAATATGCTGGGTAATTCCGCCTGCTTCACCACTGGTAATTTTTGATTGCCGGATGACATCTAAAAGTGAAGTTTTACCATGATCAACATGCCCCATGATGGTAACGACAGGTGCTCTACCAATCATTTTATCTTCATCATCATCACCGGTTTCGATCGTGAGAAGGGTTTCTTCCTCAAAAGATGCTTTTTCCACTTCAAAGTCAAATTCCGTGGCAACCAGTGTTGCCGTATCAAAATCAATGGTCTGATTTACCGTTGCCATAACCCCTAAGGTCATTAATTTGGCAATCATCTCATTGGCCTTGATACCCATACGTTTTGCAAGCTCGGCAAGTTCTATGGCCTCGTCAATTTTAATACGCCGTTTAATGGCTTTAGGGGTGGTTATCTGGGTTTTTTGAAATTTTCCCTTTTTCCCTCCTTTAGCTTCCTTTTTACCGCGTTTTTTTCTGCCTCGGGCACTATTGTATAATTCATCCCCTTCAACAACAGATTTTTTCTTGCGCTGTTTTCTTTTACCGGCCAGCTTATCATCACCAAACACGGCTTTTCTTTTCTCTTTTTTTCGTTTTCCTGCTTCTGTTTCATCGGGCACTGAAATATCAGCTGCAGGAACACTCTTTTCATGACTCACGGACAAGACAGGTTGTGGGCTTTCTGTCTTGATAAACACTCTTTTCTTTGTGCCTTCTTTCCGAATATCATTTTTCACCCCCCCCCGATTGTTCTCTTCAGCAGGTGTGGCTTTTCTTAAATTTTCAAGAACTAAAGGATCTGCAATTTTGACAATCTTTGCTGGCGTAGATTTTTTCTTTTTCTTTTTCTTTTTGCCCTTTTTATCTTTATCTTCAGCATCAACCGACTCAGTGTCCTGTTCAGCGGTCTCTTTTTCTTGTTTTTCCACATGTATTTGGGGTTCAGTCTTTACAGACGTTTCGTCTTTTTCAACACCCATAGGGTCTTCTTTCTCCACAGAAAGTTTTACTGTCTTATCAGTATCTGATCCGGATTTTACTTTTTCCGGTTCCATTATTTCTGGTTTCTCAATTGCCACCGGTCTAATGATCTTGGCTGGCTGGCCTTTTTTATTCTTTGGTTTGGACTTTTCTTTTTTGGGTGCAGATTCCGGTGTCTCAGGCATTTGTTTAATTTCCAACTCATCGGATCCTTGTTTAATATTTCTTTGGTCAACATCTGATGACAAAACTTTCTTTTTAAGAACAACAGAAGGGTCTTTTATTTCTTCCACCTTTTCTATAGTTTCTTCTTCAGTATCCGGGAGAGCCCCCTCATCATCCTTGTGCCTTCTTCTGCGGATGACCGATGGTTTTATCTTGATATCCATCTTTCGTTTATCTCTTCCCAAAAGACTTCTTTTTATTGCACCGACGTCACTATCTTCCAGAGAACTCATATGGCTTTTAACTTCAATCTTCAATTCTTTCATTTTATTAAGAAGTGCTCTGTTCGTCATATTCAGATCTTTAGCTAACTCATATACTCTGACCTTTGCCATTCGTTGCCCCCAAGTAATACTCTTTTTTTTATATTCTTTTTTCGCCTGATATCCGTTTTTTATGACTTACCCGTTAACTGTCTTCACCCTCTTTGATTTCTTTATCATCTTTCGGAGCTGGCTCTTCCTGCTCTTTTAGTTCTTCTGTCTGTTCTGTCTGTTTGGGCGCTTCTATCTCTTCTGGCTTTTTCGGCTCTAATTCCTTTTCAAGAAGAATCTTTGCCTCAGCAATCATTTCTTGAGCTTTGGATTCCTCCATATCAGTAATTGAAACAATATCTTCTACATCAGCTTCAGATATGTCCAAAACAGAAGCATATCCGCTTTTAAAAAGGACTTCAGCCAAAGAAAGTCCAACCCCTGTAAGTTTCATGAGACTGTCATATCCCTGTTTTACTTCCCGACTGTATTCCGCTTCACTGGTCACTTCCAGATGCCAGCCGGTTATTTCACAGGCAAGTGAAACATTCTGACCGCCTTTGCCGATGGCAATGGAAAGGTATTCATCGCTCACAATGACTTCCATGGATCGATTATCTTCATCAATAATCACCCTGGCAATTTCAGCAGGGGACAGTGCGTTGCACACAAATCTGGCTATATCCGGGCTCCATTGAACAATATCAATTTTTTCACCTCGAAGTTCCTGGACGATACTCTGGACCCTGTTTCCCTTCATGCCCACACAGGCGCCCACCGGATCCACATCTGAATCCATTGAAGATACGGCAATTTTAGCCCTGACGCCGGGAACACGTGCAGCGCCCCGCAAGGTTACAATTCCTTCGGCCACTTCCGGAACTTCGGTTTTAAACAATTCAATGACAAATTCAGGATGCGTTCTGGATAAAATAATCTGTGCACCTTTTGATTCTTCTAATACATCCAACACATAAGCCCGAATTCTGTCACCGCGTTTATAATTTTCTCTTGGCATCTGATCCCGGGGCCTTAATACAGCCTCGGCCTGACCCAGATTGACAATAATACTGCCCCTGTCAAAGCGTTGAACTATACCATTGATAATTTTACCTTTTTTATGAATAAAATTTTCATAAACAGCATTTCTTTCCGCTTCCCGCATTTTCTGAATAATGACCTGTTTGGCCGACTGGGCAGCAATTCGACCAAATTCTTCCGTATCAATCCTGATACCCAGACTGTCTCCAATCTCGCACTCAGGATCATATTCATAACCTTCTTCAAGGGTCAACTCGCTGTCATGGTACTCAACTTCTTCTACAACTTCTTTAAAATGGAAAACCTCAACCTCACCACTCTTGCTATCATAATGGACTTCAATATCAGCCCTGGGTCCAATTTTCTTTCTAGCCGCAGAAACAATGGCCTCTTTGAGGGTGTTGATAAGAACTTCAGGTTCAATACCCTTTTCACGGCTTACCTGATCGATAACCCTTTTAATATCTGTGATAAACATATTTTAAGCGTTCTCCATATTACTGACCTGCAAGCATTGCTTTGCTGATCACATGATCTGATATCTCAATATTTTTCCCATCAACAGCAATCACAACAGAATCATCATTAATTATCTCAAGAATTCCGGTAAACTTTTTCTGATTTTCAACTAGCTCTTCTGTCTCAATCTTGACCCTTTCACCCTTAAAACGATAGAAATCCTGTTTTTTATTCAACGGTCGGTTCGGCCCGGGAGAAGAAACCTCTAATCTGTAGCTGCCGATATTCTCTATATGAATATCAATTAAATCCCCGAGCTGGCGGCTGACATAAACACAGTCATCCAGTGTAATACCGCCGGGTTTATCCAAAAAGAGACGGACAATATTTCCCTGATCACCATTGCCATACTCTATATGAACAATTTCAAAGTCCTCAGCCTCGCATAATGGCTGCGCAACCTGCTTAATTTTTTCAATCAACCTGCTGTTATCTTTCTTCAAACCAACACCTGTTATCCTATCTTAACCACTTATATTTTTTTTCATCCTCAAATACAAAAACGGGCAGATGCCCGTTCCTAAGTACAACATTAACAAAATCCGCCCCAAAAAATCAATGGTTCAGATCATATCTTAACTCCAATAAATGGAACAATCTGCCACCCATATCTATAAAAAGATGGAGCGGGCAACGAGACTCGAACTCGCGACATCAAGCTTGGGAAGCTTGCACTCTACCAGCTGAGTTATACCCGCATTAGCGGCACAATATACCAACCCTTATCCGGTTTGTCAATACTACTTTTAGCTGGACAAACCGGCAGTAAAAATGAGTACTGCCGTCTTTTCCTAACCCACATCGGGCAACGCTGCATTGAACTGATCAAGAATCGCCATTGATATGGTTGTATGCAGTTGCTGAATATTTTTTTCCTTTAAAGTTTTGCTTTTTGATCTGTACACAACCCTAAAAGATAAAGATTTTTTATTCTCAGGCAGGGGCTGTCCTTCAAACGCATCAAAAAGAAAAACGTTTTCAATCAAAGATTCATTTTTTGAGATAAGGTCTATGTGTTTCAAAATTGCGTTGACAGTAACACCTTGATCCGCAATAATAGTGATATCCCTTGAAATGGAAGGAAATCTTGGCAAAAGGACCGCTGCAATAGATTCCGGAAGCAAGTCCAGTATGGCCCTGAAACTGAAATCAAAGACAAATGCATCCTGCTTTAATCCATAATTTTTCAAAACTTTCCCATCAATTTTACCCAGCGTACCGATAAGCCGATCACCTGATTTGACAATGGCGGCATATCCGTTTTTGTAATAGGGATACGAATCATCATCAATCTTTTCAAAAACTGGATCTTTGATCATGAGGGCATTAAAAAAGCCTTCAATCACACCTTTTAAATCAAAAAAATCAACTTCGCTTCTTTTTGAATACCAGGACTGATCCGATCGATTGCCAGTCATCAGGCCTGCAATCTTTTCTTTTTCTTCAGGCAATGATCCCTTTTGGGTGGCATAAAAAATCTTGCCGATTTCAAAAAGTCTTAACGAGATTGTCTGCTGTGAAATATTTTTTTTCATGGTCTCAAGAAGCCCTGGAATCATGGAGCTTCTTAGAACAGACATTTGATCTGAAATCGGGTTTAAAATAGTTTCAACATTTCTTCTTTTATCATCATTTGACAAGTTTAATTTGTCACTTGAATTTTCATGAATGAAATTATAGTTGATTGCCTCAAAAAAAGAAAATCCCGTCATTACCTGCCTGACTTTTTCCCGAAGCAGGATCTTTGGGTGTAACGGCTTTCCTTTTGCCGGAACCAGTGGATAACTGGTCTTGATGTTGTTATATCCCCATAGTCTTGCCACTTCTTCTGAGAGGTCTTCAGGTCTTGTTACATCTACTCTGAAAAAAGGGATGCCGACAGCAAGCCGGGTGTCACTTGTTTTCTCAACTTCAAATTCCACTGACCTGAGAATTTCTCCAATTGCATCTGCACTTAAATTAGTGCCCAAGCGGACATTCAAGGCATCAATATTCAAGTCGATCTCAAGGGGAACAGGTTTGTTGGGATGTTCATCAATAATATCTTTGGCAATGGTTGCATCACAAATTTGAGCCATCAGAGAAACTGCTCTGTTTAATGCCTTGACTGTTCCGTCCGGATCAATCCCCCGCTCAAACCGGTGAGACGCGTCTGTGGCAATACCTGTTTTCTTTGCAGTTTTTCTGATTGAAACAGGATTAAAATATGCACTTTCGACCAGCACTCTGGTGGTGGTTTCTGTAATCTCAGAGTTTTCACCTCCCATCACCCCGGCAAGCGCCACAGGTCTGTTACCATCGCAAATCATGAGCATATCAGATTCAAGGGTGTGTGTTTTACTGTCAAGCGTTGTAAACTGTGTATCATTGCCTGCTCTTCTGATAATAATCTTACCGTTTGCAACTTCATCAAAATCAAAGGCATGGAGAGGCTGACCCGTCTCCATCATGACAAAATTTGTAATATCAACCACGTTATTAATGGGTGTAAGCCCTATGGATTCAAGTCTTTCCTGCAGCCAGAACGGAGAAGGCCCAATTTTAACATCAAATAATAGACCTGCAGAGTATCTTGGGCAAAGATCAGGATCAATGATCTGAACTTTTGCGTAATCATGAATGGAGTGGGTTCCTGTTTTGTCAGCAGGCAGCGTATAATCCGGAAGCTTTACCTTTTGCTTTGGGTCTGTAAACGCCCCTACTTCACGGGCCACACCGATAATATTCAGACAATCAGGCCTGTTGGGGGTCAAATCAATTTCAAAAACAGTATCAGATACGTTCAGCGCATTTTCAAGCGGTGTGCCAACAACAAAATCTCCCTTAAGATCCATAATACCGGCAGCATCTGTGGCAAGTCTTAACTCAGAAGCACTGCATAACATCCCTTCGGAGACTTCTCCTCGAAGCTTTCCCTTCTTGATTTTTACATCTCCGGGAAGCACTGCCCCTGGAAGTGCACACGGCACAAACATGCCTTCTCTAACATTGGGTGCACCGCAGACAATCTGAATCTGCTTATCCCCACCCGCATCCACCTTGCAGACAGAAAGAGTATCTGCGTTGGGGTGTTTTTTAACCTCGTCGACCCTGGCCACAACAATAGCGTTAAGGTAATCATATCTTTGTTCAACAGAATCAACCTCAAGACCTGCCATGGTCAGCTTTTCAGATATTACAGAAGGCTTAAGGTCAACAGAAATATACTCTTTTAACCAGCTTAAACTGACTTTCATATTAAAACTGCCCCAGAAAACGGATGTCGTTTTCAAAAAATTTTCTTATGTCATCAATACCATACTTGAGCATGGCAAGACGTTCAATCCCCATACCAAAAGCAAAACCCGTATATTTATCTGTTTCATACCCGACATTTTCAAAAACTGCCGGATGAACCATGCCTGAACCCAATACTTCCAGCCATCCTGTTTTCGAACAGATTCGACAGCCTTCGCCCTTACACATAACACAACGGATATCAACTTCTGCACTAGGTTCTGTAAATGGGAAAAAACTGGGTCTGAACCGTAAAGAGGTTTCCTTGTCAAAAAATTGATGAACAAAGGTGGTCAGAATTCCTTTTAAGTCCCCAAAAGAAATATTTTTATCCACCATTAAACCCTCAACCTGATGAAACATGGGCGTATGAGTGATATCTGAATCACATCTGAACACTTTTCCCGGTGAAATAATTCTCACAGGAGGTCTGGTCTTTTCCATGACACGGGGCTGAGAAGGAGACGTGTGCGTTCTTAAGACAATATTTTCCGATACATAAAATGTATCCTGCATATCTCTTGCAGGATGATATTTGGGGATATTCAAGGCCTCGAAATTATAATAATCGGTTTCAACTTCCGGACTTTCAGCAATATCAAACCCAAGTCTTAAAAAAATATCACTAATTTCTTTAGCCACCTGGGTAATCGGATGAAGCGAACCTCTAAGGATTGATCGCCCCGGAAGCGTCACATCAATACCGGAAAAATCTTTTGCATTAACCGCCTCAAATTTTGAAAAGGCCGTCTTAAAAGATTTTTCAAGCCTTCCTTTAAGCATATTTGCATTCTTGCCGGCACTGGGGCGTTCATCTTCAGGAAGAGAAGATACATTTCTCAAAAATTTAGTGAGAACCCCCTTTCTGCCAAGATATTTAATGGAAAGCTGTTCCAGTTGCTCTGAATCACGGGCTTGTTCTATGCTTTCATTGGCCTCTTTTTCAATATCAATAATACTGTTTTGCACATTACCCCCACAACTCGTTTAATCTAGTTAAACTGGGCACTGGCCTGTGATGCCAACTGGGAAAACCCTGCCGGATCAGAAATTGCAAGATCAGCCAATACCTTACGATCCAATTCACTGCCGGTCAATTTAAGACCATTAATAAATTTGCTGTATGACAGGTCATTCATCCTTGCAGCAGCATTAATTCTGACGATCCAGAGTTTTCTGAAATCTCTTTTGCGCGCCCTTCTATCCCGGTATGCATACATTAATGCCTTATCGACAGCATCTGCAGCTGTACGGTATAACTTACTTCTTCCGCCCCTGAATCCCTTTGCAAGAGTAAGTACCTTATTTCTGCGCCTTCTTGCTTTAAATCCTCTTTTGACTCTCATTTTACCAAACTCCTCAATCCTTAAGTATTCTTTTGAATCAAACTCTTCATAATATTATCCAGACACACCCTATCCATTGGGTAACAAACGCCGAACTTCTTTCATATTATCCTGATCGACCATCTGATCTAATCTAAGAGATCTTTTTCTTTTAGTGCTTTTCTTGGTTAATATGTGGCTGGCATGGGATTTACGGAATTTATATTTCCCCGACCCTGTTTTTTTAAAACGCTTGGCAGCCGCTCTGCATGTTTTAATCTTAGGCATTTTATCCTCTCCTGTGTTGCAATTTCAAAAAAAGAGATGGTGGTATAAAGTCATCAAACACAATATACCACCATACATTTATTATGTATCTTCAAGCAGTCTTGCTATTGTTTACCTGTAAATAACTTAGATTATTTAGGTCCCAAAAGCATTGTAATAACCCGACCCTCAAATTTTGGAGGCTGCTCGACCTGAGCAAACTCCTGAGTCATGACAACAATTTTATCTAAAATCACATTGGCCTGCTCCTTGAGCATGAATTCCCTTCCTCTGAAAACCATGGTAACCTTAACTTTATCATTTTTACTGATAAACTTCTCAATATGATTCACCTTGGTTTCAAGGTCATGGTCATTTGTTTTTGGCCGAACCTTTATTTCCTTAATCTGAGTAATTTTCTGTTTGCGCTTAGCCTCCTGCTTTTTTTTGGTCTGCTCATACTTAAATTTCCCAAAATCCATTATCTTGCAGACAGGCGGTTTTGCTTCCGGTGAAACCTCAACCAAATCCAGAGACTCTTCGCCTGCAACCCTTAAGGCCTCTTCAATGGGCATGATTCCGATCTGTTCACCAGCTGAGCCGATAACTCGAACCTGGCTGGCCCGGATTCCCTTATTCACACTTGTCTGATCCTGTCTTACTCGCTTAGATATTCTACACCTCCTGCAACTACACGATTCCATAATTTATCTTTGATAGAACAAGTATAACCCTGCGATTATAGAGGCTTGCATAAGAAAATGCAAGGATTATTTATTTTGATTTTCTTTCTCTTTTCTGCTCAAGGGTATATGCTTCCAAATAGCTGTTCTTCCAATACAAGTTTGTCTCTTTATTAAAAAAATTATAAAAAAGATCAAGACTTTTTTGACGTAATACACCAGGGATAATATCAATTTTGCAGTTTTTATACAAAAGCGGCAGTTTTTTCAAATCACACTTTGTTCCGCCTCCCATGGGATCCTCATACGCATATACAATTGTCTTGATACCTGCCAGAATAATGGCACCCAAACACATGAGACACGGCTCCATGGTTGAAAAAAGGACTGATTTTTCAGGTTCAAATTGAGTATTAATGGTTTCAAGGTTTTTCAATGCCCTGATCTCAGCATGATCAATCTCACTAAAAAAAGCCCTGTCTAAAGTTGTCCCCTGCCTTGCGCCGCTTGCAATAACGCGTCCCTCCAGAGCAATCACGCACCCGACCGGGAACTCCCCTTTATCATATGCTTTTTGGGCCTGTTCCAAAGCCAGTCCCATGAAGTATTCGTAGACCAATTTAAATCATTTCTCCTTAAACAAAATACATCTTTCCAAGGTTAGTACCATATGAGCAAATATAATGCCATGTGTATTCAACTTGCTTTTTTTGATAAATACTGTTTTTATAGATTCCAATAAATATTCAATAATAATAGAATATTCAATAATAATTTATGGAAGCAAAAAAAAATATATACACATCGCTTGATCCTCTGGATAAAAATCTTTGTATCCGGGAACAATTCCAGATCAGAGAACAAAGCTTTCTGTCTGAATACGGTACTTTAAGTACCAATGCAAACAGGCGGAACAAAGAAGAAAATACCTGCAACATCAGAACGCCGTATCAATTAGACAGGGACAGAATCGTCTATTCAAATTCCTTTCGACGATTGAAATACAAAACACAGGTTTTCCTCTCTCCTTTGGGAGATCATTATCGGACAAGGCTTACCCACACACTTGAGGTTGCTGAAATTTCAAGGAATATTGCCAGGGCCATGCGTCTTAACGAGGATCTTGCCGAGGCCATTGCACTAGGTCATGATCTTGGCCATACCCCATTTGGCCATGGGGGTGAAACTGCCCTGATCGAAGTTTATTCCCCTCATTTTTCCCACTCAGATCAAAGCTTAAGAGTAGTGGACTCCCTTGAAAACAGAGGAAAAGGACTGAATCTGACACGGGAAGTCAGGGACGGTATTCTCAAACATTCCAAGGGATTTGGCAATATCATTCCGGCAACTCCCGGTGAAACAGCGATTACAGTCGAAGGAAGAATTGTCAGAGTGGCGGACATCATTGCCTATTTAAACCATGACCTTGATGATGCATTAAGGGGCAAAGTTATTTTTTCAACAGATGTTCCTGACATCTGCATTAAAAAACTGGGAAAAACACATTCCCAGAGAGCCAGCATTATGATTGAGCAATTGGTTTACAACAGCGGGCCACAAAAGGGGAAATTCATTCTTAACATGGGTCAAGACACCTTCCATGCCATGACCATATTACGCAAATTTCTATATGACAAAGTCTATAGATCTCCTGCTGTTCATAATGAATTTATAAAAGCAAAAAAGGTCATCATGGGACTTTATGATTATTTTTTAAACAATCCTGATGCCCTGCAAAGAGAACTTGAAAAAATGGAAATGGCACCATGGGATTCTTCCAAAAATCCCCTTAAACGGTCTGTCTGTGATATGATCGCCAGCATGACAGACCGATATGCGCTTGACCTTTATTCCAAAACTTTTTTTCCAAAATCCTTAGTCTGATCAAAAACAATGGTAACAAACCAAGCATTTGAATTACTTGCCACTCTTTACTGCAAGATGGATCAAACCTGGGACAAGGTTGCCGCAGCCTATCCTTTTAAATGTGATGGCTGTGAGGACAATTGCTGTAAATCTTTATTTTTTCACCATACCCATATTGAAAAAGCCTATTTTCTTAATGGATTTAATCAGCTTGACCCGGACCGGAAAAGAATAATTTTAGACAAGGCAAAAGAGTATTGCAAAAAAACCTTTCCCAAAAACCGTGAAATAAAAAGCCTGAAAATTTACTGCCCTGTAAATGAAAACGGCCGCTGTCTTTTATATCCTTACAGGCCAATGATATGCAGGCTTCACGGACTGCCTCACGAACTGAACAGACCCGGGTTCAAACCGGTCATGGGTGCAGGCTGTGATGCAGGACGATTTGAAGGCAAAGCCATTATAAAATTTGACAGAACCCCTTTTTATCAACACATGATCCAAATAGAGACGGCGTTTCGACAGGACTCAAATAAAACAGGCAGGCTAAAAGAGACCATCGCTCAAATGTTACTTTCATAATATTATTTTTTTACATTTGACCTTTTGTTTGGTATACGCTTTTTTAAATAAGCAAGAGAAATTCAATAAACCACGGCTAAAGATGCGTGCATTATAAGATAAGGAGACCCATGGAAATAAAAGAAAAACAGATTGTCACCATTGGCGGTGGGAGCGGTCAATTTATCTTATTATCCGGGTTAAGGGATTTAGAAGACACGCAGATAACCGCTGTTGTTTCCATGGTGGATTCAGGCGGAAGTACCGGCAGATTAAGGGATGAACTTGGGATTCTTCCGCCTGGAGATATATTGAAATGTATCCTGGCCTTGTCTCCTTATCAGAATGCCTGCCGTTCCATTCTGTTAAAACGGTTTAAAAATGATCGCCGCCTGGCCGGCCACAGTGCCGGCAATATGCTATTGACCATGCTGTCCAGATATACGGGCAATTTTCCTGCCGGTGTTGCAGCGCTTGCGGAAATACTTGATGTCGACGGCACCATTCTTCCGGTTACCATAGACCGTGCAACACTTGTTGCCGAGTTAACCGACGGCAGCAGAATTTATGGCGAAGAAGCCATTGATCTGCCCAGAGGCACCCAGCGTGAAAGGATTAAAGATGTATTTCTGGTTCCCCATCATCATGATTCAATTTCCGTTTTTCCCCCTGTTTTAGATGCCATTGAAAAGGCGGATTATATTTTCATCGGACCGGGTGATTTGTTCACCAGTATCATCCCCAACCTTATTGTTCCCGGTGTTAAAGAAGCCCTTCAAAATACGGGTGCAAAAATCTATTTCACCGTAAACATTATGACAAAATTTGGTGAAACCCATAATTTTTCAGGAAAAGATTTTGTTATCAAATTAGAAGAGCGTCTTGGGCGACAGGTTGACGGACTTATCGGCAAT
>JAHJLN010000201.1 GCA_018821715.1 Pseudomonadota bacterium | reverse complement strand
CTATGACCGCAAATGCCGGTTGGCATTTATCTTGCTTTTGCTGGACAGAACAGCGTTGAGATTTTCACTGTCAATTGAGCATCCCTTATCATTTTTTTGATTCCCGGCAATATTTTGCCATTGCTCTCTGCCGCTGCTGCCAACTCTTTTTGTACCAGATGAGCATCAATTTGCGAAAATCTTTCTGCCAGGTTTGAACACCTGTTGAGGATAATTTCCATATACTTGTCGTTTTTTAAATTCTGTACCAGCGGCGTATCGGCAAGGACCGCTTTGAGCATTTTATTCAACGACCCCATGCCGGTTTTTTTTCGGCCCCGTCGTTTCTCATCCCGGAAAAATCTCTCCAAAATGTTGTTCGTCCTTTGTGGCTGAACCGTAAACACTCCGTGCGGGGTGATGACCGGTATCGGGTCTGCGAATAGCTTTTCCCAATATTTATCAATCTGTGCAACCATGTTGGCATAGGTTTTCTGTCTGTGTTTACTCTCAAGGAGCCAGTTCCTGAATGCGGTGATTTTTTCTTCAATGCTTTTCATGTCCGTGGAATCACCATTATCGTTGATACCGTTTTTACCATCGGGAAGGGCAATGCGCATGGCACAGCGCAGTCTGTCAAACACGGCTGCTTTTGATTCCAGATTCCTGGCAAGATCATTCAGGCGCTGATCTTCTACGACGGTTGCGATGGCTTTGCATAATTGGGAAAAGGCTCTGTTTGAATTTACAGAATCACTGAGGTTGACCTCCATGATTTGTTCAAGTAGCTGGAGAACCTCTTGAAGACGTCGATAAAAATCAAGGTGTGGGCGGTCAAAAGGGAAGCCATATCCATTGGATTGGCTTGGGCAGTCAAATATCCAATGGATTAAAGCGTATGCCATGATCGTGGGGATATGATCGAAATGAGCTGTCTGGCAATTCCCACTTTGAAGGCTTTCAATGATTCCGTCGATATCGTGGCTGGCCGGATCGATTTTTTTCTCAAGATATTTGGCCTGCCGTCTCAATGCAGGCCGAACCTTGAATTTCTTTAACCGTTTCTGCAAGGCCCTGTATTCATCAGTCAACAGGTCCTTACCAATGTCGCGCAGGAAATGGAAGTGGCATATGAAATCGGGCGTATCCGGGAAGACTTCTTCCGCCGCATTGACAATCCCTTTGCCCATATCATGTACGAGTGCCCGGGGTTCACCATACTGCTTTTTGATGCTGCGGAAAAAGGGGATGAGTTCATCTTTTTTCTCTGAAGAAATTTTGACCGTATCAAGGACCAGTTCCGAGAGTCCGTCAATGCCGCAAAATAGATTGGGGCTATCACCTTCACATGTTCCGTCCACATGGAGGATGTATCCGCCCCTGCCTGTGAGGAACTCTCGCAGACCCAGCCGGCTTTGTCGGTGTGCCAGGGCAAGATAAATAATGAACTTGCGGCCCAGAAAACTGATCTCCCGTTCAGAGATGAATACATTCTTGGCTGCCAGCTCGGCCATGACCTCTTGATTGTTTCGGCAACGAACAAAAAGGGCAAACCCTACCTCGACGATGACATCGAACCCGAAAGTGCCGCCTTTGGGTACGAGGTTTCGAAGCTGTTCGGGCCTGAATATTCCATGGCCATGGGGGCAATACAATACCGTTTCCTTGGCAGAAAAGGCGCCGATGTCCATGGTTACCATGGTCTTTGTATCGGTTTTCTGAACATGGAGTGTAGAATCACATTCAGGGCATTCGAGGATTTCCGGGCAAAAATGCAAAATCGGCTTTTCTGGGAATAGCACATCGGTTCGGACGGCCCCGGTCAGCTTGGCGATAAAGTTTTTGAGCAGTTTTAATGCCTGGAATCCGGAATTTTTTTTAACAGCCCATGATGTTCTATAAATCCTTGGATATTGACCAGGTTCAGTTTACTTTTTTTGATTTCCGGCAAGGCGAGAATATCTTCTGCTGATATGCCATGTTGCTGGATGATCGCCACCAGAATCATAACCGCCTCAGTGTCGGAAATGGTGTCTATGGTCGATCTGCAGACAAGAGAACTCCTTTGCTGTGTCTGCTTTTCGTACACCACATCGGTATCAGAAAAGTAGATGTACACACCGTCCTGCTTTTCACGGCAGATGCCCGCACACCCCCGAAAATGATGTAAAAACGACTGAGGCGAAAGCCCAAGCAATTCACCGAGCTGTTTCCCTGAAAGTCCGGCAGGTGAAGCAGTCACCAAATGAATAATGGTTTTCTTCAAGTTGCCATGCTTGGAAAAGGTGACATCTTTATACATCCACAGACCATGCTTGCTGAATTCAGGGACATGCGGCAGGGTATAGTATTTGCCGTTCTGGTTATAACTGGTATACGTTCGCCACTGTTTGAGCTTTAATCTGGCATTTGGGATGGAACATCTAAGAACCGATGCCAGTTCTCCAATACTGAATATTTTGTTTGCCTCTAAATATTGCCATGCTGCTTTGATTGTATCCTCATTTAATCGGGCCATACCCTACCTATTAAGTATATGTTTTGTAAGCGCCAGAATAACATATACTTAATAAAAAGCAAGATAAAAACCGTCTATCTTTGCAAGAAAATGCAGAAGAATAGGGATTTCCCTGCTCTTTCCCGGCATCATATACTTCACAATTTGATAAGTCCTGGATTCTTAAGTCAATGATTACAAGGTATTGTTTTGTGCCAACCGCCATTTGCGGTCATAGGAAAAACATTGATATCCTGGAACACGATTCCCAACGATTCGTTTTTAATGTCAAAGGAGATATCAATCCTTTATTAAGACAAATAACCCAATATGAAATTAAAAACTTGATTTTTCCAGAGCCATCGCTTGAGGATACGTTTATGACTTTTTATGAAAAGGAATAACAGGGGTTATGCTCAATTATTATATGCATTTAAAAAAAACAATGCTGGATCAGAAATATATTCTTATCCTTTTAACTGTATTTTGTTTTTTATTTGAGTATTTATTTGCCTGGGTGTTTTTCGAATCGGAAATCAGCCCGATTGTTGCAGCATTTATGCAAAGGCTTCCCCCGGCATTCCTGGCTTTTTTGGGAGTGCAGGGCGGAACATCGCAATTTGCCACGCAACTTTTGGCATTCGGATATATGCATCCTGTCATTATTATCAGTCTGGCGTTTTTGCAGGTCAGTATTCCGGCGCGATATATTGCCGGTGAGATTGAATTAAAAACCTTTGATCTTTTATTAACCAAACCCATCAAGCGGTTTGTTATTCCATTCAGTGTTTTTTCATTTCTGATCATTTCCTTAGGCCTGCAATTTGCCGCCATGTTTTTAGGCACCCTTGCCGGTGGTGTTTATTTTGATTTGCAGATTAATAGTGTTGACTACGGGAAAGCGGCTTTTGTCGGTTTTATTTTCTTTTTAAGTATGGGGTCAATTGCCCTGGCGATTTCCGTATTTCAGAATGAAAAAGGAAAGGCCTTAAGCAAAGCCATCGGTGTCCTGGTGGTGTTGTATTTTTTTGATACGATTATTAAATTAAGCAAGTCCCTTGAAAATTTAAGCACATACAGTTATTTCCAGCTATACCAGCCGGGTAAATTAGTATTGAACCAGGCAGATGCTAAAAATTGCATCCTGATTTCAGTGGTTATCATTGCTGTGTTTTTAAGTGTTACAGTGATACAATTTAACCGGCGGGATTTATAAAGCTTGCATTTTATCAGTATTATGTTATTCTTCCTTCCTTAACTGTACCATCCGGTCGGTACCTAAAGTGTTTTGGTTGATTCCTTCCTTGTTTGACTCAATCCTTACAAATTTATTATCTCCGCCTAGATCGGCCCTGTGACATGGGGTGGGCTATAACAGGAGTATTATATATATGTCATTTGAAAAACTTGGTCTTCGGGCCGATCTTCTCCGTGCTGTTGCAGCACAGGGTTACACATGTCCCACTCCCATTCAGGCCAAGGCAATTCCTGTGGTCTTTGAGGGCAGGGACGTTCTTGCCGGCGCCCGTACAGGCACCGGAAAAACAGCAGCGTTTGCGCTGCCGATTCTCCAGCGGTTAAGCGAAGCAAAGTCCGGGGTTCGACATCCGCGGGCCCTTATCCTGACACCGACCCGCGAGCTGGCAGCCCAGGTGGGCGAAAGCTTTGAAGTGTATGGAAAACATCTTTCACTGCGCACCACTGTGATTTTCGGCGGAGTGAATATCAACCCCCAGATTTCAACATTGAGACGTGGTGTAGACATCCTGGTGGCAACACCCGGAAGGCTGCTGGATCATCTGGGCCGTAAAACCCTGGACTTGTCCGGGATACAGATTCTGGTGCTGGATGAAGCTGACCGGATGCTGGACATGGGATTTATTAACGATATTAGAAAAGTGATCAAGCTTCTTCCTGCAAAACGCCAGAACATGCTTTTTTCTGCCACGTATTCAAATGAGATCAAGCGGCTGGCCGATGGGTTGTTGAACAATCCGGCTCTGATTGAAGCATCCCTCAGGAACACTGCAGCCGAAGGCGTGACTCAGAAGGTGTACCAGGTGTCCCAGGCAAACAAGCGGTTTTTGCTTTCAAGCCTGATAAGGGAAGGCAAATGGCGTCAGGCCCTGGTGTTTACAAGGACCAAGCATGGGGCCAACAAACTGACAAAACAGCTGTTGAGTGACGGTGTCAGTGCGGTTGCCATTCATGGCAATAAAAGCCAGGCCACCCGGACAAAAGCATTGTCCGATTTCAAGAGCGGGGCTGTTCGAACCCTGGTGGCAACGGATATCGCTGCCCGGGGGTTGGATATCCAACAGCTTCCCCATGTGGTGAATTTTGATCTTCCCCATGTTCCGGAAGATTATATTCACAGGATCGGCCGCACCGGCCGGGCCGGTTCAGACGGCATCGCCCATTCCCTGGTAAGCCAGGAAGAGCAGAAACTTCTGATCGGAATTCAGCGTCTTTTGAAACATCAGATTCCGGTACAGAAAACGGATATTCAAATGCCGGCAGCTGTTTTGGCGTCAACACCGGTTTTTGTGAGAAAGGATGTACAAAAGCCCAGGAGAAGAAAAACCACTTCCACCTGGCTTCCTTCCGGTCTAAAACGGATGAAAGAAGCTGGTCAGAGGGCACGATAAACTTGAGGATTCAGTTCAACAGTTGGCCATTGAATTTGCCGGAAAGAGTGTTGCATAAGGGTCAGCTCATCAGATAAAATCCAAGATTTTTTGCATAGGGAGGCGGATTGTAGAAGTCAGCAGTAATATAATTGCCTTTTATTTCTCTGACCACGATCCGTCTTTCCACAAGGGATTTTTTTATATCATCCAGGATGAAATGAATATCTAAAAAATCATTAACCTGGATGCGGTGTGATTTTGAAATTCTGAAACCAATGGTCAGCATGGACAGCTTTTCCACACGGATATGACCGGTTTCCCTTGTCTTGAGTCGGGTAAATTCTCCCCCCAATGATACTATTTTCCCAATCATCTGCTTGTTTTTAATCTCAGCGGCTTCTTTAGTATATTCTTTTTCCAGAAGTAGCTGCAGGCTGTTTTCAATATCAGCAATTGCATCCTCATTTACGAGTGTTTTTGATTTGGACAAAAAGTCTCCCACAATAGCCTTTAACTGGCTTGAATCTTCTGCACTCACTGTATGGGGAATGATATTTATCTTTACCGGAATCTTGATTGTTTCTAAAACAGCCTGGGAAAAAGCTTTTATAATCCTGTCTTTTGCTATTTCAGCACCATCTGTATATGTCTGGGGTAAAAGCATGATAAACGTATCTTCTCCATAACGAAAAATTTCATCTTCGCGCCGTTTGGTTCTGGTCAGAACCTGTGCCAGTTGTTTTAAAATATCATCACCGGCTGATTGGCCCATGGTTTCATTGACCTGCCGGAATCTGTCAATGTCAATAATCAGCATGGAAAAGATGGACCCAAAGAATCTTAAGACTTCCTCCTTATTGCTGACAGCCCGCTCAAAGCTCCACCTGTTTTTAAGGCCGGTCAATGAATCCTTTGTGGCAATCGTTGTCAGGGCCTGGTTGTAATAGGACCGTTCAATGGCAATGGCAGCATATTCAGCAATGGAAGACAGCAGTTTTAAATCCTGGTCCGTGAAACTATCCTCACTGATCCGATTGATCAGCTCAATCACTCCGAAAATCTTGTCATCGGTTTTAAGGGGAGTCCCGATGATGGATTGGGTTTTAAACCCGGAATACTTATCCACCCTGATGCTGAAGCGGTCATCCTTTGCAACGTCCTCAATAATCAAGGATTCACCGGTTTCCATGATATGTCCTGCAATGCCTTCTCCTTTAGGCAGTTTTACGCCTTGAAGTTTTTTCTTGTTTGTTCCCACCACAACTGAAAAAACCATATTTGAGGTCTTTGGATCTTTTAACAGTATCGACCAGTGCAAGGGCTGAAAAATGCGACCCACCTGATACATGACGATATCAAGAACTTCTTTGATGCTTTTGGCCTTGGCAAGGGGTTTGCCAAGTTCAAGGGCAAGATCTGAGGAGATACTGCTGTCTTTGACCTGTGTTGTATCCTTAAATTGTGTCAGTGGGTCTTCCTGGTAGTAATATTTTGTGTTTGCTTTGGACAGCTTAAGATTGGCCCAGAGCAGATTTTCCCTGAGTTGGCTGACAGAGGGGAAAACAAAATGATAAAACTTGGAAATGCTTTCAACTTCCTTGTTCATATGAAGAATGCAGTTGATAATATTGATTTTTCCCAGATCGATTGTTTTTTCAACCTCTGGCGGAAGGATGGGAGGACGGATAAAATCAAAAGATCCAATGCCCTGTGTCCAGCATAGAAAGTTGGCCAGAGAGACAATGGAAATCAACAGCTTTTCTTCCGGGGTCAAGTCGATATGGTCAAAGGGTTGATGATGATATTTTACAGCTATTACCAGTTTTTCGGGCAGTTTCCACAAGGAACATAAAAAAGCACCAACATCATCATGGCCGAGCCCGATGACGCTGCGTTCTTTTTCAATAACCAGGTCTGTGGAGGTTGAAAGTTCCTGGATAAAATCGCCATAATCCACCCGACCCTGGAGATCAAGAAATATTTTTCCAACATCATGAAGAAGTCCTGCAACATAAGCTTCTTCAGGATCAGGATATTTGGTTTCTTTGGCAATTTCCATGCTTAAGATGGCAACGGAAAGACAATGACGCCAGAAAAGGAGCCGGTCAAACTGTTTTGTGCGGCCGGATTTGAACATTTTTTCAAAAACCGTCATGCCAATGGCCAGTTTTTTTATTTCATCCAGGCCTAAAAAAACCACAGCTTCAGAAAGGGCGGTTATCTTTCTTCCAAGTCCGTACAGGGCTGAATTGACAATCTCAAGGACCCTGACGGAAATGCCCGGGTCGGTCTCCACGATTTTTGAAATATCCGGCAGGGAGGTGGTCTCATCCCTGGAGACCTCAAGCAGTTTTGCAGCTACCTGGGGAAAGCTTGGCAGTTTTTTATCGTCAAGCGTTAGGATTTTTTTGATATCTGATTTTAAAGGAAGGTTTAATATATTCCTCATCTTCTGGCTCCTGTAGCGGTTTATCCTCATCAATAAACATATGGCTTTAAATAATAAAGCGAGGATTCAAGTCAATTACTATAACTGTATTTTTAATAGATAACAATCTTGAGTATTAATTCAAGATATTTTTTTTATGGGAAAATTAAGTCTTGAAATTTTAATACAAGTGTATTAATCATTAATTTAATACACTTGTATTAAAATTTTAAAAGGAGAGACGATGACAATAAATGAGGCCGATACCACTCGAAATAAATTGATCATGGCCGGTGTAAGCGTTTTTGCAAAAAAAGGATATAAAGATGCAACTGTCCGGGAAATCTGCAGGCAGGCTGAATCGGCCAATATTAACAGCATTAATTATTATTT
>JAHJLN010000200.1 GCA_018821715.1 Pseudomonadota bacterium | reverse complement strand
TTGGCTTTTTCAACTGCTTCATGGCTGCTGACACCACAGTCAACCGTAATGATCAGGTCAATATCCTGGTTTGATGCCAGTTGGATATGGTCCGGCTGAAGACTGTAACCCTCTTTAATCCTGTGGGGGATATACCAGGATACATTGGCATCACAATAGTCAAGAAAATCACTGATAAGTGCGGTAGCTGTGACGCCATCTGCATCAAAATCTCCAAAAACAAGAATTTTTTCTTTGTTTTCAACAGCTGTAAGTATTCGTTCTACAGCCTTATCCATATCTTTTAAAAGGAAAGGATCTGTAAGATTTTCGAAATTCGGGTTTAAAAAAAAGCGGGCATCTTCAATACTTGTAATTCCTCTGGATGACAGCAGGGCAGCCAGAAGGGGGTGGCAGTCAAGCCCCCGGGTTAACAGCTCGACCGTTTTTTGATCTGGTTCAAAATATTTTAGTATTGTATCCATATGATTTAGAAAGAATTTATATAAGCAAATTTTCATAAAGTCAATTTGCTTAAAAAGTTAAAATAATTTTTTTAAAATAAGCATATACATCTTAAGATTCAAAAAACTGGAAATAAAAAATGACAGACAGGCTCTGGATTCTTGACTTAATAAACAAAATAACTTACGAATATTACATGCCGATTGGATGAGTGAATTTATAATATAAAAATTATTTCCAGACAGTTTAAAAAAGGTAAAACATGAGGCGTATCTCCATCATTATGATTCTTTTTTGCCTGTTGTCATCACATTTCGCTTTTGCTGGAGACAAGACTACAGGAGACAAGACTATAGGAAAGATTAAAAATCTTACCAATGATGTCAAAGTTCTCCGCTATGGCAAGGAATTTATTCCGGTTTTAGGGACAGCCTTATTCAATAAAGACACATTAAAAACAGGTTCCAACGGTACGATGGGTATTCTCCTGACGGATGATACCATATTTTCTCTGGGGCCGGACAGTGAACTAAATTTGGATACGTTTTATTTTGATTTGCCGAATAAAAAATTTTCACTGGCCGCCCGTATGATAAAGGGAACCTTTATTTTTATTTCCGGATTAATGGGTAAAATATCTCCCGAGTCAATTGAATTATCAACACCGGATGGTATAGTGGCCATTCGAGGAACAAAAATAGCAATCCAGATCAAGGGAAAAAAATGACAGGCAAAAGTATTTTACCTCTAATATTTCTCATTTATGCTGTCGGGTTTTACGGATGTTCGTCCGGAGGCGGGAGTGTTGTTGTTCTTCTGCCCGATGCAGACGGAAGAGTGGGAAAAATTCAAGTCAGCAATTCCAAGGGCTCTGTCCTGATGGACAAAAAGAATGAAGCTGTTTCTTTGAAAAGCGAACTAAAACCAAAAAGTTCAGGTATTATGCCTGAAAAGCAGATAAAGACTATCTTTAAAGCAGCACTGACGGCACAGCCGATTTTACCGGCCAGGTTTTTTTTAAATTTTTACCTGGGTTCCGATGAAATCGTACCTGAATCTGTGCCGGTTCTCCAAATAATTCTGGCTGATATTCGAAAACGGCCTTCCCCTCATATTACTGTCCGTGGTCATGCTGACAGGAGAGGAACAAAAACCATCAATTATAAGCTGTCTGAAAAAAGGGCCAAAAAGGTGAAAGACCTGCTCGAAAAAGAGGGGGTCTTTCCCGAATCTATTGAAATAACCTCACATGGGGAAGACTTGCCACTTATCCAAACTGCAGATGAGGTCTCAAAACTGCTTAACAGAAGGGTAGAAGTGATTGTCCGATAACCAAAAGGGTTTTCTGCCGGAATCTGCGCGTAAATATCTGCGGGTGTTCCATGTCGGGTTTTCCTTTAAATATACAGGACTTGAAGTAAGCAAAAAAATTTTTTTTTATGGTATTTTCCTGACCCTTCTTTTTTTGGGACTCCATTTATACAATCCTATGTTTCTGTCTTTTCTTGAAAACAAGCTGTATGATACAATGCATGATTCCATTGAGCATAAGGCTCCCTCGCTCCCCGTGATCGTGGATATTGATGAAAAAAGCCTGCTTTCTTTAGGACAGTGGCCCTGGTCACGATATCAACTGGCCAAATTATTTAAAAAGATTTCAGATGCGGGTGCAGCAAGTATCGGTGTGGATATCCTCTTGTCAGAACCGGACCGGACTTCCCTTAACCAGGTTAAAAAAGAGCTTTCCAGTGAGCTTGGCATGACCCTTAATCTCGATAATATTCCGTATCATCTTCAGGATAATGACGTTTACCTTGCCAACACGTTAGCACAGAGTCATTTTGTTTTGGGATATAAATTTTTTTTTACAGGAACCGGTAATAAGCCAAAGGCACCTGTTCCAATGGATATCATTGTTGTAAAAGCTCAGGGATCCAAAAGGGTGTCGACCAATTTGTACAAGGCAAAAGGGGCACTTGAACCCCTCCCGGTATTCTCCAATATCGTGGATAGTGCGGGATTTGTCAATGTCCGCCCCGATGCCGACGGCGTTATCAGACGTATCCCCCTTTTAATCGAGTATAAAGACCGTATCTATCCCAGCCTTGCCCTTGCAGCGATCATGAAAGCCAAGAACATCAAAAAGAGCGTACTCAAGGTGTCGGATATGGGTGTGGAATCCTTTTACCTGAATAAAATTTCAATTCCCCTGGATGCCAAAGGAAACCTGCTCATACGGTACAGGGGGAAACAGGGATCTTTTGATTATGTCTCTGCAATTGATCTGTTGAATGACAAGGTCGGTGTAAAGGAAAAACTGGCCGATAAAATTGTTTTTGTGGGAACGTCGGCAACCGGACTCAAAGATTCATATACAACTCCCCTTGATACACTTTTCCCGGGTGTTGAAGTTCACGCCAATGTTGCCGACAACATTCTTAACAATGCATTTTTAAGCCGACCGGCATGGTCCAGGGGTGTGGAAGTTTTCATCACCCTGATCACTGGTGTGCTTGTTTCCTTAATCCTTGCCTGTTCAACTCCTTTTATTTCCCTTGTGGTTCCTGGAGTTGCAGTGTTCGGACTCTGGTTTGCCGCTTTGGGAATGCTTAAGGCAGGAAATATGTTTTTTTCTCCTTTATACCCCCTGATAAATGTTGTCGGATGTTTTGCATTTTTAAGTCTTTTGCGGTTTCGCATAGCAGAAAAACAGGCCCAGAAAAGAGCAGGGGAGATCCATCGCATTGAAAGTGAACTCAATGTGGCCAGAGAAATCCAGATGGGCGTCATTCCCAAGATTTTTCCACCCTTCCCGGACCAGGATGCCTTTGATCTGTTTGCATCTCTTATTCCTGCAAGGGAGGTAGGCGGTGATTTATATGATTTTTTTTTCATGGATGAGGATCATCTTTGCTTTACCATAGGAGATGTTGCCGATAAAGGTGTTCCTGCCTCTTTATTCATGGTAATTACCCGGACACTGATTAAAAATCTGGCGCCATTCAGCAGTTCCCCTGCGGATTTGATGACAAGGATCAACCGTATCCTCAGTATTGATAATCCCAAAGCCCTTTTTGTGACACTGTTTATCGGGGTTCTTAATGTCAAAACCGGCAGGGTGGAATATGCAAACGGCGGCCATAATCCGCCCATCATATTCTCAGGCAGCAAAGGTGTTTTTTTTAAAAAAGGGATCAGCGGACCTGTTGTGGGAGCCATGCCGGACATACCCTATGGTGAATTGTCATTTGTTCTGGAGCCTGGGGACGCAATTTTTTTATATACCGACGGTGTGACCGAGGCCATGGATAAAGAAAAGAACGTATTTACAGACAATCAATTGCTTCAGGTCTGCAGCACCCTTGAAAAACAACCTGCCGATCAGGTTGTTAAGACAGTCCTAAAACAGGTCAGAGATCATGCCGGAACTGCGCCGCAATCTGATGATATTGCAATGATGATGCTGCGGTTTGACAAGCCTAAAAACACATAAAAAAAGTCTAATTATCTGAAATAACATAAGGATCTATATGGGTTTTTATTGACATCTCCCCTGTTTGCGGTTAATCGTATAAAGAAAAAATAGGATTTTAATTAGAATTTAAGCTAAGGATATTCAAAGATCAGATTATTTCAAATAAAATATATCATACTGGGGGTGCTGTCTTTTCTTCTATTGATAAATCCGGGCAGCCCTGCCGCGGCAAAAGAAAATTCGGCAGGGAAAATAATTCGTGTGGAAGGCTCAGTCGTGATTGTCCGGGAAGGAAAAGAATTGAGGGGTCGGGGTAATACAAAAATTTTCCAGTCAGATGAAATAAAAACCGGGTCAGACAGTCTTGTGGAACTTCTTTTGCTGGACGGATCTTCCCTTCACCTGGGGCCGGACAGCAGTCTTGTGCTAAGTCAGTATAAATTTAGTCTAAAGGAAGACAATCCAGGGTTTTTATGCCGGATGGTAAAAGGAATCTTCATATATATCTCAGGCGCCATCAGTAAACTCCACCCTGAGGCGGTAAAGTTTGAAACGCCTGACGGAACCGTTGCCATAAGGGGAACAAAACTGGTTGTCAGGATTTTTGAAAAAGCCGCTGGACCAGGCGCTTCAGGGAAATCTATTTTTATTCTTTTGAAGGATCCCAACGGCAGGGTTGGTAAGGTCATTGTATTTAACAAACAGGGGAAGAGTCTTCTGGACAAGGAAAATCATTTTATTGAGGCCATTGTGGGAAAAAGCCCATCAGACCAGGCATTTATGGATAGAAAAACAATGGAGACAATGATTCCTGTGGCACTTTATCCCATTGTTTTTGAAAATTACAGACCACCTTTGGCTTATACGGAAGCATTTGAATCTTTGATTGATCAGAAAGATATTTTTGTGTTGCCAGAAGTGCTTCAACCGGTTTCCATTTCTTCGCCTTGAGTTTAATTTTTTTCCATAGACCCAACGGTTTTTTAATTCAATGATGAACGTCCTTTTCCTTGAAATAGATACCAGAAGCAGCTGGGCCCTGACATCGGCAGGCCCTGGATTTATTGCAGCTTTTCTCAGGCAGTATGGCCATGATATCAATTTAATGCGGATTAAACCGGAAGACTCCCCCCGGGAAATCATTGAGAAAATCATAAAAAAAGCGCCGGATATCATCGGGATTTCCCTGACCAGCAGAATATGGCCCAGGGCAGCCAAACTTGTATTTGCCATTAAAAAAAAAGTGAAAGTGCCTGTGATCGCAGGCGGGCTTTTTCCAACCTTTGCCCCCAAAATCGTTCTGGCTGCAGAAGGCTTTGACCATGTCTGCATTGGTGAAGGAGAGCATGCCATGCTGGATCTTATCACCTGCCTTGAAAAAGGAGATGATCCCCGAAAAAAAACCATTGATAATATTTGGACGGCCCATGCCACAAGGCCACAGCTCAGGAAACCTGCAAAGGATCTTGACGTTCTTCCATTTGTTGCCCGGGATTTTCTTAATGAAACGCATGGGGTTGTTCATATGTTTACCCAGCGGGGGTGCCCGTTTTTGTGTTCCTACTGTGCCGCAGGTGCTTTGGCTAATCTCTACGGGAAAGGGTATGTCCGGCGCAGGAGCGTGGAAAATGTCATCAAGGAGCTTGCCAAAATCAAAGATCAGGGCGGTTTGAATTATGTGATTTTTCTGGATGATACATTTACACTCAACCTGAAATGGATTAAAAATTTCTGCCGTTATTACAAAGAAAGAATCGGCGTGCCCTTTTCAATCCAGGCTAGGGCGGATACTGTCACCCCTGACATCCTTTTTTTACTGGCAAAAGCCGGGTGCCATCATCTGACCTTTGGCGTGGAAAGCGGAAGCCTGAAGGTCAGAAAAAAAGTGTTGAGCCGGTCAATGACGGATCGTCAAATCGTCAACGCATTTGCCTGGGCCAAAGCAGCTGGCATACTGGTAACGGCCAATTACATGATTGGCCTGCCAAATGAAACACCTGAAGATATTGACATGACCCTTGAACTCAATGCGCGGCTCAACCCTGATGATTTCGGCTGGGCCGTGTTCCATCCGTTTCCGGGTACGCTGCTTTTTGACCTGTGTAAAAATGAGAGTTTTTTGCCTGAAAACTGGTATGAACTGCCGGCAAACAACACTCACTCTATTCTGAATATGCCGGGTTTAACAAAAAATGACATCAGTAAATATGTTAAAAAGTTTAACCAAATGCACGAGAAAAAACAGATTGAACGATATGGCCAATACTTTAGTGACAACCGGACTTGGGTCGAAGATCACTCACTGTAGCTGAAAGGAAGTCAACATGCCGAACGAAGACAACAAACTTGATCAGAAAATCTTGGTAAAATCACCAGGGAGTAGCAAATACAGCAAATCACGGGTGATTTTTCCCTGGCAGGACCGCCACATCACTGTAAAGAAAACCTTTGGCAGCAGGCAGGTTGATCTGGCCGAGGTTTACTATTGGAAGTTCAAGATTGTTACGGTTCCGGGCACAGGCAGGGGTGCCCGGCCTGAACCTCACAAGGCGGTCGCCCTGACCTTTCGTGAAAGGGGACGGTTTGTGGACTGGCACTTTGTACCGGACCACGCCCACTCCAACACGTGGCTTTACTGGATTCTTGAATCCCTTCGTCTTCATCACCGCCATTCCATTACAGAGCGGGAAATTGGGGAAAGCGGACTCACGCGACAGCATAAGGGTGAAATGCTTTCCAGGATAGACCAGGTGAAGTTTGGCAAGCTTTACAAGACCTTTGTGGAAACCTGTAACGATCTTGCAGAGGCAAAACAGCTCCCGGGATTTCGTGCCGGCGCCGGCAATGCACGTTACATTAAAGGCCTAGGCAGTGCCAGGGAATATGGAACTAGTTTTAAAAAACTCAAAGCAGGGGGAAGCGGTACAAGTCTTTTTTCTGTTTCTCAAAAACAGAGGGCCATTCGCCTGGATGATGAGAAAACCTTTTTTCAACCGCCTGACGAGCCAGTGGTGGTGAAGGTTGCCTCGATTCTTGACATCTGCGGTGATGTTTTGGAAGCAGCCATTGCGCTGGTAAAGGAATTCAAGATCCTTGGCGCCATCGGAGCACATCCCAACATTATCGGTATTGTTGATGCCATCCCTGCCCGGGATGGGATTTATGTGTTCCTGGAAGCAGGAATTGAAGACCTGGAAGATCGCGCAACTCGGCAGAAACTGCCCCAGAAAGAGGTCCTACCAGTTTGTTACGGTATTATTGACGGCCTGGCCCACATGCATGAGCGAAGCATTTTTCACCTGGATATGAAACCTGCGAATGTCCTGTTTTTCAAAGGAGATGTGCCCAAGATCATTGATTTCGGATTGACCATCTGCAAGGGCATCCATGATCGCGATGATGCAATTGACAACTGGCACTGCTCTACGGGAACCAAGGGGTATGTTCCCCCGGAATCTTTTGTGGCCAAGTCACAAGCCCCTGCGAAAGGGCTTCTTGCCACCTACATGGCCAAACGGGATACCTATGCAGTCGGCATGACGTTTCTGGATTCTCTTATCGGGCCGGTTCTTGGCCTTGAGTTCAAAAGCAAACAAACCTTTTTGCCCACAGACCTGAGGGGAGCAAAGGAAAAACAGGTTTACTGGGAAAAGGCGCTCCGTGAAAAACTTCCGGCGGTCCATGATCCTGAGTTCCTGGCCCTTTGCTCCATGACCCTGGAGATGATCGCCTGGGATGTGAACCGCAGGCCCACCATTGTCGAGTGCCGGGATATGTTCCAGGCCGGCTGTGCCAAAACAGTTCAAAAATACAGGGCAGCCGTCAAAATGGCCCAGCGCAAAAAGCAGATCCTACGGGCCAGAAAGGCTCTCGTGACCTACGAATGGATCCGGGATGCAGCAGACAACGACCTGGATACGGTGATGGCCCTGATTAAATATAATGAGAACAGGGATGTCTAAAATAAATTGATAAATGGCTATTTGTTCTGCTTACCAATTTGCTGCCAGGATTTCCAGGCGGCATTATAACTGTCCCATATTTTTCCATTTATTTCTTTTATGCTGTCCACACTGATAGGGGTTACAGCACTCTTACGGGATCTGGCAAGTGCTGTTTTTAAATTATCTACCAGCTCCATTTTAGCCGGGTTTTTGTTTATTGAATAGCGTAAATCCCGGATATGCCAGTTTAGAAATTCCGTGGGAATTCCCTCTCCTTCAGCACCTTTCACCCACCCGCTTTTTACCGCCTCATTAAGCTTTTTTATTAGGTCCTGATCCAGTAATGCCATCTCTTTATGTTTGGCGATTTCCCTTGTCTCAGCAATACAGGCACCCACTTCATTTTCTTCTTCTATTTTGCTTAAAACAAACGGGTCCTGAGTTTTAAAATAGCCGTGACTGACTTTGTCCGTGGTTTCCTGTAATATTTTTTTAATGTCAGTTTCAACATTTGTCAGTTTGTTTTGGGGCAGTTTCATAGGGGTGCTTTTTAATAATCCCGGGGATCCTTTTGCAGATTTATTCCATTGCGCCAGATATTTTTCTTCCAGTTCTTTAAGCTCTTTTGTTGTCATATACAGAGTATCATAGTGGCCGATGCTCCAGTTAATAAGATCGTTTAACCCGATTACACTTGCCATCTCATGCAATGAATGGTGCATTTCAATCCCCATCTGAATAATCGGGATCAGCATCATAAATCTGACCATACGTCCAAAGCCGCTGTCTCCCCCATCTTCATTCCGCATGTTTTGCAGTGCTGCTGTTAATTCATCAGTGCTCGGAATATGCCATTGACCCGGCTGTCGTTTAATATCAGAGCTTATGGTCAGCATTCTATATTCAGGGCTTGATTCGGATAAGGTGGAGATTGAACTGCAGATTTGAAAAAAAGAATAGGCATGATCACTGGTTGTACCGGATATGGTGGCACCCCGGACCAACCCGTACACATCTCCAAGCAAAGAAATTCGATCTCTCAGCATGGTTTGCCATATTTTACGTCCGGACATGGTCCAGGGTGGAAAAAATTCTTTTAATTTTTCAAGATGCTTTTTTTGCGGTTCCGTCATTGCATCATCAAATATCCATCGTGAAAAGCGCATTCTATCCTTTGAAGGCGTTTTTTCATTTGATTTGTCTTGTACCACAACTCTTTGGTCGATCTCATTTTTTTTACCGCCAACCTGCTCTTTTTTAAACAGATCATATCCATATGCCTGAACAAGGTTTCGTTGCCATGACCAGCGGCCTTCTTCTTCCATTACGGCCCGGTGTTCCCATCCTTTTCTCAGATCCGACTCAAGAGCCTCCCAATCCGCGTTTTTTTTGTATTTAAAGGTGTCATTCAATTCAACCGGGAGAATACCGTCTTTGATGCCTTTTGCTGCCTCTGGCCGGAATCTTTTAACTGTTTTTTTGCTGAAGTCGGGAAACTTTTCCATAATGGTTTCACTTACCTCGGCATACGCCCGCATCAGCCCGCCTAAAGTCAGCACCCCCCAAGGGTATCCGCTATCAAGGAAGGGGCATTTGCTCCAGCTTGTAAAGACATCATAGTCTAATTTTTTTTTCATTCCCTCAAGACACCAGGGGGCATAGTTTTTTGCCTTATCAGCCCATGCACCATAAACCGTGTGAAGAGGATCAACTTTCTCCAGTTCCTTGAACCTGCAGATCATATTGATGATCGCCATGCGAGCAATCAGCATCATCTGCATCTTAAGGTCTTTATCATATAATTTGCATAAGTCCTGGCACATGGAAATCTCGGCCCTGAGTCTTAACCATATCAATTCTTCAGTGACTTTTTTAGTTACTTTAAACATGAGTTTTCCTTAGATTAATTAAGTATTCACCATAAATTTGATCATTCCATTTATTTATCTCTTCCCTTTAATTGGTAGATCCCACCATAATTTTTTTCATGGCCTTTACAGCATCATGGTTCAGGCAATAAACCGAAGGATTCCGTAAAAGAGGATCAGAAAAAGCATGGCCCCGCCATACAGCCAGGAAGGAGAAACAAAATATCTCATCGGGCCTGTTTCTTCTGCAAAAATACGGGTACCTTCCATCTGCTGGATAGATATTTTGTCCTTAAGCTTGTCCATGTATTTTTTAATCCGGATGGGGTCATCCACATATTTTCCCTGGAAGCCGTGCTTGAGGCAAAAATAATTGACTTCAAAAATAAACTCTGATGTCTGGGGCTTTCGAAGAATGCTGTCCAGGATATTGTAAAAGAGTTCTCCGCCATTATCCACCTCATAGAGTTCTTTTTGCAGCAGCGGCCATGAAATTTGTTTCTCCTTGAAAAAAATTGTTTGAACCTGTTCATCAAAATAAACCACCAGGGGGAAAAGAACCTGGTAGCACTCCTGTTCAGACAGATATGCCAGAAGCGTGACCCTTAAGTGATCAAATTCTTCTCTTATTTTTGACCTGGCCGCTATAAGATCCATATTTTCATCAGAACCGTCCGGTTCCTTTAAAGGGTCATGATCCCCAGCAGCCTGAAGATGGTTAAAAGAGGTGTCCACCTGATCAAACAGGTGCTGAATTGCTTTCCAAAGTTCGGGTTCCATTTTTTTTCCTTTATATTGCCGGCTGTAAGAGGCCTTACACAGAATCCATTTCCATTCTGGTTTCAACAACTGCCTCTGAGATCCATGCATTAAGAATTTTTCCGGTCTGTGCCGTAAAGGTTTTGACCAACGGTCTCATTCCGGGATCACACTCTTTAAACTGCAGAGAATAGACCAGTTTAAGCATGCCTTTGGCATTGCCTTTAGCCAGGGGCGCCTGTTTAACCCTGATGGCATAAAAAAGATCTTTTACAGGTTTAAAATTTCCCTGCCAGACACTGCCGAGCATCTGAAGCAGGGCAGTGATATCCTCATAACTGAGCATGGATTTATTTTTAATGGTTAATAAATGCATAAACTCATCCATATTTTCTTGAAAACGGTTTTCTCCATGGGGGACAATGCTTTCACACAGGTCCCAGTTTACGCCGGGAATATTACGGCTGTATGGCAAAGCCTTGATCTGCTGTGAGAGAATCTTTGATAACGCGGGCTGATGCCATAATGCATCCACAACAATGGTGACAGGTTCTAAAAATGCTTTTGAGTAATGAAGCATAAGCCAGTATCGGATCCTGCCGAGCTTGTCTGATTTCTGTTCGATTTCATAGGACCCTTGCCCGCCGGACAAAATTCCGGCTCTTAACGGGACCATACCGCCATTTTCGATTTTATAAACACCCAGTACGGATTGAAGCGCATAGCCCAGATCCGGTTCAGGGTGTTGAATTAAAAATCTTTCTTTTGTCCCGTCATAGATAAAGGGGGCGGTGGCATCCCTTGTAAGGTTTTCCATTGGAACGGTATGCAGGCGGAAAATGTCTTTATTGATCACTATTTTTTTGGGCCATTCAGGGTCAAGGTCCATACAGATGGTAATTTTTTTCCAGGCCTGTGTAATTTGGGGAACATCAACGGTCATAAAAAGATCCTGCTGGGGAAAATGAAAAAAGAACCTGGCTTCTTGCAGCGGATGCATTTTCCTGTTTTCGCTTTCTTCATGCGTGTTTCCAAATATGATATTACAGGGTGTACCCTTTGAATTTTCGTCTGCTTTTTTATTAAAGACCACACAGGCGTTTGTCAGGTGGGTCCTGAGCGCATCAAAAATCAACAAAGAGGCCTGATAATTGTTGAGATGATCAATATTCACCATAATCGAGCCGATGGGATCGGTCCGGTCATACATGGATTCAAGACAGATCACCAGGCGATATCCTTTGTCGGGACGTAGCAAAAGTGTTGTCTGGGTCAATGTGACAGGAAGAATACGTAATTCCTTCAGGGTTCTTAAGGAGGCACTGTTTTTTTTGCCCGAAGACAGCAGGACCCGGCTCCCATTTGGAAAAAGGGCAGTTTCGGAAAATTGTCCTGTGGGCAAAGCCTGAACCATTCCCATGACCGGCAGGGGGGAAAGAAGAAACGGGAAAAACTGCTGGAAAATTCTGAGCCTGGAAGATACAATATTGTTCATTCCTGCCATATGGGTTCTGGCCGCAAAAAAGGCAAGGGCCTCCACAAGGCGTTTAACATCCGGATCATCACGGTCCAGGGCGGTTGATGGATGTCGTGCAGAATATTCCATACGGAAATTTTCCAGTTCATGCATTTCCTCTAAAAAAGTCCGGTATAATTTTTCATCCATCTGCATATTGTTGTATGTCCTAAGTTATCCAATTTTAATCAAACCGCCGCTAATGGTTGTCAATGCGCTGCCTTCCAAAGTTGTCTTTGTCCCTTTTACATCTGTAAGTCCGCCTTCCAGCTTGGCAGAGATACTCCCTTTGAGCTCAAGCGTCTTGCTGTCGACACCTGCTTTTACCGTTGCCGTGGTATTGACATTCATTCCGGAAATGGTGACATCACCGGGTGAAGCTTTTGCATCAATGTCATTTCCAGACAGTTTCATGGCAGCTTTGGCACTTGCCTTTAAATCTGCACCAGCACTCAGCTCCATGGCCGCCGAACTTTTGGCTTTAAAGTTATTATCGCTTTTATGAACCGTGTCGCCGCTGGACTGGCAGGTAATGGTTTCTGCATCAAGCAAAAAATCCTTGCATTGTATGGTGATGCTGTCGGACGTCTGGGTAATGACACTGGTTTCATCTGCTCCTGCATTGGTTGTGGTGATCGAATTACCGTCCAGCACCATGGTCTGTATGATATCGGCATCCTTATTTTCAACCGTAATAATAATGCCGTTTTTTTTGTGCAATTCCACACGGCAGACAAGAGATCCCATTATTTTCACCTTAAATTAAGTATTTTCCACAAGAAAACGGCTGAATGTTGTATCAAATACCATTTTCAATGTTTTTTCACTGTTTCTGACAAGTAATTTTATCTTGAACGACAGCTTGAACATATCTGTTTTATTATCTTTTATCACTTCGACAATTTTTACCCTGGGTTCATAGAGTTCAACACACCTTGTGACTTCCTGGATAATACTGTCGATCATGCCGTTCCTGTCATTGAACTCGTTTAAATCCCTGATGCCGAAATCCCTGAGAGGTGAGCCGTAATCCTTTTTGGTGTTCAGGATATTGTTAATATTCTCAGCAATATCCTGGAGACTGTCCTCAGAATGTTTCGAGGTATTATTGCGCATAAACTTATTGAACAGTGCCATGTCAGCCACCTTTTGAAACAATTATCGCCAGTAAAGGAAAAATTCAATTCCACTGAACATTTCCTGATGGTAAAAGGACAGGGAAAGGGTTCTTAAGGCATGGTCCCATTCTTCACCCTCAATGATCCTGAAAAAGTCTACCTCTGATCCAAAAGAATGCTGAAAAGGAGGCTTTTCCGTCTTTTTCAGGGGAACTCCCGGAAGGGCCATTTTATGAATCAATGCAATTCTTGAAGCATTGCCGAGCTTTACATTACCCACATCAATTTTATCTGTTATATGGCCTTTTTGTACCAGAAAAAAGATATCACGGGCTTCCCTTATTTCCGACGGCAGATCAATGTTGAAAATGCCGTCCTTGAATTCAAAGGGAAGATAGGGAGATTTTTCTTCCATCATCTGCATCTGCTTCATCAACGGATCAATAACCTGGTTGAAACAGGTGGCAAGCCGTTCATGCTTATAGGGGGATGTCACATTCTCAGGCATAACTTTCCTGTAGTAACAAACCTCTGTGTAAAAATCATTGAGCGCCTCCAGGACAAAATAGGGGTGACAATGAATCTGGTCCTTGATGTTGGCAATGAACCGCTGCATTTTGAGGCTGCTTTTCATGCATTGTTTAACGCTCAGAAGGCTTTCCCCGCTTAGATACCCCGAGGCATCAATCGCCAGATTATAATGAAACAGTTCAAGCGCCTGGTTCAATTCTTCCAGTTGATCTGTTAAAAATAAAGACAGTCCCACCTGGAGCATTGGAGGGATATATCCCCTGGATAGCAGCCAGGTGCTGTCAGGGTTTTTCTTGAATTCGGCAAGTTTTAAGGTTTCAAGTGCCCCTGCATAACTTTGATCCGGAGAAATGGCCAGGGTATAGTATTTTTTTGAAACATTCCTGCCGTCACCGGTGTCCCAGGCTTCGTCCATGCTGTCTTCATCAAAATCACTTTCAATGATATGGCAATAAACTGAGACAATCACATCTCCAGGTACATTGAGGTTAAAGGGAGAAACGGTTGCATTTCCAGGGACATTTATCAGCAGGCCTGAAGGCAGAACCATGCTTAAAGACTGGATGGAAAACACCCCATCCTGCAACAGGGTGTGATTCCATTTCAGTCCGGCAATACCGTAGGCAGGAAGACCCTGCATTTTGAATCGTAAGGCGGAATCAGCAAGCAGCGCTTCTTCCTGGGCATTAAAATGCACCGGAAGAAGCGTCTGCCCCATTTCCCACTTTACACGTGCCAGGTTTTCGGACATAACTTTTATTTCCTTAGCAATTCCATGTTCTTTTTATCCGACTTTGATACCCCATGCTTTTACAAATTTGCCATCCACGGAAGCTGCCATGTGGATATCCTGTTTTTCATCCTCCGGCATTACCCCCAGAGATAATGCAAAATTAATCGGATTTGCCACTTCACCGGATTCATCCATATCAATATTCAAATGAAGGTCTGAACCGCTTTTTGCCACCAGGCCTTTTAAATCCGTATCATCGGTATGAAAGGCAGGGAAATATTTCTTCTTAACAGGATCATATTCAAATACCTTGAACTGGAATTCAACGCTGGTATCACTTAAGTCACTGTGCTGGAGGACCATGAGTTCCTGTTTGTTTTTTACGGAAACCTGGCACTGGAATTCAATGGGATCTGCCATGCCGCCATCCCATGAGATACCGGACATGATACCGACGACTTTGACGTTATCTCCGGTAATATCCTCAGGCGTGGTGACCTCTAAATCAGCTTTGAGTTCTTTGCCAGCGACCTTGAGTTTGGCAATATGTCCAACGATTTCCTGGGCATCCGGATAAAAATTAAATCCCTGGCTAACACTGCAATAATAACTTGTTGACGGCATTTTTATTCTCCTTTTTTAATTTAAGTATTAAAACTTGCATCATAATTATAAACGGGCATCCAGTCTGAGTTCCACGTCCATGCCTTCAAACTGGATATGGGGCAGGATGGCCACAGAGCAGTCATACCAGCCGATCATGCCTTCACGCTCAACAACCTCCACGGAATATGCCTTAAACGGGTAGTACTTAAGGGTCAGGTCATCCGGGTTGACAACCGTGGTCACATATTTTGAGATCCAGCTGTCAATGCTGCTTTGAATGTATGCAGCATCGGCCGAGCTTCCGATATTATCCCGCATAATACATTTGAGATAATGAGCTATGCGTGTGATGGAATAGGTATAGGACAGATTTGTCACCAATTGTGAATTTTCACTGTCTTTTGGATCTTTGAATTTTTTGGGTTTCTTGATGGACTGGCTGCTGAAAAAACAGGCATCAGCGGTACCCTTTCGGTAGATCAAGGGGATAAATCCGCTGTTGGCATATTCAAGCTCCCTAAAATCAGGAATAACCATTTCAACAGGTACCTTCATTTCATCTTCGCCCCTGATGTTGAACATGTGAACCGGCAGTCCGCTGACAAGCCCTCCGCCCTTGGGTCCTCTCAGATACTGGCACCATCCTGAGGTCTCAAAGGACCTGACCATGTTCTGGGCAAAAAGCATGGAAGCGCTTCCCCAGAGATAATCCTGGTCATTGTCTCCGCTGACAGCTTCTGAAAAATTGATTTCCCGGCAGGGATTGGTTTCCGGGTCGTAGGGCAGGCGGGCGATATATCTTGGCAGGGTGAGTCCGATATAGGCCGCTTCCTCTGATTCCCGCAGTTTGTTCCAGGAACCGTATTTGGGATGGTTCATCAGTCCTTCAAGATCCTTGATGGCCTCCAGTTCCTGGATGGAATTACAACCGAAAAATTTAGGGGATACAGAGCTGATGAACGGCGCATGGCTGGCCGCAGCAATTTTTCCCATGATCCTGAGCCAGAATTCGTCGTCAGGGGTGTGTTCAAATTCATACAACCCGAGGATGGATCCAAGCGGTTTGCCGCCGTATTGATCATATTCGGCAATATAAACCTTTTGGAATAAAGCACTGCCGGTGATATCCACAGCATTGCTTTCAAAGTCTTCAAACAGTTCATCCTTGGTCACGTCCAGGATGTCTATCATAATATCTGCCTTGAAATTGGTGTTCAATATCATCTGGTCCAGGGATCTCCAGTTGGATTCCAGGGTCTTGAAGTTTTCATGATGGATGATTTCGTTAATCTGCTCATTCACAATTGAATCAATCCGTGCAATCACTTCAAAAATATTTCCTTTGTCAAGACGTCCCGAAGTGGTGTCCACGTTATAGAGAAGTGCTGCCATACCTGAGATGAAACGGTTTTCTTCACTGACATCCTCTACAATTGTTTCAAGACCGTCTTTAATCATTGGCACAGGTTCACTTACATCACTCTTGAGCCGCATGCTTGAAAGAAACCGCTTTAGATCAAT
>JAHJLN010000199.1 GCA_018821715.1 Pseudomonadota bacterium | reverse complement strand
CGACTGCCTTAAGCATATCTGGTATCATAAATTCATCAAATATATGAACATGGAACAGGGCTTAAAAGAACTTCTCATAAAACTGAAAGATAATGGGTATATCAGGGGGATTGGAACCAATCGGACCAATACCATGGAAAAGGTGATCACAGATTTTGGCCTGGAAGACTATTTTGAAGTCATCGTGACGGCAGCAACAGTAAAAAATCCAAAACCTGATCCCGAGCAATTGTTGCTTATAATGGAAAAATTTAATCTAAAACCTTATGAGGTTCTTTTTATCGGGGACTCAGAGTATGACAGGCAAGCCGCTGTCAGCGCTCAAACAGGGTTTGTGGCATTTAAAAATCCCGGGTTGAAAGCTGATTTTAATGTGGATTCAATGGATGCCATTGCCAAGATTTTACAGATAAATTAATAAAATTCTTGACAAATTTGTCAATCATCATTAAATCTTACGAGATTTTTATTTTAAAAATTCAGGATAAATGTTTGGGTAAACATTTATTAATAGGTTAAACATAAACAAGGAGAATGAAGTATATGTCTAAATTAGTTGCACCTCACGGTGGAAAAGGTCTTGTTATTTGTAAGCTTGAAGGCGCAGAACTTGAAGCAGAACTTAAAAAAGCCGCAGGTCTCAAAAAAATTGAAATTTCTTCCCAGGTTAAAGGCGATCTGATCATGCTGGGTATCGGTGGATTCAGCCCGCTGAACGGGTTTATGACCAAAGCGGACTGGAAAGGCGTTTGCTCAGATTTCCTTCTGGCTGACGGTACGTTCTGGCCGGTGCCTGTAATGCTGGATGCTTCCAAGGCAGATGCCGCAGAAATCAAGGTTGGTGATGAAATTGCCCTTCAAAGAAATGGTGAAATCTATGCCACCATGAAAATCCAAGAAAAATTTGAAGTGACCGAAGACGAAAAAAAATGGGAATGTGAAAAAGTTTATAAAGGTCATGGCGAAGAATCTGCAGATGATGTTTTCTGGAAAATTGCCATGAAAGATCATCCAGGTGTTCAGATGGTTATGGCCAGAAAAGAATTCTGCCTTGCAGGTCCTGTAAAAGTTCTTTCAGAAGGTGAATTCCCTGAAAAATTTAAAGGCGTTTATCTGACACCAAAAGAAACCCGCGCTATCTTTGATGAAAGAGGCTGGGCAAATGTTGCTTCCATGCAGCTGAGAAACCCGATGCACAGATCCCATGAACACCTTTGCAAAATTGCGCTCGACGTATGTGACGGCGTTCTGATCCATTCTTTGATTGGTAACTTGAAACCCGGTGATATCCCTGCAGAAGTTCGTATCGAATGTATTGATACATTGATCAAAGGCTTCTTTGTTCCCCAGCATGTTGTCAACGGCGGATATCCGCTTGACATGAGATATGCAGGCCCAAGAGAAGGTCTTCTCCATGCTACTTTCCGTCAGAACTATGGCGTTAACAGAATGATCATCGGTCGTGACCATGCAGGCGTTGGTGACTTTTATACTCTGTTTGAAGCACAGGAAATTTTCGACACCATTCCAACACCGTCAGAACCCGGCAAAGCATTGGTTTGCGAACCCTTAAAAATTGACTGGACATTCTACTGCAAAAAATGTGACGGCATGGCCTCCATGAGAACATGCCCCCATGGTAAAGATGACAGGGTTATTCTTTCCGGAACCAAACTGCGTCACGCACTGTCCAACAACGAGGAAGTGGTTGATCACTTTGGCCGAGAAGAAGTTCTGGTTATCTTGAGAAAATACTATGCATCCTTGACTGAAAAAGTTGAAGTTAAACTTCAGAGTCATGCAGAAGGAAGCAAAATGTAATAAAGGTCTTTTAAAGACAATTATATTGTAAGATGATACAGGGCTGTCTCTTTGTAAGAGAGACAGCCCTGTATTCGTTTTTTTCCGGCTAATTTGATATCAATTCTTCAGATAATTTCAAAAACTGGGCCAACAGTGGTGAGCACCATTTTTGGGCATGCCATATCATGATCACGGATGTCTCGGCATCCTGAATATTCCATTTCAGTTTTATAAGATCATTGGCTGCAACTTCCTTTTGGACACAGATTTCAGGGCAGATTGTGATGCCGATTCCCATTTTCAGACAGGTTTTCATGCTCTTCATACTGGAAAACTCCAGTTTCATTATGGGGATGTTCAGCTTTTCGAGCGACCGCTCAAAGGCACGTCTGTAACTTCAGTCGGTTTTGGGCAGCAGAACGGTTTGTTTGTCCAGGTCCTCAAGGGTAATCTTTTTCATGTTGGCCAAAGGATGCAGGGGACTTGCAACCAGTTGCAGTTTTTCAGTTTTAAGCATGCGGACAGTGACATCTTTAAGGTAAATTTCATCTGTCATTAAAAAGGCAAGATCAATGCGACCTGTATTTAATTCTTCCCGAAGCTGTTGATCCGTGCAATTGATGAAGATCAGGTTTACTTTTGGGTTCACCCGGTGGAAACGGTTGATAATTTGAGGCATGTAACAGGAAGCCAGGGTTTCCGGTACTCGAATGGTCAGGCTTCCCCTTGAATATTTGTTGCCAGACATTTCCGAATGAATTTCTGCCGTCATGTCTTCCATGCGGCGGGCATAATCATAGAGCTTCCGGCCTGCATCAGTCAGAAGGACCCTTCTGCCGATTCGATCAAAAAGTTTGATTTCAAGTTCATCTTCAAGCGCCTTGATTTGGGCGGATACAGAAGACTGTGCCATAAACAATCGCTCTGCCGTTTTGGTGAAATTTAAGTTATCAGCAAGTGCACGGAATGTTTTGAGTTGACGGAATTCCATTTACGCCTCCTTTATCGTTTGAACCGATGGACTGCATCGTTATAAATCGTTGGACACGATTGATTTTTTACTTTAATCGATATTAAAGATACAAACAAGCTAAAGGAGCCAATAAAATGATTGAACAAAAAACTATCAGTGAGAAAGCAGGAGATTATTTTGAAAACGGATTTCATTGTGCTGAAGCAGTTGCCGTTGCTGTCTTAGAGGGCCTGGGTCAACCGGCTGAGGAAGCTGCCGCCCATGCAACCGCTTTTGGCGGCGGGTTTGGACGGACCTTTGAAGAAGCCTGTGGTGCGATTTCCGGGAGTCTGATCGTTATCGGGCAGCTATATGGCCGACGCCGTCCAAAACAAGAGTGGGATGTTCCTGCAGCCCTTGCTGCAACCATCCGGCAACTGTTTCTGGATCATTTTAAGACGTCCCACTGCGCAACGTTACGGGAACGTTTTGGACAGGAAATGCAGATGAAAGAGTGCAAAAATATTGTCAGAGTGGTTGCTGCAGATCTTGTTGAACTGCTGTTAACGGCATCCAAAGAGGTTCAGGAATCCTGATAAAACATCCGCAGGACCCTATAATAATTCCACCCAGAGGCCATGGTGTCAGGTTGAATGACAAAGACCTCTGGGTGGAGTTTTTCAAATACAAACCTCAGTCAGGCAAACCCTACGATTATGAGCATTTCTGGTTCAGTTTAAATGATTCATTAAAAATATCCAGAAGTTTGACATTTTGCTTTGCCATCATGACACAATTACCGCTTATGGCATAAAACAGAATGCTTAACCGTGTTTTTGAAGAATCATCTCTGATTCTTTTGATCTGGTTTTCATTATAATCATCCACAAGTTCCCTTAGATAATGAAACTGTTCAACCGCTTCCTGGCAGTCTACAATCTGTTTGTCCCGAAAAGCGGTCTCGGCAAGGAAGATAATATTTAAGAAAACTTTTTTAACTTCTTTTAATTCTGCGATCTGAACTTCTAAAAGTCCTTTGTGGCGGTTGCTGACGTGCATGCTGGACCGGATGACGGTGTCCCTGTGGCCGTCGGTCAGTTTTTGAAGTCTTCTGATGATCTGGTAAAAATTGTAAGAAACCCCCTGTTGCCCTTTTGATAGCAGTCTCAGTATCTTGAAGATGTTGGCAATGATGATATTGGTGCTGTTCTGGAAGTGCTTGACCCGCATCCGTTCCTGCCTGAGTGTGTTCAGATCCTCCAGAAAGAGGGCATCAAAAGCAATATCAAGGGATTCCCGGATATCCTTGAGAAGAAAAGCCAGGTGGTCAAATGTCTGGGATACGGATTCCTGAAAATTTTCAACCTTGTGAAGGTTATAAATGCGTATATCTTCCTTGTTTTTTTCCTGAACCTTGTGTGTGCGGTGATTTTTTCGGATCATATATCCGGAAAAGACGAAAAGAATGAAGAATCCGGGGATTTTTAAATAAAATAAGATATTGGCAAAGATAAAAGCAGCCACAAAAGCGATAAACGCCGTCATAAACCATCCGCCAACAACAGTCAGTACACCCGTCACCCTGTATACAGCACTTTCCCGGCCCCAGGCCTGATCTGAAAAACTGCTTCCCATGGCGACCATGAAGGTGACATAGGTTGTAGATAAAGGCAGTTTCAAGGATGTGGCAAAAGATACCACTGCACTGGCCACCATCAGGTTGACTGCAGCACGAACCAGGTCAAATGAGGGTTTTGGGGCCTGTGATAGCTTTTTGCTTTCTTGAACAGGAGAAAGGCGTTGGGAAATAATATCTATCATCCTTTCAGGCGCCAGGTTTTTTACAGTGCCGAAAAGGGAGTCAAACAGGTTGACAATTTTTCTGGACAGCCAGATAGATTCGAATTTTTCCGTGCCTTCGTCCTGCTGACCCAGACGGATTTCAGTTTCAGTCACTGTCCTGGCCTTTTTGGACAGCCATAGGGTGATTACCATGATGAATCCTGCCACCAGCATGATGGAGGTCTGGGAGTGGACTTTCTTGCTCAAGGCGGCCATGGTGACGGTTAAGGGGTCACTTGATGCAAGGGCACTTTGAAAGGCATTAAGCCCTGCAAGGGGCACACCGATAAAGTTTACCAGATCGTTGGCAGCAAATGCCATGGCAAGGGCAAAGGTTCCGATAAGAACAATGGGCTTTAAAATATTGACTTTAAAAAAAGATATCAGAATCTGGAAGATAACAGCAGAAACTCCAAAGATACCGGCCTGGATCACCAATGAATTGGCCTTTATCCAGGAAACGGTTTGGGCATCCATGAAGGTCGCTCCTTTGGCGCCTTTGACAAGGATAAAAAAGGTAATGGCCGTCATGGCCACCCCCCCCCAGAGGGCTCCATATCTTTTCAGTCGATCCTGGTAGTCAAATGTGAAAATCAGCCTGGAGATAAACTGCATCAGGGCACCTGAAAAAAAGGCCACCACGATGGATAATAAAATGCCGCCCACGATGGCCATGGCTTTGGCTGTATTGATATAGTCCCATAATTCCATAGTGCTGTCAGGTGTTGCCATGATTTTTATAATGGAAACGGCAACCGCTGCCCCTAAAAGCTCAAAAACAATGGACACGGTTGTTGAGGTGGGCAATCCATGGGTATTAAACAGATCGAGCAATAAAATGTCCGTGATCATGACCGCTAAAAATATGGTCAGAAGTTCTGGCATGGTAAAAAACTGGGGATGGAAAATACCTTTTCTGGCAACTTCCATCATGCCGCCTGAAAACGTTACTCCTGCAAGAATACCAAGACTTGCAACGGTCATGATGATAAAAAACGGGGCAGCCTTGGACCCGATGGATGAATTTAAAAAATTAACCGCATCATTGGTCACACCCACAATCAGATCAAAGATTGCAAATAATACCAGCATGCCGACAATCACATAGCAGAGTTGAAGACCCATAATTTTCTCTCTTTATTGTTGTTAACGCAACACATCCTTCCTGAATAACAGGGCGATGTGTGGATTTAAGGTTTGATTGAGTATTTAAAGTAAAAGTTAAACAAACCCCACCATATTTTTTATTTTGTGGTTATGTTTAGTCTATTTTGCCTGATTTTTCAACCAGTCAAGGTGATTCTAACACAAATCTAACAATATTGAAGATAAGATTAAGAAGGATTCATAATTGAAAAGAAACAACAACAAAGGAAAAATGAAAACTGTGGGGTTTAAAAGAAAGTTAAATCATCCAAGAAATGAATTGAGTTTATACCAGGATAAAAAAAGGCGGGCCGGATAAAATTTCATCCTGCCCGCCTGATATATTGATTTTAAATTATTATTATTATTTTGTTCTTCTTCCAATACCTGCAAGCCCGATCAAACCAAATCCAAGAAGGATCATAGTGGCAGGCTCAGGTGTGGGGTTTGTGTCATCAGGAGGAGTGTTGACAAAGCTTTCACTCCCACCGGTGGCAAAGCCTTGGACATGAATTCCGACTCTTAAATCACCCATAGTAAGAGCTGTGATTATATTATCAAAAGTCGAGTTATTTATGGTAAATCGTATGCCCAATGATTCCCCAGGATTGACGCCGTTGGGTTGTGCTGGAGGATTTGAATCATAACTATGATTGGCTGAAAAATTAAAGGCAGGGGCATTACCACCAGGAAGGTTAGGGGGATTTGCCCCTACTGAAAAATCCACTCCGCCAACAGGGTCGTATTGAAATTGATTCCATGAAAGCAATGCATCATCATCATCAAAATAGATATCTGTTATTGATGAAGCAAAAGGTCCATCATTGACAAACGTAAAAAGAATTTTATCACTACCGTCAGCAGTTAGATCAACGTGCAATTGTGCGCTGCCAATCGCAGCATCTCCGGCAAGGTTGTTTGTTATACTTTTAAATCCAAAGGAAGGGGCTGCAAAAGCACTTGTAACAAAAGTGCTGACTGAAAACAGAAACAGAAAGAATACTGGAAATGCCACATTTTTTTTCATTATATTAATCCTCAATAATAGACTGGTTGTTGTTCTTAAATTTAAAAATATGCAAAATTTGAGCCGCAAGCATTTTTTTTAAAAAAAAGCTTATAGTAAGCGCTTTTAAGGCACGATAAAGAAATAAAGGACCCTGGGATTTTTAGGATTTGTGGAAAAAAATTTCTTAATTTAAGGAAAAAAAAGTACTAAATATATGAATAATTTTCTTTAGCACTTTTATTTATTTTTCGACTTTAAGAATCATTTCATAGATCATCTTTTTGGAGAGTCTGTAGTCATTTGAAATTTCTTTAGCCAATCCTAAAGTGCCAAGGTGAGTGGTTGAAAGTCGATCAAGGACAATTTTTTCCAGTTCTTCCTGGCTGATGGTTTTTTTTTGAGAACACCCCTGGACAAACAGGGAACACTCACCTTTGATGGTTTCTTTTTCATCTAATGCATGAAGAATTTCAGATAAAGTTCCCCTGATGTATTCTTCGTGAAGCTTGGTAATTTCCCTTGCAAGGCAGGCGCCTCGATCTCCTATGATGTCAAGCAGGGTATCAATAAGGCGTTTAATTCGTTTTGGAGACTCATAAAAAATCAGGGTGGCAATTTGATCTTTGATGGCTTCAAGAGCTTGCCGCTGCTTTGGCTGTTTTTTGGGCAAAAAACCCAAGAAAAGAAAAGAATCGGTTGGAAGCCCTGACACACTTAACCCTGCAATAGCAGCACTGCAACCTGGAATGGGAATAACCCTGATCTGTTCTCTGGCAACGGCCGTGACAAGTTTATAGCCTGGATCTGAAATAGACGGGGTTCCGGCATCACAAATCAGGGCAATATTAAGGCCGTTTTTTAGCTGAGTAATCAGCTGAGGCGCTTTTTTTTCCTCATTGTGCTCATGGCAGGAAACAAGTTTTGTTCCAATGTCATAATGGGAAAGAAGTTTTTTTGAATGCCGGGTATCTTCAGCTGCAATCAGGTCAACCTGGTTTAAGATGTCAACGGCTCTAAAGGTGATATCTGAAAGATTTCCTACAGGGGTTGCAACCACATATAATGTTCCAAATGGTTTTGGCTGATCCATTTCAATGCGCCTGGAAAGCATTTTTAATTAAATTTATGTCAAATCCATCCTGTTTTTTATACACCTCAACCACATCGAACCGGATTCTTGAATTTTCCCATTTTTTTTGTTTAAGATAAAAACAGGCACCAAGGAGGATTTTTTTTTGTTTTGAAACGGTAACCGATTCTTTTGGCAGGCCCTTTTTTAAACTGCCCCGGGTTTTAACTTCAATAAAACAGATGGTATCGTCATCTCTGGCGATAATATCAATTTCAGCAGGCTTTGTCCTGTAATTGGTTTCAAGAATGGTAAATCCCTTTGATTTGAGAAAAAAGGCGGCTGCTGTTTCACCGTGATGTCCCAGGTTTTTTTTGTCATCCGGCATTGACCACCTCTTTGACTCCTTTAAAGGTCAGCCTGTGAACCGGGCAGGGGCCATGTTTTAAAATGGCCTCCTTGTGAGCTTTGGTCGGATACCCTTTGTGTTTGATAAAATTATATGCCGGGTAGGAGTCATGAAGCCCTTCCATGATGGCATCTCTTGTAACCTTGGCAATGATGGAAGCTGCCGCAATGGAAATACTTCTTGAATCCCCCTTGATCACGGCAGATTGGTCAATGTCCATGTCGATGGTGAACTTTCCGTCGATGAGAAGGAAGTCCGGCAGGCTTGAAAGATTTTCAACCGCCCGTTTCATTGAAAGCAAGGAGGCTTGAAGAATATTGATCTGATCGATCTCCAGGTGAGAAGAAATCCCGGTAGAAACAGCAATCGCCTGTTCCATGATCAGCGGAAAGAGGGCATCTCTTTTTTTTTCAGACAGTTTTTTGGAATCATCAATGCCTTTACAGGAAAAATCCAGCGGCAAAATGACGGCAGCAGATACGACAGGGCCGGCAAGGGGTCCCCTGCCGGCCTCGTCCACACCTGCAATATTTATATACCCTTGGGTTTTTGCTTTGTGTTCAAATTGCCACATCAGCGATACCGTTTAAAGGGATTTCTATGCAAATCGTTTTTCTTTAATCCTGGCAGCTTTACCCCTCAGGTTTCTTAAGTAGTAAAGCTTGGATCTTCTGACGCGTCCTTTTGTGACCACTTCAATGGTATCAATAATAGGGGAATACAGTGGGAATATTCTTTCAACACCGATACCACCTGAAATTTTTCTTACGGTAAAACGGGCACTTGAATATCCCTTGGTTTTTTTGATTACCACACCCTCAAATACCTGGATACGTTCTTTTTCACCTTCTTTGATTTTTACATGTACTTTTACAGTATCTCCTGAAGTAAAATCAGGGATATCAAGACGTAATTGTTCTTTTTCCAATTTTTCGATTACATTACTCATTTGTTCCTCCTATGATCTTTCCAATTTGGCAAACATGAAGTCCTATTTTATCTGCCATTTATAATCCTGTCTAAATATATTGATGCGGCAGATCTGACTGAAAGGTGATTATATTCCGTGTTTCCCAAAATAGGGTCTAAAATAAAATCACAGGTTTCAATCAATTCATTTGCCAGTCCCCATGCTGTTCCAAAAACAAGAACATGGGATGCTTTATTCTCAAGTTTTTTCCTTACTGCTCCAGTGGTAATTGAACCGGGTGATGTTTTTGCACTGGTGGCAATGGTCACAACCGGTTCTTTTCTTTCCTGTTCTATCAAGGCTATCGCATCCTCAAAGGTTTTGGTTACCTGTATGAGTTCAAGTGCCTTTTTTCTGAACGGGTTGAGCGTGCCGCCAACTCCTTTTGTCCAGTGTTCTATCACCTGTGTGGCAATCAATGCCTGGTCAACATACGGGGTTACCACGTAAAACCCTTTTACCCCAAAGGTGATGGATGCCCTTGCAATATCATGCAAGTCGATGGTTGTCAGGGCTGATCCAATAGGCTGATCCTTTTTGTTCATCACGGGAAAATGGATCAATGCCACGTAAAGATTACTCTCTAACAAAGGTTTCCAACTCCCGACACCATTGTTTTAATATTTTTTTTTCATCTGTGGTCAGCTCACTCTTAATGAAAAGATCCGGTCGTTTCAAGAATGTTCGTTGAAGAGAAGATTTTTTCCTCCATAGCCGGATCTTTTCATGGTTCCCTGATAATAAGGTGTCTGGTACGGTTAGCCCTTCAAATTCTTCCGGTCTTGTATACTGAGCATACTCAAGCCGATCGCCTGTAAATGAATCTGATTGAAAAGACTCCAGACTTCCCAGAACTCCCGGGATTAACCTGGCTATGGAATCAATGATGACCATGGATGCAAGCTCTCCTCCGGTCATGACATAATCCCCGATAGACATTTCTTCATCAACAAGCCTATTATAAATTCGTTCATCAATTCCTTCATACCTGCCACAGACAAAAATAAGCCCCTTATTTTTTACAGCAAGTTCATGGGCTTTGTCCTGGTTGAACTTGTTCCCTTGGGGGGTCATTAATATCACCTGTGATTCAGGGGTTCTTTTTTTTGCGTGCAAAATAGCGGCCTGTAACGGTTCTATCTTCATTATCATGCCGCTTCCACCGCCATAGGGCCTGTCATCAACCGTGTTATGGCGGTCGCATGAAAAATCCCTGATGTTGATGCAGTGCCCTGTGATCAGGTTTTTTTCAATGCCCCGTGAAATCATGCCATGTTCAAAAAAAGAGCCGATTAACTCCGGGAACAGGGTGAGTACCGTAAAGTCCATTAGTAATCCTCGGGCAGTGTTGTCCTTACGGTGTTATTTTTGATATCAACCGATTCTACAAAGAGTTTATGCATTGGTACAAGCGTTTCTTTCTCCTGGTCTTTTACAACCAGCACATCATTTGCGCCTGTTGGGAAAATATGGGTTATTTTTCCGATAAATCCTCTTTGATGATCAAAAACATCAAGTCCGTATAAATCCTGCCAGTACCAGCTGTCTTCCTCAGGTTCCGGCAATAGATCCCGGTCAATGATAATCTCTTTTCCCACAAGGTCTTCGGCAAGATTTCGACTGTCAATTCCTTCAAGGGTAAGTAAAATCCCTTTTTTATGGGCAGATGCCTTAAGAATCGTGTATTGCCTTCCCTCTTGATTCTCTGATTTTAAAAGAACGCTTGTGCCGGGACTAAAGGTATCAACCGAGTCTGCAAAAGACCGGACCGTAAGGTTGCCGCCGAGTCCGTGAACTCCGGTTACCTTGCCTATGGTAAACGAAGCAGCTTTGTTCATACCCTACTCAATAATTTCAAGAACGGTTCTTTTTTTAAGCTTTGTGGATGCTGCGCTTAAAATGGTTCTCATGGCTCTTGCCGATCTTCCCTGTTTCCCAATCACTTTCCCCAGGTCCTCTTTTGCCACTTTAAGCTCTAATACAGAAGTTTGATCTCCGACAACTTCTGATACAATAACCTGATCAGGGTTGTCTACCAGTGCTTTTGCAATGTATTCCACCAGCTCTTTCATGACGTGCTCTCCTTGTAATGGGGTGTTGAGAATTCCGGGTAAGCAGATTAAACCAATTTGGGTTTATGCAAGACCAACACCCTGCTTTTTAAATATGCTCTGGACAGTGGGGGATGTTTTAGCCCCTTCGCCCAGCCAATATTTAATTCTGTCCTCTTTCAGCGTAACGGCAGCCGGCTCAACCATTGGATTGTAGGTGCCTAATAGTTCCAAAAACCTTCCGTCTCTTGGGCTTTCAATGTCAGCAGCCACGATTCTGTAGAATGGTTTTTTCTTTGTTCCTTTTCTGGTCAATCTGATTTTTACAGCCATATCCTTTTCTTTCTCCTTAAAACGGCAGCATATTTTTCAATGAACTCATGCCGCCTTTATTAAACTTCTTTATCATTTTCATGGATTGGGAATAACTTTTTAAAAGTTTGTTGACATCCTGAACCGAGGTGCCGCTTCCATTGGCAATTCTTTTCTTTCTTGATCCTTTGATAATGGTGTGTAACCGCCGTTCCTCAGGAGTCATCGAGCTGATAATTGCTTCAATCCGTACAAATTCCTTATCACTTATATCTATGCCTTTAAGCTGTTTTTTATTCATCCCGGGCAACATTCCTAAAAGGTCTTTTATCGACCCCATTTTCCGGACCGATGTCATCTGGTTTCGGAAATCTTCCAGCGTAAAGGCATTTTTTCTCAGTTTCTTTTCAAGCTCTTTGGCTTCTTTCTGATCAACCGCTTCCTGGGCCTTTTCAATAAATGAAAGGGTATCTCCCATCCCAAGGATTCTGGAGGTCATCCTGTCCGGATGAAACGCTTCCAATGCCGTTGATTTTTCACCCGTTCCGATGAATTTTAACGGTTTACCGGTAACAGCCTTAATGGAAAGTGCTGCACCACCGCGAGCATCACCATCCATTTTTGTCAGTATAACACCGCTCAAATCAAGTGCGTTGTCAAATGATGCGGCAATGTTGACCGCATCCTGGCCTGTCATGGCATCAGCCACCAGAAGGATTTCCGATGGGTTGATACTTTTTTTAATGTTTATAAGTTCAGCCATTAATTCTTCATCAAGATGCAGTCTTCCTGCGGTATCCAGTAACAGGGTGTCACATCCCTGCTCTCTGGCTGCCAATAGTGCATCCTGACAAATTTTTAGCGGCTTCATATCCGTTGTGGACTGAAAAACCGGAACACCCAGTTGCTGCCCAATTTTTTTTAACTGATCAATGGCCGCAGGCCTGTAAACATCCACTGGCACCAGAAAAGGCTTTCTGCCTTCTTTGCGAAGATAGAGTGCAAGTTTTCCTGCTGTGGTGGTTTTACCGGATCCCTGCAGTCCAACAAGCATAACAGAACCTAAGGCCTTACCATCAAAATTTAAGCCTTGATGTTCAGACCCCATCATTCTGGTAAATTCATCGTTTACAATTTTTATAACCTGCTGCCCGGGTGTAAGACTCTGCATTACTTCCCGGCCTAGAGCCCTGCCTTTTATATCTGAAATAACAGATTTTGCAACCTTATAATTGACATCCGCCTCAAGCAGCGCCATCCGCACCTGTTTAAGACCATCTTCAATGTTCTTCTCGCTCAGGGTGCCGTGACCTTTTAGTTTTTTAAAGACCGAGTCAAGCCTGTCACTCAAATTTTCAAACATAAAGAGACCAACCTCAAAATATCAAATCAAATCATTGAAATTAGTATATATTCCGTGATATGTCAAGAAAATATTAATTTTAGGCAGATAAAAATATATGGAAAACTTACTGGATTTTACAAGGGATAATCTTGCTGTTTGGCTTGATGGCAAAGGCATTCGCCCATTTAGGGCAGGGCAGATATTCAAGTGGCTTTACCTTCAGCAGGCAGATACATTTGAGCAGATGACTGATCTTTCAAAGGAGTTGCGAACCCTGCTGTTTGATCATTTTTACATCAACCGCCTTGCCCTTGTTGAGAAACAGGTTTCTGTGGATAAGACTGAAAAGTTCCTGTATAGACTTGAGGATGGTCAGCATATTGAATCAGTTCTGATTCCTGAAAAGGATCATTTTACTATTTGCGTGTCTTCACAGGCAGGATGCGCTCAGGATTGCCAGTTTTGCTTGACTGCCAAAGGCGGTTTTATCAGAAATCTTGGTGTTTCGGAAATTGTTTCCCAGGTCAGGGATGCAAGAAAATATCTGATGCAAAAAGATATAGATCCCTTGAAGCTTTCCAACATCGTATTCATGGGAATGGGTGAGCCCCTTGTTAATTATAAAAACCTGGTAAATGCAATTAATATATTAACAGACAGTGATTTCGGGTTAAAGTTTTCAGAGAGAAGGGTAACTGTTTCTACGTCCGGCATTGTTCCGAAAATAACACAGTTGGGTCTGGATACCAGTGTGAACCTGGCTGTTTCTTTAAATGCAACCACTGATGAGAAGCGGTCCCGTTTAATGCCCATCAATAAAAAATACCCGTTAAAACAAGTGCTGGAAGCTTGTCGGACCTTTAAAATGAAACCCAGAAAGAAGATTACCTTTGAATATATTTTAATAAAAGGGGTGAATGATACAAAAGAGGATGCCTTAAGACTTGTGAAGCTTTTGGCGCCGATTAAGGCAAAGGTGAACCTGATTCCATTCAATGAATACAGCGAAAGCAATTTTAAACGCCCTTCCAAACAGGACATCTCTGATTTTCTTCAGATTTTACTGGACCAGAATCTCACAGCAATTATAAGAAAAAGCAAAGGGGATGATATTTTGGCTGCCTGTGGGCAGTTAAAAGCAACATCAGTAACATCATAATCTGCAGCGCTCAGAAAGGTACGGTTCAATCAAAGATATGAGGGACAGGGGATTGAATCTTTGTAGATATGATTTATAATAGAGACATGGTAAAATTGGTTTCATGTCAGTATGGCAGGGATCATAAGACAAAGAAAAAAAAATACCCATAACCCATTAATTGATCGGAAAGCAACATGTCAAATATCAGCCTGAAAAATAAAAAAGTTCTGATTGTTGATGATGAACCAGATGTTCTTGATTCTTTGGAAGAATTGCTCGATATGTGTACCATCGTCAGGGCTCAGAGTTTTGAGGAAGCAAATACGTTTCTTGAGACCCAGACGTTTGATATAGCGGTTCTTGATATCATGGGCGTTGACGGCTATCAACTTTTAGAAACCGCTAATAAGAAAAATGTG
>JAHJLN010000198.1 GCA_018821715.1 Pseudomonadota bacterium | reverse complement strand
AAGTTCAACATCGAGGGCTTTAATAACCTCAGCAAGTTCTGATCCTCGCCGGTCTATGATATAAACAGGCGTTCCTTTTTTAATTTTAAATTTAGACTGTTTGCTTAAAAAGAATTTTCCTTTTTTGGGGACAGCACGGGTGACTTTTTGTATGTCATGGAATTGATCATCTTCAAAGCCGATTCGTAAAAGATCTGAGGGAATAAGGGCTTCTCTTGTGATAAAAAAGGGGAGTGCCGGGTTTTGCACCCGTCCGGCAAAAAGTCCCGAGCCGGTTTCCGACGAGTGATCCAAAGGATTCATGATCCGTTGAGATAATAGATTATAATGGCTGAACTCTCTTCCCAGGGCATAATCAAGGTAGGAAAGGGCTTCTTTTTTTTTGGCAGGGTCATCTCTTAACAATTTATATGCTTTAACTGTGTAGTACACGTAATGGGGGCTTTTTTTCCGGCCTTCAATTTTCCAGGTGGTAATTTCAGGGATTTGGCTTAATATTTTTACCAGCACATCGGCTGAAAAATCCATACAGGAAAAATGTCTTTTTTTAAGCCCTTTTTGTTCATATACTCTTCTACAGGGCTGAACACATCTGCCCCGAAGGGAACTTTTTCCGCCAAACCATGAACTCCAATAGCACCGCCCGGATATGGAGTAGCACAGCGCCCCATGGATAAAGACTTCCAGTTCAATATCTTTGGGAACAGTTGACGCCATGACTTTCATTTCGTCAATGGTAAATTCCCTGGGCAGCACAATCTTTTTAAATCCCAATTGTTTTGTTGCTTCCAATCCAAACGGAAAAGTGCAGTTGCCTAAAGTTGAAAGATGGAATTCTTTTTTAAATCCTGCTTTTTTTGCAAGCGGTATCATGGCAAGGTCCTGAACAATCAGGGCATCAAAATCAACAAATTGGATGAGTTTGCTCAAGATTTTATAGGCTTTTTCCAGCTCAGATTCCTTGATGATTGAATTGAATGCAATATAGACATCAATGTTTCTGGATTTAGCAAGTATGGTTAACCTTGCCAGTTCTTCAACACTGAAGTTATCGGCTTCCATGCGGGCGGAAAATATCTTTAAGCCACAGTAAATGGCATCGGCACCAGCGGCAATCGCCGCTAAAAATGAATTTTTATCTCCTGCAGGTGCTAGGATTTTTGGCGTATGCAAGTTTTGTAAACCCTTTATTTTAATTTAATGATGGCGCAGTATTGCAATTTTTCAGAAATTTGTCAAAATAATGAAAAGATCAATAACCCTATAAACAAGTAAAGGAAATCATAAATGTTTGCAAAGTATGATCCACATGGTTTTTTAACGCCTGTCAAAGGAATCAAGATGAAAACCCTTGTATATGGTGAAAAAAGTTTATTGACCCGATTTCATCTGGAAAAAGACAGTCTTTTACCCAGGCACAGCCATCCCCACGAACAGACAGGTTTCATGGTATCGGGAAAAATGAAATTATATATAGGGAAAGAAGTTTTTCTTGTAGAGCCCGGAGACACCTGGTCCATAAAAGGGGATATCGAACACTGGGCCCAAATTATTGAGGATTCTGTGGCAATTGAGGTATTTTCCCCCTTGAGGGAAGATTATCTGCCTGGATAATTATAGATTCAAATTATGGTTTATCTGTTGATTGTTTTTAACGGGTGTATTAAATGAAAGAACGTTTAACTTTTAATGATAAAGATCCAAAGCTTTTATGAAAAGACCCTTACCGTTAAAACCAGGGAGTGTTTTAGGCGTCTGTGCACCATCCGCACGATTTGACACCCAAAAATTAAATCAGGGAATTGATATTTTAAAAAAAATGGGATTTGAAGTTAATATCCCGGAAGAGATTTTTGAAAAGAAACGATATCTTGCAGGAGATGATTATTTGCGGGCATCGATTATAAACCAGTTTTTTTCTGATCCAAAAATTGATGCCGTTATTTGTGCCAGGGGTGGGTTTGGAGCGATGCGAATCCTGGATTATTTAAACTGGACGCTTATTAAACAGAATCCCAAACCGTTTATCGGGTTTTCTGACAGCACGGCAATATTATTATCTCTTATTGATAAAACAGGAAACCCGGTGATTCACGGCCCAACGGTTGTTTCTCTTGCCGAGGCTCAAAAAGAGACCATTGATTCGTTTTACAACACCCTGATGGGGGTGTTTGATAAAATTGATGTGCCAAATAAACGAATTGTTAAACCGGGTATATGCAAAGGTATATTAAAAGGGGGGAACATTGCTACTATATCCCATCTTTTGGGCACACGGTTTGAGCCGGATTTTAAAAAAGCGGTTCTGTTTTTAGAAGACATTGGAGAACCTGCCTATAAAATTGACCGGATGTTAACACAGATGAAAATGGCAGGTTTGTTTGAAGGAATTCAGGGTGTCATTACCGGTTCCTTTGAAAACTGCAGCAATGATGAGTACATCCAAGACATCCTGTTTGAAATATTTGATGAATACAATGTCCCGGTTTTGTCAGGACTATCTTCGGGACATGGTAAGGTGAATCTGTCTTTAAGCATGGGGATGAAAATTGAAATGGACACAAACTCTGCAAGAATTCTTTGGAATTAATTTACATGAATCATGACCGGATTTCCCGGGAGATGGAAAATGCGATTTCAAAGGGTGTTTTCCCAGGGGCGGTTCTTTTGTGTGCCCAGGGGCAGGAAATCGTTTTTTATAAATCTTATGGAATGGCTGATATTTTTGAAAAAAGAAAAATGCAAAAAAACAGTATTTTTGATCTTGCCTCTTTGACAAAACCCCTGGTAACAACACTGGCTATAGCCAAGCTTATTGAAAAAGGTCTCGTTTCACAGGATCAGAAAATAGGACCTATTATAAAAGACTTAAACACATCACAAAAAGCCGATATTACCATTGATATGCTGCTAAGACACAAATCAGGATTCCCCGCCCATCGCGAATATTTTAAAGAAATCATAAAAACAAAAAAAAATCCAAGACAGTATTTAAGACATCTTCTTATCCAAGAGCCGTTAGAATTTAAAATTGATGAAAAACAAGTGTACAGTGATCTGGGGTTTATGATCCTGTCGTGGATCATTGAAAAAATATCCGGTCAAAGACTGGATCAATTTGTTGAAAAGCAACTATATTCTCCACTTGAAATTGACGGCTTGTTTTTTATTGAAAAAGACTCGACAAAAATAAACCCGTATCGTCATAAAATTGTTTCAACACAGTACTGCCCCTGGCGCAAAAAAGTTCTTGTTGGGGAAGTAGATGATGATAATGCCTGGGCAGTCGGAGGAATAGAAGGCCATGCCGGACTTTTCGGAGATGCAGGTTCAATATACACACTTTGTTGCGAACTATTAAATGCGCTTTGCAATAAACCGACAAAGGTTTTGGCGCCTGGTATTATAAAAAATTTTGTTACTAAGAAAAATCAGGATGACATGGTCGCAGGATTTGACACGCCGTCCAAAGAGAACGCTTCTTCCGGCAGTTATTTTTCAACATCATCCATAGGACATCTTGGATTTACAGGAACTTCTTTCTGGATTGATCCTGAAACATCGTTGATTATTGTTTTGTTAACGAACCGGGTTCATCCATTACGATCCAATAACAAAATTAAAAAATTTCGTCCGAAAATACATGATTTGATATACAGTGAATTAATATAAAATAATAGGTTAAAAAGCTTTTTGGGCTTGTAAAAATGTGTTAAGTTTGTTAGCAGATAGTCTTTAATAGAATCTTTATGTATTTAAATACAATTTATAAATATTATTCTTGAAAGAGGTAAAATGAACTTTATAACAGACACGTTGCTTGGTGCTTTTTCCAATGATCTGGCCATTGATCTTGGAACGGCAAACACACTTGTATATGTTAAGGGAAAAGGAATTGTGTTGAGCGAGCCCTCAGTTGTTGCTGTTAGAACGGATAAATTCGCAAAAAGCAAAGTGCTTGCCGTGGGTATTGAAGCCAAAAGAATGCTGGGTCGTACACCGGGTAATATTGTTGCCATAAGGCCCATGCGGGATGGTGTAATTGCCGATTTTGAAGTGACTGAAGCCATGTTAAAGCATTTTATTCGAAAAGTTCATAATAACCGGAAGACTCTTGTTCGCCCTAGAATTATCATTGCTGTGCCTTCGGGTATCACCCAGGTTGAAAAGAGAGCGGTTAGAGAGTCTGCAGAGTCAGCAGGTGCACGAGAGGTTTTTTTAATTGAAGAGCCCATGGCCGCAGCAATTGGTGCAGGTCTTCCCATTACCGAACCTACCTGTAATATGGTTGTTGATATCGGCGGCGGAACAACTGAAGTTGCTGTTATTTCACTTTCCGGTGTTGTTTACACAAGATCTCTAAGGGTTGCCGGAGATAAAATGGATGCTTCCATTGCCCAGCATATCAAACGCAAATACAATCTTCTTATCGGGGAAAGAACCGCAGAAATAATTAAGACAACAATTGGAAATGCATACCCTGATCCTGATAACCTTGAAACGATAGAGGTCAAGGGCAGAGACCTTGTGTCCGGCATTCCTAAAATACTTGCCATTGATTCTGAGGAAGTAAGAGTGGCCATTTCCGAGCAGATTGATGCTATCGTTGAAACGGTCCGCATTGCACTTGAACAGACCCCGCCTGAGCTTGCTGCAGATATTGTTGATTCCGGCATTGTTTTAACTGGAGGAGGAGCTTTGTTGAAAAATCTGGATAAGCTACTCAAAGAAAAGAGCGGCCTTCCCATTGTTGTAACCGATGATCCATTATCCACAGTAGCTCTTGGTTGCGGGAAAGTTCTCGACAATATTGATATTTTGAGAGAAGTAGTCATTAATTGATTTAATGTTTTCACGGAATCTGCTTATTTTTATTGGGGTTGCTTTATTTATTGCTATTAATTTTATTGTAATAACCATGAGCAGCAGAAAATCTTTGCCGGTCAGCAGCATTGAGGGTGTAACTATTTCTATCATCTCTCCATTCCAAAAGGCAGTTAACAAAACCATTGATTTTACACAGGATGTCTGGAACACATATTTTATGACGGTCCTTGCCGTTGAAGAGAACCTTGAACTTAAAAAACAGCTTGGAAAAGCAATTGAAACCCAAAACCGGTATCAAGAGCTTGATCTTGAAAATATCCGGCTTAAGAAATTTGTAAATTTTTCAGGTCAAGTGCCGGACACTTATGTGGCAGCTCAAATCATAGCAAGGGACCCTTCCCCATGGTTTAAAACCATAATGATTGATAAGGGTGCAAACGATGGCCTTGTAAAAGGCAGTCCTGTGGTTGTTTCCGAAGGAATTGTCGGACAGATAATCAAAGTTGCTGCCAATTATTCCAGGGTCCTTTTGATTACAGATAGAAATTCTGCTGTTGATGCGCTTGTCCAGAATTCCAGGGTCCGGGGTATAGTAAAAGGGAATAATGAAGACAATTGTTCTTTTGTCTATGCATTAAGAAAAGATCAGGTAAAAGAAGGTGAAATGATTATCTCATCCGGTTTGGATCAAGTCTTTCCAAAAGGGCTTAAAATCGGCAGGATTTTAAAAGTGACAAAGGTCCATTCTCAGCTTTTTCAGGATATCACTATTGAAACCAGTGTTGATTTTGACAAAATTGAGGAAGTCCTTGTATTTAAAGATACCAGATGAATTCTTTTAAAACGGTTCAATCATGAACATATTGTTTTTCATCCTCCTCTCTCTTTTGCTAATCGTCTTTCAAACGGTTGTCTTTCCTTGTTTTCCCGGGTTTGTTCAGTGTTTTGACCTGTTGATTATTGATGTGCTTTTTTTAAGCCTTATTTCCTCCCATTTTTCAATTATTTTTGCTATCGTGATTATTGGATGCATTATGGACAGCATCTCAGGTGTTCCTTTTTGTTATCATATTTTTTCGTATTTATGGATTTATATAATTGTGAATATCGTCAAGCAATTGCTTTTCCAGCGAAGTATCATTTTTATTTTTATCATCAGTGTTGCATCTGTGCTTATTCAGCAGGTGTTGCTTTTGTTTTCAGTCTTTGTCAATCACGGCACCAACACCTTTCAGTTGGTTGATTTAGGCCTTTTAATAAAACAGGTATTTTGGGGGTTTATATTTATCCCGCCCAGCATTTGGCTGATCAATGTTTTTTGGCAGAACTGGATATTTATAACAAAAAGAATGCAAAAACAAATTACTCAAAAATACAGAGAATAATATTGACCGAATTCAATAAAAATCCGGATCGAGAATGGATAAAACAACGGCTTATCGGTGCAAGCGTATGCATTTTGTTTGTTTTTGCAATTTTGTTCCTTAGACTTGTGTATCTCCAGATTATTAAGGGTGAAGAATACAGGCTTTTATCTGAAAAAAATGCCGTACGATTAAAAAGTATTAAACCATCCCGGGGTCTGATATTTGACAGGAATAAAAAATTGCTGGTTGATAACAGGCCTTCTTTTAATCTTAAAATCGTGATTGAAGATGCGGGTGAAGTTAAAAAGACGGTTAGCGAAGTTGCAAAATTGATCCAGGTACCTTTCCAGGAACTGATGGATAATATCGCCGAAGCAGGGGAGGGAGCATTCTATACACCTGTTACACTAAAAGACGATATTTCAAGAGATCAGTTAGCCATTGTTGAAGCACATAAATTCGATCTTCCAGGGATTCATATCGATATTGAACCCACAAGACATTATATACATGAAAAAACTGCGGCCCACCTTTTAGGATATTTGGGACAAATAAACTCTAAGGAATTGAAAAGGGATAAATATCCCAATGTCAGGGCAGGGGACTCAATCGGCAGATATGGTATTGAAAAAAGTTTTGAAAAATATCTGCAGGGGAAAAGGGGTGGAAGACAAATTGAAGTTGATGCAAACGGCAGAACGATTAAGGTTTTGAAAACAGTTGAGCCTGTTGCAGGACTTGATTTGAACCTGACATTGGACCTTGACCTGCAGTTGGCAGCAGAAAAATTACTTGAAGATAAAGATGGGGCTGTCGTTGCTATTGATCCCAACAATGGGGATGTCCTTGTGATGGCAAGCAACCCCAGTTTTGATCAAAACGATTTTATTGGCGGCATCAGCAGTATAAAATGGAAAGCATTGATTGCAGATCCGGGTAAACCGATGATCAATAAAGCAATCCAGGCAGAATACCCCCCAGCCTCTACATATAAAATTATTACCGCATTAGCAGCACTTGAAGAAAAGCATATTGACATTAATTTTACAACTTTTTGTCCCGGGTTTTTTAAATATGGCAATAGAGTTTATCGGTGCTGGAATAAAAATGGACATGGAGAGTTAAATGTTATCAACGCGCTTGTGCAGTCGTGTGATGTCTTCTATTATCAGGCAGGAGACAAATCAGGAGTGGACACGCTTGCACAGTACGCCAGGGGGTGCGGGCTCGGGAAAAAAACAGGTATTATGCTTGAGAATGAAAAAAAAGGACTTGTTCCAACTTCAGCCTGGAAAAAAGAACGGTTCAAAGAATCCTGGCAGGGAGGAGAGACGCTATCTATTGCCATCGGGCAGGGTTACAATCTGGTAACCCCTTTGCAAATGGCTGTCTTTATTGCAGCAGCTGGAAATGGCGGAACTTTATACAGACCCAGAATTGTGAAAACCATACAAGACAATAATGGAAACATTGTCAAGAAAATTGATCCTGACATTGCAGGCGGTTTGCCCGCAAGTAAAGAGACATTGGATATTGTTAAAGAGGGTCTTTTAAACGTTGTTCAGGGTGAACGGGGGACAGCCAGAAGAATTAGACTCAAAAATATTGAAATAGCAGGTAAAACCGGTACCGCCCAAGTGTTTAGTATTAAAAAAGGTGAAAAAATGGATACCTCTGATTTGGAATATACATTACGGGATCATGCCTGGTTTATTTGCTATGCTCCGGCCGAAAATCCTGTTATAGCTGTATCAGTACTTATTGAACATGGGGAACATGGATCAAGCACAGCTGCACCCATAGCAGGTGCGTTAATAGAACAATATACCCAAAATCTTTTGGCCAAAGACCCTTTAACGGAGTAGAAAATGTTTGACAGAAGACTGATAGAAAATTTTGATTGGGGATTTATTATTTTAATCCTTTTAATCGGTTCTGTCGGACTTGTTATTTTATACAGTGCCCTGACAGCAGGGGGCCATGATCCAGGAACTATCCACATCCTTTTTAAAAAGCAGATGATCTGGATGGGATCAGGATTCGTCATCATGATCATCACCTTGATGATTGATTTTCGAGAGCTGGATAAATTGAATTTATTGATCTATGCACTCTGCATAGGGCTTTTGATCAGCGTTCTTGTTTTCGGACACCTTGGCGGTGGTTCCCGGCGGTGGCTGGTGCTTGGATTTGTCAGGATTCAGCCGTCTGAACTGATGAAAATCGCTTTGATTATAAGCCTTTCATCTGTGTATTCAACAGCAGTTTCTCAAACCGGGCTTAATTTTAGAAAATTGATCAAACCCGCTGTTTTGTGTATTATCCCATTTGTTCTAATCGTGGACCAACCGGATCTTGGAACCGGCCTTCTTCTCTTGTTAATCGCCGGTACAATTACCTTGTTTGTTAAAGTTGAACGAAAGGTTTTCTTTTCGTTTTTTGCCATTTGCCTTGCTGCCGTTCCCCTGGTTTGGATTACATTAAAAGAGTACCAGAAATTTAGGATTCTAACGTTTTTGGATCCTGACCGGGATCCCCTTGGCGCAGGATACCATATTATTCAATCAAAAATCGCCATCGGATCCGGAATGCTGACAGGCAAGGGCTTTTTAAAAGGAACTCAGAATGCCCTGTCTTTTTTACCGGAACAGCATACGGATTTTATTGTTTCCGTTCTTGCCGAAGAATGGGGGCTTGTTGGATGCAGCATCCTTCTAGTGCTCTATTTTTTCCTTTTATTCTGGGGGTTGAATATCGCATATAATTGCCGGAATATGTTTGGGTCCATCCTGGCATTTGGTGTTACAGCCATGATTTTCTGGCAGATATTTATCAATATCGGCATGGTCATGGGACTTATGCCCGTTGTTGGCGTTCCTTTGCCCCTTGTGTCCTATGGCGGCTCATCTGTTGTTACCAATATGGTGGGATTTGGGATTCTTTTAAATATCAGCATGCGTAAATTTTCATCCAATTGATTATTTTTAAAAATGCTGAAATTTTTTTTTTGATAAAATGGCAGATCCCCTATGGTGAGAACCTGCCATTTTTCTGGTTGATCTACTTTTAAAATGAAATAAAAAATTGTGTAATTGTTACACAATTTTTATCAGTCAAGCACTTCCATGAGTTTGCCGCAACACGGTGGAATCCTATCCCCTTTTTTAAGTTCAACATATTTATTGCAGGTCTGGCAATAACATCTGCAATCATTGTCTGCATAGACTTCAGGATATGTTTCTCCTGAATTTTTTTGAGTGTCATAACCTTCAATAGCAAATCTTGCAAACTTATCTTCTGCCGGAATATATCTTCCAATTGGGACAAGTTTTTTATTGAACCTTACACAATCCACGATAGTTTTCCACAGTGCTTCTAATTTGTTTTTTTCATCAGCGGATTCCGGTGTGAATTCAACCAGGTTTTTATTCATTTCGATTTTCATTTTTTCTCCTTTGGCTTCATTTGATGGTGTTATTTTAATAATTCAAACCTTAAAATGTTGGTAATGATTATACGATAGTTATTCAAGTTCTATACCAAAATGGTGTGAACAGCCTGGTTTCCTTCCGTTATAATAATCTTCAAAGCAATAAAGATTAAAAAAATACAGATAATTTTATTAATCACTTGAAAATACGATTATTTTTTTGTTAGTATCTGTTTTAAGAATTTCTAATCGAATTTTAATTTTCACTATTATAGTTTTCTTATAGTTGGTACACAATCGTATTGTTTTTTTTGTTGATTGATACGATCATTTGAGACATGATTGTCTCTTTGGCTTTATCCGAGCATATTTCATATTTTTAAAGCATTGCGATTTATTCAATCAAAAAGTGTTTTTTATACCGTTTAATCAAATGTTTTGTATGTCTGGTATGATGCTTGCTAAAGTTTAACTATCTTGTACGAGGGTACATTAAACAACTCAGGGGGATAAAAAATGGTAAGGTCTGATGTGGGGAAAAAAAGAAAAAGTGTTGAAAAGCCCAATTCCTACTTTGCTCTAAGATCTGAAAATGAGATATATTTTCAGATGGCATCCATTTATAAACAGGTTGCCAATGATAAAAACAAATTGGTGAACAAGATTTTTAAAGGGTTTTTAGCAGACAGCAACGCTTCTAAATTTTTTATGGATAATTCTTTGTAAATAACCTATATAGGTTCAGGTTGTTGTTTTATTTTTTATTCATCTGTGTTTTTTAAATTCTAAAGTTTATTATGGTCTATTCTTACAATAACACAATTTAAAAAAGGAGAGAAAATTATGGCTGAACAACTTGGTATTTATAAATGTGAAAAATGTGGCAATATTGTGCAGGTCCTTCATGGTGAAAAACCACCGGTTATGTGTTGCGGACAACCAATGGATCGAATGGTTGAAAATACAGTAGATGCGGCACGGGAAAAACATGTGCCTGTGATTGAAAAAGTTGATGGCGGATACCTGGTAAAGGTTGGAAGCGTAGCCCATCCCATGGGGAAGGATCACTTTATTGAGTGGATTGAACTTACGTCAGAGGATAGTGTGTTTGTGCAACGTCAGATGTTGACACCTGCCAGTGCGCCTGAAGCGAAATTTAAAACAGATGCTGCAAAAGTTGTTGCCAGAGCCTATTGCAATCTCCATGGTCTTTGGAAATCGTAAAAGCCCGGCAATGTGAATAAATGGTAAAACCCCACTGTGCAGAATTCTTAAAGCACAGCGGGGTTTTTAGTTAAAAGAATCAATGGTATTCAGTCAGTTTCCCAGCTAAAAGCCTGATGTGACTCATTTCTTCTTTGATAATAGTATCTATTTTAGATTTGCCCAGCTTTGCAGGAATCAGTTCTTTCATTCCAAGATAAAATGCAATGGAATCTTTTTCTGCCTGCAGGGCACTTGTTAGTATGTCTTTTATTTTATTACCGGGTTGTTCTTTTTTAAAAAAAACGCGGGTGTCTGCCAGTGCCTTCAGATAAAGGGCATTTTCATCATTGGGATCAAAGGTTGCAGGAAATGTTTCTCCATCTTTT
>JAHJLN010000197.1 GCA_018821715.1 Pseudomonadota bacterium | reverse complement strand
CCCCATTCAGTAACTTCTATGTTTTGATTTTCAACATGATTTAATTCCTTGAAAATGACCTTAAATACCAGAATGAAGACTTAATCTTTGATAATAAATTTGTCAATGATTACAGGTATTACCTAATTTTTCGGAAGGACAAGTCCGCTGGATTTTTAAACGGCATTGCTCCGCACCTTCGCTTACATTATCGCGAGTGGAGACAATTTAGAGAAAGGAGTTGTCTTCTGTGTTATATAAAGTGTTTTTGATAAAAGCAATCGGTAAAAACCCTTAGTTTTCAACATTTTTTAAAAAAAATAAGGCCATTGTCCGGGTTATCAATTTTGATTCCGGACAATGGCCTTATTTGCTGGGTGGTGGCCGCCTGAGCTTATGCCATATTCTTTGCCACCAGTTCTGCAATATCCTGGGTTTTGATATCTTCTTTACCCAGTTCTTTCATGCCGTCTTCGATCATGGTCAGGCAGAAGGGGCAGCCTACGGCGACCGTGTTCACATTTTTACCGACTATTTCTTCGGAGCGTTCCACATTGATCCTCTTGCCAATGGTCTCTTCCATCCACATCCTGCCGCCGCCGGCACCGCAGCAGAAGCTTTCATTGCCATGGCGGTCCAGTTCCGTAAGGTCGTCTCTGGATATGGATTGCAGGAGGGTTCTGGGCTGATCGTAAATTGAATTGTATCGGCCCAGATAACAGGGATCATGGTAGGTCAACGATCCTTCCAATGATTTGTTCAAGGTGATCTTGCCGGAAGTTACCAGCTGATTGATGAAATCGGTATGGTGAATGACCTCATAATTGCCCCCCATCTGCGGGTATTCGTGCTTCAGGGTGTTCAGGCAATGGGGACAGGCCGCAATGATTTTTTTAACCTTGTAATTGTTCAGGGTTTCAATGTTTTCCTGGGCCATCATCTGGTACATCATTTCATTGCCCACCCGTCGTGCAAAATCGCCGGTGCATTTTTCCTGAGTGCCCAGGATGGCAAAGCTGATATCGGCTTTCTGCAGGATTTTAACCAGGGCGGCAGACACTTTTTTGGTGCGGTCATCAAAGGAACCGGCACAACCAACCCAGAGCAGGTACTCGACATTGCTGTCATCAGCCATGAGTTTTACATTCAGCCCGTCAGCCCAGTCTGCACGTTTGTCATAGCCGATGCCCCAGGGATTGCCGTTTCGCTCAAGGCCTTTAAGGGCTGTGTTCAGCTCCTGGGGATAGACGCCGGCCATCAGGGTCTGGCCCTGTCTCATGGCCATGATGCGGGGGACATGTTCAATGGTTACCGGACATACCTCTTCACAGGCCCGGCAGGTGGTGCAGGCCCAGAGCGTGTCTTCGGAGATCACTTCACCAATGAGCGCTTTTTTGCTGTTCAGTTCGGCCATTTGGGCCTTGATGGCCTGGTTTTTCTCCTCGTCACCATCCGGGTTGAGAGTGGCGGCAAGCTTTGAGCGCTGGATCAGGTTGGCTGAATTTTCAAAGAGTTCGGCTTTCAGGGTGTCGTTAAAATCATGGAGGTTTAAGGGCTTGTCCGTGGTATAGGTCGGGCAGACCTCTTTACATCGGCCGCACTCGGTGCAGGTGTAAAGGTCCAGTCCCTGTTTCCAGTTGAGCTGGTGGATGTGATTAATGCCCAGGGATTCGTCTTCCCAGACCGATTCATCTTCCAGGTCTAAAAGTTTTGTCTTTTCATGGGGATATCCCAGGCTCTTTAAAAACACATTGGGAAGAGAGGTGATGACATGAAAATGTTTTCCCAGGGGCAAAAAGTTTAAAAAGGTCAACTGGGTGATGATGTGCAGCCAGAACATGGCGCCCATGACATAGCCTGTGGCATCGGGTCCCAGAAAGGAGATAAGAGCGGCAGCCTTCACGGTTGCGGGTGTCCAGATAAATTCAGGGCCGAACTGGGGATTGTTGAAAAAATGGAGATCCGTGGGGTTATTATGCAGGGTGATCAGGTTAAACCGGGCACCATCGTACAGGAGATCGGAAATCATCAACACCCCGATCATGCCCAGGACAAAATAAGCTTCCCAGGTATTGTGCAGCCGGGCAGGTTTGAGAATCAGCCGGCGGTAGAAGGCATAGATCACCATGAGCAGAACAATGGCTTCCATGATGTCTTTTAAGGCAATATACAGGTACCCCAGTATATATTCCTGGCCGAACAGCGGCAGCTGGAATCCTTTGACAAAGCCTTCCCCGTAAAGGTTCAGGCTGCGGATAAGCAGGATACAGAATCCCCAGAAGATTAAAGAATGCATCAGGCCTGCGGCCCATTCTTTTTTCCTTCCCACCAGGCGCTTCTGGCCCAGTGCGATAACCACCATGTTCTTGATCCGGTCGGTGATATGGTTGAGCCGGTCCGCAGGCTCAAGTGCTGTCAGCAACAGGAGTTTATAATACATTGTACGGCCGAAAATTCCCAGCCCGACAATGAGCAGAAAAGACATAAAAAGGGGACTCATAGCTACCCTCTGATTTTTTTAATTTCTTGTTTTAAAATTGGGACCACTTCAAAAAGGTCTCCCACAATTCCGTAATCCGCCACGTTGAATATGGGGGCTTCCGGATCCTTGTTCACTGCCAGGATGGTTTTTGAGCCGTTCATCCCGGCAAGGTGCTGAATGGCGCCTGAAATACCGATGGCCATATAAAGGGTTGGTGCTACAATTTTACCGGTTTGCCCCACCTGTTTGTTATGGGCCATGAAACCGCCATCCACCATGGCTCTCGAAGATCCGAAGCCTGCGGCAAGATCATTGGCCAGGTCTTTTACAAGATCAACCCCTGCCTGATCCTTGGCGCCACGGCCTACTGAGATAACGATATCTGCATCGGCAAGATCGATTTCACCGCTGGCGTCTGACAGGATTTCTTTTATAACCGCTTTCAGATCAGCGGCTGGAATTGACAGTTTTACCGGGTTTTCAGTTCCGGTAATGTCAGCAGCTGCCTCAAAGGCGCCGGCCCTGACAACTGCCACCAGCTGTTCGGTATTGACTTTCACCCGCTGTACCACCTTGTTGGCAATGGCGGGCCTGACGATTTCTACTTTATCACCGTCAACGATGACATCGGTGATTTCAGTTGCACAGGCAGCATTCAGCTGGGCGGCAACTCTCGGGGCGGCTGCCTTGCCGCTTTCGGAAAATCCGAACCAGATCTGGCTTGCGCCGAACTGTCCGGCTGCATCCACTACGCAGGCGGCATAGGGGCCTGCTGAAAACAGGTCAAGACTTGCATCATCTGCGATGTACTGTGTATCCGACCCTGCTGCTGCCAGCTCGGGGACAAGTGATTCGATATTGGATCCGATTGCCACAACAGCGGTTTGTGCGCCGATAGCCCTGGCCTTTGACAGGAGTTCGGCTGTGCTGCCTTTTAGAACACCTTGTTTGATATCTGCGATTACGAGTACTTTTGCCATAATATTATTTTCCTTGTAAGAATCTGGTTAGTATTAGAATACCTTTGCTTCAGTGGCAAGAAGATTAACAACCTGGGCGGTAATTTGGGCTGCATCGCCTTCAAATTTTTGTCCGGCCTTTCGTGTTTTTGATTCCATAAATTCAGCAATTTCCGATTTTGGAGAACTGCATCCGATTTCATCAGCTGAAGTTCCCAGGCCGGCCAGATCCATTACGTCGATTTTCTTTTTCTTTGCCATCATGATGCCGCGCATAGCCGGCAGGCGGGGCTCGTTAATACTGTCGGAAACCGTTACCACGGCGGGCAATGCCATTTCAACAACTTCCGTTCCAGTATCTCCCAGCCGGGAAACCTTAATATGCTGGTCGTCCATAACCTCTATACTGATCACATTGCTGACACAGGGCAGGTTCAATGCTTCAGCCAGCATGATGCCGGTCTGGCCGCTGTCTGTATCCTGGGCCTGTTTGCCGGTGATCACCAGATCATAGCCGCCCTTTTCATAAACCTTTTTCAATACATTGGCATAAATTGAGGCATCGGCTTTTGCCAGTGCCGGATCTTCTATATGAATACCGTTTTCAATGCCCATGGCATAGCATTTGCGGATCATATCGGTATTGTCGCCGCCGCCGATGCTCACCAGCGTGGTTTGAGCACCGCTGTTTTCCTTTAGCTGGACAGCGGCTTCCACTGCATTTTCATCCCAGGCATTGATAACATACTGCAGCCCGTCTTCAACAATGGCGCCGTTGGTTACGTGGATATTCAATTCCACATCAACTACTTTTTTAACTGTTGTGAGAATTTTCAAGTTGTCCTCCTAAATTTTGGGTTCAGTCGAAATTGAAATTTACTTGTGATCGCCTTTGACCCTTTATTCTTTTATTATACGGTTTTCACCGCAAAGTATTAATAATTTTGATTCTCCAAACGCACAGGCAAGCGTCATATTCAGTGCCTGCCCCATTTTTACGGCAAGGGCGGTTGGCCTGGACTTGCTGATCATCATCGGCAGATGCGCCCTTGCAGCTTTTTGAACCAGTTCATAGCTGATTCTTGATGACAGGACTAAAAGGCTTGCTTCTGACAGTTTTTTTTCCATAAACGCTTTCCCGATAGCCTTATCCAAAGCGTTATGCCGGCCCACATCCTCGGCAAAAGAGATCATTTTCAAGTGATGGTCAAACAGCAGCGCTGCATGGGACCCGCGGGTTCTCGGATAATAATTCTGGGTTTTGGACAGCATTTCCACACAATCAAAAATCTGGCGGATGTCCACCTTAAAGCCATTCTTGACCGGTTCCAGAACCTGGTTTAAGTCTTCCACCATTTTTTTGCCGCAAATACCGCAGCTGGTCTGGCTGATATAGCTCTGCCGCTTTAACAGATTTTTGATCTTCTTGCGGTGTCCTGGTGTCAGCCAGATGTCAATCATGTTCGGGTCCAGGTCCGGGTCATATCCAATGGTCTTGATATCATCAAGTGTATCAATAATCCCCTCTCCAAGACAGAGTCCGACAGCGTGAACAACCTCTTCTCCCGGGGTTCTCATCACGACTGAATACGGCTTTTCATCAATGTGGATCATCAGGGGTTCCTCTCCGATCAATTCCAGAGAGCTTATCTCACAATCCCCTTTTTCACACCGCAGCGCCTGATAAAATTGTGTATGCTTTCCTGCGCTCAATTATGCCGGTTCCTTAAGAAGATGACGGAAAAGAAAGGGATTGGGTTAACACAAAAGCCGCCTGCAGATACGATGTCGGACATAAGGGGAAGCACTCCTTGCAGTCATTGCACTCAATGGCTGCGATCTGCGGAACAAAACTGATCTCCTTGTTTATCCCCCGGTCAACAAACCCGATGGCATTCTTTTTTGTCACCTCGGCGCAGTACCTGACACACAGGCCGCAATGGATGCAGAAGGAGGGGTCTTTTTCATACCGATCCCTTTGGGCACCATACTCTTTGGCCAGGGTTACAAGGTCAGGGGAATCCGGTGCATGGGCCATCAGCAGTTCGATGATGGTTTTGCGGATTCTATCTACTTTTTCCGACCGTGTCCTGACAATGATATTTTTTTCTACAGGATAAACGCAGGAAACAACAAGCTTTGTCCACCCCTTGACCTCCACTTCCACGATGCAGATTCTGCACCCGCCGAAGGGTTCGAGTTTCTCGTGGTGACACAGTGTCGGGATATGGATTCCTGCTTGTCGGGCTGCATCAAGGACCGTCATCCCTTCTTTTGCCGCCACTTTAATTCCGTCGATTTCAAATTGGATGTCACTCATTTTTACTTGCTCTCTTTTCGGCTCTTTTTGGTTATGGTTCTCTCACCTTCAGGAACAGGATCAGGAACAGGTTCACCTGAAATCTTGGTGACTGCACCAAATTTTGCAGGGCAGACTTCAAAACAGGTTCCGCAGCGGGTGCATTTTTCCTGGTCAATAATATGGATGATTTTCTTTTCACCGTCAATAGCCTCTACCGGACATTTTTTACGGCACATGCCGCAAGCCGTGCATTTTTCAGGATCAATACAGAATGCGATCAACTCTTTGCAGGACAATGCCGGGCACCGGTTTTCATTTATATGGGCCTCATACTCATCTCTAAAGTATTTCAGTGTACTCAAAAACGGGTTTGGGGCACTCTTGCCCAGGGCACACAGAGAGGCTTCCACAGCGGTTTCAGACAATTCTTCCAAAATCTCGATATCGCCTTTCTTTCCTTTGCCCCTGGTGATGTTGGTCAGGATCCGGTGCATCTGGCGAAGACCTTCCCTGCAGGGAACACATTTGCCGCAGGATTCATCGGTGAGAAAATTGATAAAATATCTTGCCACATCCACCATGCAGGTGTCTTCATCCATGACGATCATTCCGCCGGACCCCATCATGGAGCCGGCTTTAGTCAATTCATCAAACCCGACTTGAAGATCCAGCAGGTTTTCCGGGATACATCCGCCGGAAGGCCCGCCGGTCTGTACGGCTTTAAACTTTTTGCCCTCCGGGATACCGCCGCCGATTTTATAGATAATATCTCTTAAGCTCATGCCCATAGGGACTTCCACAAGTCCTGTATTGGTGATCTTGCCCACCAGGGAGAAAATCTTGGTTCCCTTGCTGGAATCGGTTCCCACAGACGTAAACCAGTCTGCCCCCTTATTGATGATCAGGGGGACGTTTGCCCAGGTTTCCACATTGTTCAACACACTGGGTCTGTTCCAGAGTCCTTTGATGTTGGACCGGACATACTTGGGCCTGGGCTCTCCGGCCCTGCCTTCCAGGGAAGTCATCAAGGCCGTGGATTCGCCGCAGACAAAGGCACCGGCACCCTGGTGGACAACCACTTTAAAATCAAATCCGGATCCCAGTATATTTTCCCCTAAAAGACCGTATGCTTCGGCCTGTTTGATGGCAAGGTGAATGTTTTCAACGGCCAGGGGGTATTCCTGGCGAACATAAAAATAGCCTTCATGGGAGGCAATGGCATATCCGCCAATGATCAGCCCTTCCAGAATGGAATGGGGGTTTCCTTCGAGCAATGCCCGGTCCATGAATGCGCCGGGATCACCCTCATCGGCATTGACAATAACATATTTGATGGGTTCAGGTGCATTCCTGGATCCTTCCCATTTTCTGCCTGCAGGAAAACCTGCACCGCCGCGGCCCCGAAGGTTTGATTTTTTAACTTCCTCCAGCACCTCTAGATCGCTCATTCCACCCAGTGCCTTTGCCAGGGCAGAATAGCCGCCAAGGGAGATGTAATCGTCAATGCTCTTGGAATCAATCTTGATGTTATTGCACAGAACGGTTCGTTCCTGGGCTTTATAAAAGGAAATATCCGATTCCTTGACTGCCTTTTCCCCTGTGGCCGGGTCTTCAAAGAGCAGGCGGTCAATCACCTTTTTTTCTTTAATGGTCTTTTCTATAATCTCGGGGACATCTTCGGCTTTCACCTGGAGATAGCAAATTTCTTCAGGATAGATGACCACAACAGGACCCCGCTCGCAAAACCCCGGGCAACCGGTTCCCTTGGTCGTAACCGTGGCCGCAAGCCCCTGTTTTTCGATTTCCCGGCCAAAGGCCTCAATAACTTCGTCCGCACCTGAAGCAACACAGCCTGCGCCGGCACAGATGGAAATGCAAGGATTGTTCGGATCTCTTCTTGATAATATTTCTTGTCTGAAGGTTAGCAATTCTTCAGGCGTATTTAACCGCGCCATAATTTTCCCCTACTCATAAGTTTTTAACGCTTGAGATGTTTTGACTGGTGACATTTTACCATGAACCTTGCCGTTGACTTCCATCACAGGTCCCAATGCGCAGCAGCCAAGGCAGTTAACGGTTTCCAGGCTGAATTTCATATCCAGATCTGTTTCTCCCGGTTTGATGCCGGTGGCTTCTTCAACAGTGTCAAGGATGCGGGTGGCACCCCGGACATGACAGGCGGTTCCCACACAGATATGGACCTTGTGACGTCCCTTGGGAACCAGGCTGAAGGCTTTATAAAAAGTCGCAATATGCTGTATCCGGTTTAACGGAACGTTTAATTTTTCACTGACCCTGCCCAAAGCTTCCTTTGGCAGCCAGCTGTTCTCACTTTGAATATCCAGCATGATCTGAAGCAGAGAACTTGCTTCTCCATTATGTTTATCAATAATCTGATCTATTTTATCAATTTCCATGGCCGCCTTCCTGATGTTGTCCTTTCCTTAAGATCCGTTGCCCAAAGTTTTTTATCAAACCCGTGCATAATATTTGCCGGCTGTGTCGTACCGGACCATTCCATATCTGGATGAACTGATCATGTGCCGGGAGACATCCGATGGATTCAGGCCCAGTGTTTTTGCAATGTCACCCGTTGAAAGGGGCTTTTCCTCCAGGAGCAACATAATCTGGCTGACAGCCAGTTTATCTGAAAATATTTTATCAAATAACACGTTTGTTTCCCGGCTTTCAAAAAAATCGACATAGGCTTGTTTTGATTTTACCGGAACCCTGAACCGCTCTCTTTCTACCAGTCTCATGTAGGGGACAAGCTGTCTGGCAGCATCAATTTTCAACTTCAATTGTTTTTTGCCAATGCCTTCGCTCCTGCCAAGGGGTCCCATCTGTTTTATCTGCCGTGCAAAATCATCCGTATAGTCGGCCAGAAGGTTTCCATCCGCACCGGACATAAATTCAATCCTCAGGCGTTTGGGGTTCAGGCCGATGTGTTCCATGATTTTTTTAGCAAGGTAGCTGTTGCTCAAAGCATCGTAATTCCCGTGGGTCACATAATTACATTCATCTAATTTGCAGCCGCCGATAAACACGCCGTCCTGCCCGTTGGAAAAGGCCCTGAGAATAAATTCCAGGTCAACCCTGCCGGAACACATCACCCGGATCAACCGCATTTCGTTTGTATATTGTAGTCTGGAAACTCCAGCCAGGTCCGCAGCACCGTATGCTCACCAATGGCAGACAAACCCTAAAATTTTTGGTTTAAATTCAAGACCTGCTTTCATTTATTGGAACCTCCTTTATTCTTCCGGTTACGCTTAAGCTTCTTCAAGAACCGCATCCATCTGCTCTAAGATATCTTCATGGGTAACCGCCGCATCAATCTGGTCACACAGCGCATCATTGGTAAAATGTTTCAGAACAATGGCATTTGTCGGGCACTTTGCATTGCAAAGACCGTCCCCTTTGCACAGAATCGGATTTACAATGGCTTTTTTGCCTTTTGATGTATCGTGGAATTGAATGGCATCATAGGTACACGCGGTAATACACGCGCCGCAGGACACACAATCATATTCATTTACACGGGCCACAGAGCCTGAGGCCACCACCGTATCACTGGATAACAGTGTTAAAACCCGACCGGCCGCGCCATAGGCCTGGTTGATGGTTTCCGGGATATGCTTGGGATAGTGGGCCGTCCCGCAAAGAAACACCCCGTCCGTGGCAAACTCAACCGGTTTTAATTTCACATGGGCTTCCTTGAAAAACTCATCCGGGCTCAAGGTGACCTTGAAAAGACCGGCGATTTCCTGGGTGGATTCAGTGGGGATCACTGCGGCGGCAAGGGACAGCACATCGGCATCCAGTTCAAGATTCACGCCCAGGACAGGATCCAGGACCGTGACCCGTATGACATCCTTACCGCCCTCTTTGACCGCTTCCACGGTGGGCTTGTCTTCCGGCGTATACCGGATAAACTGGACACCTTTGTCCGATGCTTCCCGGTAGGCGTCTTCCTTGAACCCATAGGTTCGAACATCGCGGAACAATATGTAGATCCGCATGTCGGGATTTTTCTGTTTAAGTTTCAAGGCATTTTTTACCGCATGGCCGCAGCAAACCCTTGAGCAGTAATTTCTATCTTCGTTCCTGCAGCCTACGCACTGGATCATCACCAGGCTTTCGGCATTGATGACGGTCTCGTTGCCTTTGACAATCTCCCCGCCCAGGTCAATATGGGTAAAGACATTTTCATTTTCCCCGTACAGGTATTCCGTGGGTTTATAGACATCTGCACCAATGGCAAGGACGGATGCACCGTGTTTGATTTCCTTGATCCGACCTTCGGTTGAAACCGTGGTGGTAAAATTGCCCAGATAGCCTTCAACGCTTTTAATGACGGCGTCATGGGATACATGGATGAGCGGATTTTTATACACCTTTTGGATGATATCATCCAGATAGGTCTGAACATCCAAACCTTCCAGGGTGGAATGAATTCTTCTGGCCATTCCGCCCAGCTCTTTGGCCTTTTCAACCAGATGAACTTCATGTCCCTGTTTGGCTATGGAAAGGGCACAGGTCATGCCGGCAATACCGCCGCCAACCACCAGGGCTGCTTTGTTTACCGGCAGATCAAATTCCTTTAACGGTTCCAGCCGGCCAGCCCGGGCAACGGACATCCTCACGATATCCTGGGCCTTCTGGGTGGCTTCGTCTTTCTGTTTGGCATGAACCCAGGAGCAGTGTTCTCTGATATTGGCCATATCAAGGTAATATTGGTTGAGTCCGGCTTCCCTCAAGGTATCCCTGAACAAGGGCTCAAGGGTCCGGGGAGAACAGGCGGCAATCACCACGCGGTTCAGGCCTTTTTCCTTTGCAAGATCCGTGATTTCCTTTGCTGAATTGGTGGCGCACGAAAAGATCTGCTCTTTGGCATACACCACATGGGGCAGGGTCAAGGCATAGTCAACCGTGGACGGCACATTGACAACAGATGAAATATTGGCCCCGCAATGGCAGACAAAGACACCGATCTTTGGTTCTTCACTGGACACATCCCTTTCTTGAGGGTAGATTCTTTCTTTGGCAAGTTTTCCCCGCCTGTAGTTGAGCATTTCACCGATCTGGGACCCGGCACCGCTGGCTGTAAAGACCGATTCCGGGATATCGGTCGGTCCCTGGAAGGCACCGGAAACAAAGATACCGGGCACGTTGGTCTTAATGGGATTGGAAGAGTCTGATTTGGCAAAGTTGTGTGAATTAAGTTCAATGCCGAATTTTTCAGATATTTCCTTGTATGCTGCCGGCGGATTCAGTCCAACCGACAGGACCACCATGTCAAATTCTTCTCTTTTTACGCCCTCGTCAGTGGTGGCATATCTGACAACCACATTTTTGGTTTCCGGGATCTCTTTTTCAATGGCGGCGTAAGATCTGATGAATTCAACACCGGGCAGCTGTTCGGCGCGTTGAAAGTACCGCTCAAAATCCTTGCCGAAAGAGCGGATATCATTATGGAAAATGGTACACTGGACATCTTCATAATGGTGTTTTGTCAGGATGACCTGCTTCTGGGTATAGGTGCAGCAAACCCCTGAGCAATAGCTGTTATCCCCTTGGGTTACCCGTCTTGACCCCACACATTGAATCCAGGCGATTCTTTTGGGGTGGGTCTTGTCTGATATTCTTTTTACCTCACCTTCAAAAGGACCGGTGGAAGACAGGAGCCGCTCATAATCCATGCTGGTAACAACATTCTGCATAGTTTTATAGCCGTATTCATCCTTGACACTTGGATCAAAGGGGGTAATCCCCGAAGACAGGATGATGGCACCCACATTAATATTCGTCTTTTTGGGGGTCTGCCTGAAATCTATGGCCCCTGTCTTACAGACGCCGCTGCAGATATCGCATTTTTTATCCTTGAGCCTCAGGCAGGAGTCGTCAATATAGGCAACCAGGGGAATGGCCTGGGAAAAATAGACATGAACCGCTTTATTGTCACTGATTCCCTGGTTGAATTGATCCGGATAGTGAACCGGGCAGTATTCAACACAGGTGGTGCATCCCGTGCATTTGTCTTCTATAATATACCTGGGTTTTGTTTTAAGGGATACCTGAAAATCCCCTCTTTTGCCTTCAACACTGTCAACTTCAGTGAATGTTAAAATCTCTATGTTTGGATGCCGGCCGACCTCGACCAGTTTAGGAGAGAGAATTCACATTGAGCAGTCATTTGTGGGAAAGGTCTTGTCCAGCTGGGCCATGTGCCCGCCGATGCTTGCGCCTTTTTCCACCAGGTAAACCTTGAACCCCGCAGTGGCAAGGTCAAGGGAGGCCTGTATACCGCTGACCCCTCCGCCGACAACCATAACGTCTCCAAAGTTTTTGTCACCCAGACTTCCGGAAAATTGTTGAAGTACTTCTTTTGGCAATACGTCGTTTCCCACTTTCTATCTCCTCATCATATTTTTTGGGTCTGCCGGGTTTGAGACACCTGGTCCGGACCCTTTGCGCTAAATCATTTCACAGATAATTTCCGTGATGTCCTTGACTTCCAGGACATCTTCATACTCAAGATTCAGACGGCTTTCTTCAAAGTTGGTAATGCAGTACGGGCAGGCTGTTGCCAAAACTTGGGCGCCTGCATCCCTGGCCTGTTTCAGCCGGATGTCGGAAAACCGCTCCTTCTGGGGGGTGTCCATCCAGATCCTGCCGCCGCCGCCGCCGCAGCAAAGGCTGGTTTTACGGGAGCCTTCCATCTCAACAAGCTGTAACCCGGCCACTTTTTTTAAAAGATCCCGGGGATCTTCATAAACCGCATTATGGCGACCCAGGTAGCAGGGATCATGATACGCCACTTTTTTGGGATATTCCCCCGTAAGCTCAAGCCGTCCTTGATTTATCAGCTCCAGCAGGTACTGGGACATATGAAGTACCTCAAAGTTCACCATGAATTCAGGGTATTCATTTTTAAAGGTATGAAAGCAATGGGGAGAAGACACTATGATTTTCTTTACCCCATTATCAATAAAAGTTTTAATGTTTTCTTTTGCCAGGCGCTTGAAGACTTCCTCGCTGCCTGTCTTGCGGATGCTTTCTCCACAGCAGTTTTCCTGGGAACCCAGGATCCCGAAATCCACGCCTGCTTTTTGTAAAATTTTTGCTGTTGCCGTGGCAACCTTTTTCATTCTCGGATCATAGGACAGATAGCAGCCGACAAAATATAAGGCTTCCATCCCTTCTTTATATGTTTTTACAGACAGATCCTTTGCCCAGTCCGCCCGCTTTTTTCTGTCACCCTGCAGGGGGTTGCCTTCGGAAATCAGGCTGGCCCTTGCCGTACGGGCAGATTTGACAGAAGCCGGAAAAACTTCATATTCCGTTGCCACGCGGCGCAGGGCCACGCTGACATCTATCTGCTTGACGCCCCTGGGGCACTGGGCTGGGCAGGTACCGCAGGTGGTGCACCGCCAAATATCTTCACCTTCTATCTCAGTCAAGCCAAAGGCCGCCTCCCGGATCAGTTTGCGCATGCTAAAGGGCCGAACCTTATTCCACGGGCAAACCGCATCGCACAATCCGCACTGGAAGCACAACTTAAAGACTTCCCCACCAGCCTGTTTTATCTCATCGATTACTTCTATGAAGGGGGCTACAGTTTCCACATCAATCCTTTTTTGCCTTATAAAATTTAGTCTTTCTGATTCATCCGGGCAACGGCATCCATGATCTTGTCCATACCGAATTTGTCTGCCAGAGATTCCAGGCCGATCTCCAGATCTTCGAGCTCCGCCTCTTCCGGATCTTCTACAGCTTCCTCTTCCCTTTCTTCCAGAATCAAGGCATCATGCATGCACCACTTAACACACAGGGGTTCTTCTTCTCCTTCACACATATCGCATTTAAGGGGGAGGCCGGAATCCGGTTCTTTGAACTCGTCCCTGGATGGACAGGATGCTCTGCAAAAGGAACATTCGTCGTATTCTTTCCCGTCAATGGTATATTTGTCCCTGCCGGCACATTCAGCAACCGTATATTCTCCCCCATAAACCGGAACATATAGATCTCTTAGCGGCTCACGAATGATCCGGATACGGGATCTGGCAGGATTATTGCTGCTGTATTTGGGTGTCGAATGAAAAGCGGAACAGATCATCTCACAGGCCCGGCAGCCATTACATTTATCCACATCAATTCTGATGGTTTTTATGATTTTTGTTTTTTTATCTGTTTTATCACCAGTCAAGGGTCTCTCCTCCACTCTAATGGGTCTGTTGTTCAGCTGAAATCGTTTCACCGGATGTGTCTTCGTCCTCTTTGAGGATCCCTCTTTTTATGAATTCATCCGCCACATAATCCAACCCCAGCTCCTGTAACGATTCTTTAGTCGGAATCCCGTCATTATTCCATCCCTTGAATTTGTAATAGGTATCTAAAAGCTCTTTTTCAAGTTCAGGGAACCGTTTCTTCCAATGATCCTCTGGAGGTCTGTCATCTTTTCTTCTCATGCCTCTTCTTATATTAATGGCGCGAACCAGGGTCCGGTATCTTTTGGCTGCCTGGGACAGTTTATCTTCATCCATTTCAATCCCGGCCCCGGCTGAGATAAATTTCGGGTAATTGTGGATATGATAGGGTGGTTTTAACGGAAAGGAAGATAACCCGGCACACTGGCCAAGGGCATCATCAATGTAGTGCATCCTTTCCTGCCAGTCAACAATATCACAGCACATGTCAACCGTCGGGTAAAACGGCATTGAATTTTCACCCCGGGGTTCCCAGTCTATAAAATACTGCTTGAATTTTTCATCAGGAACATGAAACCAGTCTTCACAAAACTTTTCTCTATGCTCTTTTTTGGGATAAGGGGCCTGGGGGAACTGCCCTTCAATCTGGGTAATGTTCATCTTCTCGCCGGTGCAGTACATCAGATAATAGATGGGGTTCAGCATGGAAAGTTTCAGCGGCAGCTGCTCATGCTTTTTAATATTGTTATGGGCATATGCCTCTGCGCCGTTTCCGATCTTTTTAGCTGCCCAGTACGTTCCATCAGCCAGTACATCCCCGATACCTTCCCGGTTCACAATCATGTCCAGCAGGTAGTAAAATCTGCCTTCATTGTCTTCGGGCATTCCCGGAAAGTCATCCTTGTGAAGGATGCCGTCTTTGAGGAGTTCAAGGGCAAAGGCCATTACCTGGGGAGCGGAAAATCCGTCCAATCCGTACTCTGTAGCTTTCTGGGCAATTCTCAACCCAAAATCCAGGTCTGAAAAAGCGCCCATGGTATAGGTTAGTTTTGTGAAGCATTTCATCATGTAGGTGGGAAGTCCGGGCATGGAAATGGTTGCCCCGCAGGTCATGGGACAATTATAGCAGGAGATCAGCCGTGTTCTTGCCTTATCCAGTGTCTCCATCCAGTCCCTTGCAACCTCATCGGTCCAGAACCCTTTTCGCCGCTCACGGGAATTTCCCCAGTTAAAATTTTCAGTATGCCATTTTTCATCATGAACTTTCATCTCCTGGGGAGAGCCCAGGCCCGCCAGAATCGGCATAACCCCCGGAATCGGATTCTCATTTCGAAATTGTATATATTCCATAACCTCGTTGCAAAGTTCCATATATTCGAGCGGCTTTGCAACATTGATGTCCAGTGTGCCGCGAACAACAATGGCCTTGAGTCCCTTGTCGCCCATGACAGCGCCGATACCGCCCCGGCTGGCACTGGATCTGCCCTGTTCGATGGACGCATAAAAAACCCTGTTTTCTCCGGCCTTGCCAATGGCAGCCACCTGGGCTTTGGGTTCTTTTAATTCCTTTCGAATCATTTCCGCAGTTTCAAGGGAACCTTTACCTTTTAAATGGGAGGCGTCCCGCAATTCTACCTTGTTATTGTTTATCCACAGGTACACCAATTTTGGGGATTTGCCGCGAAAGATTACTTTATCGAGGCCTGCATACTTCAATTCCGGTGCAAAAAATCCTCCCATCATGGAAAACGCCATTAATTTGGTCTGGGGAGATATGGTGGAAACAATGGTCCGGTTACACCCCACTGCTGGTGTGCCGCATAAAAGACCTGCGCCGAAAATGAGTAGATTATCAGGAGAAAAAGGGTCAACCTCAGGGGGAACCCTGTCCCACAATATCTTGGCATTAGTGCCCAGACCTCCCAGATAAAGCTCGGTTTCTTTTGGGTCTGTTGCGACTTTCTCAATGTTTCCCCGGGTTAGATCAACTTCTAAATTAAACCCTGTCTCAGCGTACCTCATTTTTTTTCCCCTTCTATCAAAATCTATGCTATAAGTTCAGAATCATTAAGCCTTTAATACCATAACAAAAAAAACACTCCGGAAGATACAAAAACATCCAAACCGCCCGGTACAATGTAACTATATATAAGCTACATAATAACTACGTGTCAAGAGAAAAAATAGATTTTTAAAAAAGCTGAAATGACTGCTAATAAAGGCAAAAATCCAGTGATCAAAACAAAAATAGCACGACTGGAAGTTCTAAATAAAAAAAAAGATTTCAGATTGAATCGAACCTAAATATCCAACTCAAGATTTACCATATCGCCCTTCTGGAATCCAAGACGGTTAAAAAATTTCAAGAGTACCGGATCACGCCGTTTTACAAATGTGGTAATGGTGTCAATGCCTGTTTTTTTCAGGTCGTGGGCCATGTGGGTGAACAATATCTTTGCTACGCCCTTTCTCTGGTAGTCCGGGTCTACGCCAATGGTATCAATCCATCCGATATTCTCCGGAACGCCATATTCCCACCGGCTGGCGCCGCCGATAATAAACCCCACCACCAAACCATCCAACTGGGCAACAAGAGGGGAAATCTGGGAGCGTTTTCCCAACAGGTCAAGCTTGGCTTCCCAATACTCAGGCCTTGGTTTTCCTAAAACCTTGATGTCTATTTCAACAATCCTATCCAGATCCGAGGGAACCATTTTCCGAATAACAGGCAAACTTGAAGATCTATCATTCATACTGACCTCCTTTATTTAACGAATTAATTTATGCCATAAATTCATCAAAAAATGCCGTAAGTTTATCATATATAATTTGCGATGTCTAAAAATCCTTTATCCTGGTTTTCCTGATACGATATCAAAAAAGCATCCGGATGGATTCTCATTGAGTTTGATCTGAAATATTCTGCCCATGTTCAAAAACTGATACTTAATATTGACAGTCAATATTTGTCTTTATATACTGGGCCAATCAACTCCAAGGCTGAAAAAATGCAGAAAAAGTCGCTTAAATTTAAATAAAAAGGAGATCATTTCATGAAACCAGGCCGATTATTTTCTATTTTTCTGATTTTGATATGCTGTTTTGCAATGACGCCGGCTGCTGCTGTTGCAGAAGAAAACGACACTTCCACCTCAGCTTCAGGCGCTTCCAATGATCTTTTAAAGGGACTTATGAGCATCCTTCAGGAGAGTATTGATGAATTTATCGGCAACTATAAAGGTCAGCTGGGCGATGTTAAGCTCATCGAAAGAGTTGGAAACAAAATTATCCTTGAAGTCACCTATGATAATATCAAACGCAGCGACAATGTTTACGTTCAAGGAGAAGTCCGTTACTTCGGCGCTCCGCTGGAGGGATTCAGCAACACCCTTAATACGGTCAGCGGCAGTCAGGGAAAAGTAAAGCTTGCCATCGGCTGGACTCAAAAAGAGGACGACGGATGGGACACAGCCAAGACTGAAGTAGAATCCGATCAGATCCGGCTTTTTCTCGTGAGACAGTCAAATCCTGACAGGCCGTTTGGGGAAATTATCTACGATATTTCCAAAATATGGACTCACAGCGATGAACCCGATGATGAAGCTATGGTTGCCGACAATGACAGTATTGAGCTTGAAGACGGTCAGACAAATTCCGGCAGCAAACCGTTGCCACGTGTTTTTGTAAAGCCCGGAACCATACTCAAGCCGTACACGCCCGGTGCCATCACCCAGACGGCTCCCCCGGCTGCTGCCCAGACAACTGTTCCCCAGGCCACTGTTCAGACCTCCCCCCCGGCCACTGTTCAGGCTGCTCCTAAGGTTACCGCTCCCGTTGGCGTAACAAGTATCAAACAACGCCCCAAAGGGGTACAAAATTATGATTTTTATACAAGTGCAAGGTCTGCAAAATGGATGAGCTCTGCAGGCCCCCTTTCTTTTCCAGGTTCAGGAAACGACAAAAAAGGCTTTGTTCGGACCCTGTCAAAAGGCTATCTGAATTCAGGCAACGCCGCAGTAGACCTTCTTGAAACCCACCCCCAGTGGAAGTCAGGGGGCTGGATTGACGGCCAATATCCCTTGATGATACTGGGGGATAACCTGCATTTCAAATCTGTAGTGGGATTTCTTAAGGGCGCAAACCTGACAGACGGTGTAACGTTTCAGGTATATGTAAAAGAAAACAACCAATATCACAGGATCGCAAGCAACAGGGTAAGCGCCAAAAAATACGTTTCCATTGATGCTGATCTTTCCAGATGGGCCGGCAAGAAGGTGCAGCTGGTCCTTCGGGTACGTGCAGGAAATACCAGCGACCATGACTGGGCTGTATGGGTAAAACCCCGACTGACAAAATAAAGTCATCATTTAAATTAAGGATATTAATGAAACGTCTTCTTTCAGGCTTACTTGCCGTCCTGTTTCTGGCAGTACCGACTTACGGTACACAAATCGTACGGCAGTTCAAACCGTTAAAACTCAATACCACCCTAGAACAAAAACAATTCAAACCCATAACCGCCGTTGTGATAAAAAAACCGATAAAGGCAAATCTATTTCTGCGGCCCATCGTGACGACGACCCCTGCAAAACCTGCGGGTCCTGACCCAAAGGCCGCTATTGATCTTGCGGATATGATTGATGACACGGATCTTCTTGAAGATCTTGCCATGACCTGCGGCTGGGACCCCCACCTGATCTTTCAGGACAAGGCTGCAGGAAATGTCTTTTATTACCTGCCAAGGGGATTTCTTCTGGTACATGATCCGGAGAACGGCTATGGACTGAATGTCCAGTACAACCATCTGACAGATCCGGAAAAACCGTCCGTCATGATCACTGCCGAACTTTTGGCCCCCCATCACACCGGCGACATCCTTGTTCTTAAAAGTATCCTCAAACAGGCATTCGATCTGAAAGCATCGGACAAGCTCACCCTTAATGCCATTTCAGGGATCGGCGCCACGGCAGACATGCAGGGGATGACGGCAGGCCTCGCGCTTGCCCCTGAAAGGATCAGTATTACCCTGCCGTCCCACCTTAAAAAATCATTCCGCCTGACTCTTGCCCTTAACCAGGACGAGACTGAAGAGGTGCTGGCACAGATTGCCGGACAAGGACTTTCCGGCAACCTTAATGTAAAGGTGGGCGACGCATCCGTGCCTGTGCCCATCCATATCCAGTATCTGAATTTTTCCGGGAACAGGGTTGACGGGTTTACCCAGTGGGTAGAAAACAGGCCGTTGGGAGTAATCCGTAATCTTACAAACTTTCCCGTTAAACTTTCCTCCATCAACTGTTATAAAGTAAACAATGGAAAGCTGGAAAGAATATCAAAGAATCTTAAAGCCTCAACCCTTCTTCCCGGAGGGAAAAAAGCATTCAAGCTTCCGACTGCCAATACGGTTTTTGGGAATAATATACTGCTGGCCTGGCTGGGAACAAGCCTTGATTCAGATTGCCCGGACTGTATGAAAACAGTGGACAGAGATGTGCGCAAGGGCGTGGCCACAGCTCCGTCAAGCCGCATCAAGTTTGAAGTCATACCGGATGTGTTTTCAGATTTAGATGTTTACAAGATTATTGTTCAGGTTCAATCCCCCTACTTTACTGCCGGCAAGGGTAAGGTGATCACCCGGGAGGTGGAACTGACCCAGGAAAACAACATGGACCAGGATCTGGTTATCTACACGCCTGAAGGAAAAGGTGCCGAGCCTCTTTTGTACCGGTACAGGATTAAGCTGATAAATGGAGACGGAACTTTTGTGTTAGAAGAAAGCTGGCATGACAGCCGCACCACAAGTCAGTTCTTCGGGGCAAGCCATCTTGAACCGATTATGGGAACTGTTAAGGAAGATCAATGAGAATTGTGTTTTTCCTTGGAATGGTTCTTTTTTTAACCTGCAATGCACTGGCTTCACCTGATCTTGGCAATTACAGGGATGTTGAAGGGATAAGGATTTTTTCAGATCATTTAAAAAACAATCAATTTTATCTTACCCCATCCCTGCCGGTACTTGGAACCAGGATCGATACCCTGCCCGACGTTTCCCTGGAAATTTACCGATACCTGGGCCGCAAGGGAACCGGGGATTCCGGCAAATTCTGGGTCAAGGGGGTCTTAACGATCGGGATTCAAAGAGAGCGGGAAAAAGCGCTGATCAAACAGATTAAAAAGGCCTTGTCAAAAACCCTTGCCGTCAAAAATCCAAAGCTTATGAGCATACCGGTGACAAAAACAAAGGGAAAACTTCTTTTTGCCGACAAGACCATTGAATGGTCACAGGGAAGCCGCTGGTCCGGAAAGAGGATTACCGTGCCCCTGGACAGTACCATGAGTGAACTCCTCTGGGATGCAGTCCAAGCCGGGCAGACCCTGATAAGTGTTGAAATGGCGGAAAGCCTTTCCGGCGTCAGAAAAAACAATGACAACCATTGGGAGGCGGATGAGGTACCCTTTTCATCCACCCTGCCGGTTGAACTTGACATGAAGGCCTTTCCCTCTCTTTTTTCCAGAACAGACATAGGGGGGCGAATGGTCCGGGGATATACGGGTATTGATATTTTCTGCTTTGATTTCCTTGAACACCTGGATGAAACCCTGTATTCCAAAATTGTGGAGGTGGCAATTCCCACACCCAAAAAACCGCTTGTGGAGTCTGTGACTTTCCGCAAGGACAGTGATTGCCGGACACGGATCGACTTCAAGCTGGCAAAGGATCTGGATATTGCCTACAAGGTACGGATTACCCGTGTTTTTCTGGACGGCAGATCTGAAAAAGGCCCCTGGATCATGCGCCCAGGCGAGGCCATGCTGGATATCACGGATTATAAAAATGAGACAGATGACAAGAGTTCAGAAGAATAGTGTTTTTAAATATTTTTTAGTTGCTGACCGGATAAAAATTTGAGGAAAGGATCATGACAATCAGACTGCGGTTTAACCTTTTTACAGCACTTCTTAGTTTGGTCCTGGCAGGTGTCTTTGCAGGGCCTGCCGATTGCCAGGAGATCAATCTTGACAAGATGAAAAAACTTGAGGGACTTGTGTGTTACCAGTCCTTAAAAGATCCTGCCATCTGGTATTACCTGCCTGACCAGCCGCGGCTTGCCATGAAAAACGGTAAGCCCCAGTTTTCATTCATGAAATACAGCCGGACCCAGAAAACAGGAAAAGCCGGGACAAACACGGCTGAAGGGGGCGGTATCGTTCATTTTCTGGTGACCTACGGAGCCGGCAAGGACCGGGTGGCGGCTGCCCAGAGAAGACTCCAGGAAATCCAGCCCGATGCCCGTATCGAAGGCCCGATTGTCTATCGCAAGGGTAGTTTTGCCCTCATCACCTCCTTTGGGCAGGACCAGGAAACGCTTGTCAGAACAGTTGCCGTTGGCAAGGCCCCGCTCATGGAAGGCCAGAAGGCGGCTGTTTCCATGGCCCTTTCACGACAGGGGGCGCAACTTTTATGGGAATCCTTTAAAGGGGACACCCCTGATATTTCCCTGGTGTTTGACATGGAATTTGCCGGGGTAAGAGAACCCTATGAGGCCACGATTGAAGCAGACTGGTCCAGGGTCAGCAAGCATAAACGATTGAAGGCAGGGATGAAATATTCCTGGTTTGGTGCTGACGTGGATATGCTTTTCCAGGAACTTCGCCAGGACGGTGCCATCAAGATCACCACCAAGGGCGAAAATGCCAGCATGGACAGGATCATAGAAAGTGCCAATGCAAAGCTTCTGCAGGTCATGTTCGACCCTGCACCTGTGGATGATCTGTCACGGGCTGCTGCTGAAAATAATTCATACTCCAGCCTGAACCAGGCCATGAAGATGTTAAAAGAAGATTCCACAGCAACCAGTGGAAAGAAAAGTTCTCTTAATTTGAATTCCCCGGGATTCAGGCAAATGATCGGTTCCATACTGGACCATCTGATAACCAATGTTTATGCTTCTTCTGAAACATCTGTCAGCCCGGACACTGCAGAAGCCCCGACCCTGCCGCCGCTTCCCGAAACAAAGACCGAGACGTCAGGTAAATTAACGGCTGAACAGACTGCTGGGTTAAATGAGCTTTTTTCACACGGACAGAAATTGTACGATGAAAAACAATACCAGGAAGCCCTTGATGTTTATCAGGAATGGGAAAAACAGCATTATGATCTTGTGGGAAAGGAGCATGCCGGTATTGTATGGAGTATTGCATCCTGCCAGTTAAAGCTGACCCGATACGACGAGGCAGCCGATAGTTTCAGGCGGTCGGCAGACATTGTCGGCAGAGAGTCTGAAGGTGGCAGGGAGTGCCTGAAAATGGCGAACCAGGCTGACAAACTGGCAATGGAAAAAAACATGTCCACCACTGTCACAAAATCAGAAAGCCCCAATCCAAATGAACAGGTTTCTGATACGTCAGCCAGTGATGCCTATAACCAGGCGCGCCGCCTGGACGAAGAGGCCAGACGTCAAGGTTACCCGCGCGATGCAACAAAAAAGGCCATAGATGCCTATGAAGCCTACCAGCTCGGCCACTCCCCCACGGGAGCAAGGGCAGGTGAGATTGAAGGGCGGCTTCGCTCCTTAAAAAAACGACTGGCAACCGATGAACTTGAAGATACCGCAGATTCCGACACCAAAGCCTCAGAACTTAAAAAACCTGAAGAAACGCCGCTGGCCCCGGTACCGTCCGGCACACCGTCATCATCTTCAACTGCCGGCAACAGCCTGGCACCGTCAGTCGGCAGCACAGGAACTTCAGTTCCTTTAAACAGCACAACGGCAAAACCTGCTGCCGCCACCCCAAAAACCACTGCTCTTAAGAAAGCCGCTGCTGCAAAAAAACCCGGGTTTTCTCTTGTGGCCTCGTTCCAGATGAAGAATATCAAGCGAAGCGGCAGGATGGTCTACCAGATGAACCATTTTCGATCTGAAAAACAAAGCTTTACCATGACGGAAAATATCGGCAGCCTCTACAGCCGATATGGCAACGACAGCCGGATATTCAAGGCGGTTGCCATTGATGATCCAGTGTTCAAACAACGCGAAATCCTTGTGACCCTTGACGGTCAGGATGCTTCCACCTTTACAAAATATTTGAATTTTGTAACCGTAAAGATGACCAAGCGCCACCAGGATGGTTCCAACACCAATGACGAAGTGGTCATTACGCCTGAAGCATTTAATGCCAGCAATAATTCCTTTGGCCTGGCCTACGGGTATAAAGGCGATACCGACAGGAACCTGTGGCTGGACTATACGTACCAGGTCATATGGTCTTTTCACGGCGGCCTTGAAATCCGCTCTGAATGGAACAGGGAAAACAGCCCCATGCTTGCCTTAAACCCCCCTTACCGTTACAGGGGCCTGACCATTGAAGGAGAAGGAGAGGCGCTGCAACAGGCAAGTGTCCGTCATGCCGTCATTACCGTAAACAGCAGGATAAACGGGAAACAGATCACCACCCAGGCCACTATCCGTAATCAGGGACCTGCGCCGGCGCTTCACCTGGATATCCCTGTAGACATGACGGGTGAGCCCCAGGATGTGAGCATCACATGGTTCCTTAAAGGGGGCAAAAAAATCGCGTCTTCTCCGCAAAAACTTGAAGGAGATATTATTTACTGGGATGAACTGCCTGAAGGGGGGAAAATTTAGCAGATGAGACAACCATATTATCAAAGGCTTTTTAATTTTCTTTTGCTCATGGTTTTTCTGGGAGTGCCGATCCAGGCCAATGCCCTGGTCAACTATGAGGCCGGCCGCATTGAGGTGAATGGAATTTTGCTCCTGCAGGATGCCGGTGACAGCAATAATTTTTATTATCTTCCCCCTGCGCCACGGGTATCACAGCGCAATGACGGAGGACTTGAACTGTCTGTCATCAAATTTGTGGACCCGAAAGGCGATACCAGCGGAGGGCTCTTTCATATGCTGGTGACCCTTTCTCTTCCGGCTGAAGATCTTGAAGCCCTGCAGGAAGGATTGAAAGCCATAAAACCCGATGCAAGGATTTCAGGTCCGGTGCCGCTGAAACAGGAAAATGAGGCAAGTTTTTCCATTATCTCGGGCACCTTGACTGATAAAGGGTTTACAACCAGTATCATCAGCAGCGGCAGAGCGCCTGTGACACCCGGCTCCAAGGCAGCGGTAGCCGCAACCCTTTCTCCTCACGGCGCAACCCTTTTATGGGAGTCTCTGCAAAAACCCACATCCGATGTGTCTGTTGCCCTTCGTACCTATTATGAGGCAACGCTTCCTTCCTTTGAGGCAAAGGTGTCTGCCCAGGTTTCCACAGTGTATACGCATTTTTCAAAGCTGATGAACAAGCAGGACGGGTACTCAAAAAACCAGGTCAGGAATATTGTGGATGAGCTTGTCAGGACCGGTGATATCAAGGTGGATATCATGGACAGAATGCCACAGGATTCGGCAAACAAGGCCATGCAATCCCTTGTGGATCTTGTCACAGGAAAGCTGACTGAAATTATATTTGACCAGAAAACCGGTTTTACCGCTATACCGGAAAAAGAAAAAGCCGTTGAAGCAGGGCAGATCAAGGGCCGCCAGAAAAAAGGCTGGCTGTCAACCCTGTTTACCAGCACCGGAAACCAGAAATATTTTTCAGACAACCAGTATGTCCTTAAAAAACGGGAAGACATTAACAGGGCGGTCTTTAACATTCACCTCACCAGACGGGCAGTCATAAAGGTACCGGTAGATACGGCAGGAAATATTTCAGGGCTTTACAAGGAATTTGGCAGCAATCCCGACATGTTCAGGGTGGTTAATCTTGCTGATCCAGCCTTTCAGAAAAGAGAACTGTTTTTCAGGCTTGACGGAGACTATACCGGTGCATTTGAAAAGATCATGAATTTTGCCGGCGTGTCCATTAAAAAAACCTATGAAGGACAGGCAGATGCAACAGGTGAACTGATTTTTACAAGAGAAGACATCCGGGACGGGCTCTTAAGCAAGAGCTTTAAATATGCGCGCCTTGGAGAGAAAAAGTCAAGCTGGCTCACTTACAATTACCGCACCACCTGGAGCATACAGGGGCAAAACAAAATCCGGCAGCCTGAAAACCCGGATGAATGGCTTGAGAGTGCCGACCCCATTATTACCATTGCCCCGCCTTTGAAACGCGTGGACCTTGAGGTGGATGCAGACCGGTTCCTGTTTGAAGACGCCCAGATGAGAAGCGCCACCATTGAGGTAAACTATAAGATTTTCGGAAAAGAAAAAAAGCAGATGCTTTCCGTCATGCGGGCAACCGATGCAGAATCAGTGACCAGTGCCGTTATTTTCCATGATCCGGGCATGGGTGTCCGGTATCGCGTAAACTGGTATCCTGCAAAGGGAAAACCTGAAAAAGGAGACTGGCAAGATCTGGAAGAAAGTTATCTTGTGCTTGTACCACCCGGAATATAAACCCTGAAATATAAAAAAATCTGCTGCATGTTGCGGCACACCCTAAGGAGGACAATATGATGTTTAACCGATTTTCCCTGTTGGTCATGGGCCTGTTACTTGGCGTGGCACTGGCTGCCACGGCCGCGGCTGCACCGAATCCATACATGAAGCAGTTCAAACCGATCCGCATCAAACCGGCGCTTACCATGCCTTCGGCCGATGCGGTAAAAGAGGTGGGGGGAATCCGGTACGGCCAGCACATTGATTTAAAGCTTGCGGACGGAACAACTGTGCGGTGCTTTTCTGCAGCCACAAAAGACCCTGAAAAAAAATCCAATAACTACTATTACCTGCCTGCCAACCCCAGGATCTCAAGGGACAAGGACGGAGTTCCGAAATTTTCAATGATCCGGTTTGTTACGGATAAAACAAAGGAAGCCGGCGGGGCTGAAGGCGCTATTATCCATTTCCTTGTTGAATACGGCCTTACCGGCGATCAGCAGCAGGAAACAGCAAAAGCACTTAAAAAAAAGGTAAAGGGCGCACAACTCCAGGGTGCTGTTCCCCTGGAGGTTGGCGCCGAGGGTAACAGCTTCAGCGTTGTCTCTGCCACGTTAACGGACAAGGGATTTACCTCTACCCTGGTCACAACGGGAAAAGCCCCGGTCATGGAGGGACAGCAGGTAGCGGTTGCCGCCCGCCTTGATGCCTATGGCGCAACCCTTCTGGCAAAAAGCCTGGAGCAGCCCACAACAGACATCTCTGTGGTATTTGACCTGAAGTATGTTGTCAAACTGCCGGCATACGATGTTCGGGTCATCATTAATTACGACAAGTACCATGAGATTGAAAAAGAGTATACGGAAACACGGGAAAAAAAGACAACCAGCAAAAAATACTGGAATCCAAAGTGGTACAACCCCTTGAAAATCAGTACCAAAAAATCAACCACCATTACAGAAGAAGAGCAGACAAAAGCGCTTGATTTTCTACAGGAAACCGGGGTTGTGACCTTTGACTATGTCCAGCACGTCCCAGATGCTGACAAGGAGATCATTGACAGCGGCCTGCACAAAATCGTCCTGGAGTCTTTTTTTGACATGCAGAAACGCCTGGGGGAACCCAGCGATGAAGAACTCAGTGACGAAGGAGATTCAGAAACAGACAAAACAGCTGATGCTGAAAGACGCAAAAACGCGGCAAAGGCAAAAAAATACCAGTATACCGTATTCCAGAGAAAGGAAATCAAACGCAAATCCACCCAGACCCTGCACCTTAAAAAAGTGATGGCCCGTTATGAACACCACACCATGACGGGCAATGTAGGGACATGGTATGCCAAATATAAAAATAACCCCAAACTTGTCACTGAAGTCAATCTGGATGACCCGTTTTTCCAGAGAAGAGAGATGCGGTTTGTCATTGATAACGAGGCTTATGACATCTTTAAAGAGATGGTCAATTACGCCACGGTTCAGGTTCGCATTCCCCGCAAGGGAGAACGGCCCTTTATGGATGAACTGACCATTGACAAAAAATACCTGGAACAGAACGGCCAGACCGCTATGTTAACTTATGCCCGCATGGGGGATGATAAACAGATCTATGACTATGCGGTCCAGTGGAGCCTGAGGGGGGGACACCTGTATCCGAAAACCTTGAAATGGACAAAGGGGGAGCTAATGGCCGTGACCCTGTCTGCCCCGGTCCGCCCGGTGACGCTCGAGGCTGAAGCAGATCTGGATGAACTGTCTGACCTGGGGGTTGCCAGGGTGAGTGTGGAACTTCGATACAAACGGTTCGGCAAACTGTTTGTAGATAAAAAAGGGCTTTCCCTTTCCCCGTCTGTTGGTGAGTCTGTGGTAAACAAGGTGTTTTACCAGGACATCGGTGCGGATACTCTGGAATACCGCTTAATATACCACCACAAGAAAATCGGAAAGATAGAAAGTGAAGAATGGAAACCGGTTGAAGGCGATTACATCTACTGTGCGCCAACTGAAATGCTGATTGAAAAAATAAAGGGCCTGATTTAGGCCGCCCCAAAATAAATTTGTGGTTCAAACCTGAAAAACCGGCTTTGAACCACAAATAATTTTTTTGATCCGTTTGTTATTGTTTTTGATCTTATTCTTGGGGTTTGCCCATTACACTGGCAAACATTTCATCATTCCACATCTGGGAATCTGCAACATTCTGGCGGAATTTAATAAAATCAATGGTATCCTGTCCGGTAATTTTCTTGGTATTGAAAGCGCCAAATCCCAGGAATGCTTCGCCGGACATATTGGCAGCCAGCCAATGTCTGTGATCATTTTTCATTGTATCCCAGAAGAATTTCTTTTTCTGGCGGATACCGTCAATGGATTTAATCAGGCAGCCGGGGAAAAGATTGGCAAACTTCCAGATAACAGCGTTGACTTCCTTGTCAAGAAGTTCAAAATCAGCATTGGCCTGATGTTGTTTCAGAAGCGCCCGGCCATCTTTCAGGTCCTGGCCGGTTTTGTATTCACCATAAACAATCTCTCCGTCTTCAACATATTTATCCGTGATAACGGTTGGATTTCTTACCCACTCACCATCAATTTTAAGAACCGGTACAACCTTGGAAATCATACCTTTTGCCTTCATTTTATAGGAAGACCACATTTCGCAGGACACACAGTTCCACATGGCATCCTCAGCCGTCAGGAACCAGGGAAGAAAATCCGAAGACCCGCCGGCAGGTGCGGAACCATGTTTGGGTCCTGCCTGGCCGAAAATGGCAAGGTCTGAAGATACGGCAATGTCACAGGCAAGTCCGATTTCCTGGCCGCCGGCAACCCTCATGCCGTTCACCCGGCAGATAACCGGTTTCTTGCAGGCAAGGATAGAATCCACCATGTGGTTGAACAGCTCCATGTACTGGCCGTATTCATCACATCTTTTTGAATAAAATTCCGAATATTCTTTTGTATTGCCGCCTGTGCAGAAGGCATAGGGTCCTGTGCCGGTAAAAACAACTGCAACCACACTTCTATCCAGAGACGCATTTTCAAATCCTGCAATAACGCCCTTTACCATATCTGTGGTATAAGAATTGAACTGTCTCGGATTATTCAAAGTAATCCATGCCACAAACAGTTTTTCCGTAACATTTCCCTGTGGGTCTGTCAGGGGTCTTTTTTCATACATAACGCAGGGTGCTTCTGTTCCCCAGTGGGGATTTCTATGCAAAGCATGATCCTTCACTTCGTTTTCTCTCGGCATCCACTCAAGACTCATATTCATCTCCTTTAATTTTTAAAGATTGGTTTTACGCAGTTTCATTTCACATGATAGATATAACTTCATTTTACTACCCGATATAGCCGCCATCCACACCCAGTACCTGGCCTGTGATATAGCTTGCATCATCAGATGCCAGGAATACAAAAGCAGGGGCGATTTCTTCAGGCTCTGCAAAACGGCCCAGCTGAATTCTGCCTTCATATATTTTTCTTAGTTTTTCATCAGACTGAAGCTTACCTGTCATTTCCGTCTTTGTAATACCGGGACAGATGACGTTCACATTGATGTTGTATCGTCCAAGCTCACGGGAGGCTGATTTTGTGAACCCAATAATGCCGGCCTTTGCAGAGGCATAGTTGATCTGGCCAATGGTGCCGAAAATACCGGCAGTAGAAATCACATTAATGATTTTACCGTAATTTTTTTCTTTCATGTAGCGGCCCGCTGCCTGGGTGGTATTAAAAGCAGCTTTCAGATGGATATCAATAATGGAATCCCAGTCTTCTTCTTTCATTTTAAGCAGCATGGAGGGTTTGGAAACGCCGGCATTGTTCACAACAATATCCACTCCGCCCAACTGTTTTACACATTCATCCACCATGCTCTGAGCGCTTTTGTAATTTGCAACATCTGCTGCAACCGCAACTCCCCTGCGCCCCAGTTTTTCAATTTCTGCCACCGTTTCTTTTGCCGCAGCATCATTGGAATGGTAGTTTACAAGCACGTCTGCGCCCTCTTTTGCGTACATCAGGGCAATGGCTCGCCCAATGCCGCGGCTTCCACCGGTAACAATGGCTTTTTTTCCTTCTAATTTCATCTTTATTTTCCTTTAAAAATATTAAAAATCAGGTACTAATACGATTCTCTGATCAGGTGACTGTTTATGGGCCTCATCAAAACTTTCCTGAATAGTACTCATGGGTCTTGTCTGAACAAATTCTTCAAAATTGATTTTTCCACTGGTCACCATGCTCAACACAGAGGGATAATACTCAGGCAGACAGCCCCAGGAGCCGATGAGTTCAGCATCAAATGCCATGAGTCTTGAGATGGAATATTCCACCTTGTGCGGACCAAATCCCACAACGACCATTTTCCCGGTAAAACTTAACAAGGCAAGTCCAAGTTCCTGACCGGGTTTGGTACCGGAAACTTCAAAGATTTTCCACCCGGTTGAGGGCAGACCGTTTTCTTTTCTGAATCCCTTGAGTTCCCCGGAAATTTCTTTCGGGGTTTTGCCCATTGAGTTAATAGCAAAACCAGCCCCGTTTTTCAACATGGTATCCAGTCGTTCCTGATTGATATCAATGGCAACAACATTGGCGCAACCAAGTGCTTTAAGGATTTGGACCATATATTGTCCCACACCGCCGACACCAATGACAATGGTATTATCACCCACCTGGATGTCCGCGCGCTTTGCCGCCTGGAACGGTGTTGTCGCTGCATCTGCCACAACCGCAAGTTTTTCAAGAGGCAGATTCCCTCGATTTTTGACTTCGCAAAGATCAATGGCCGGAACAGGGATATGGCTTGAGAAACCGCCATAGATGCCCATGCTGTTACCCGGCATTTTCTGGGCAAGACACCTGTTTCCCCTGCCGGTTTTGCAAAGATAACATTTTCTGCAGGGCATGACCGCCGGGATAATCACTTCTTTGCCTTTCCAGGAATCAACGTCACCGGCTGTGGCGATAACCGTACCGGAAATTTCATGCCCAAGGGTTAAGGGAGGCTGATTTACAGTGGGTACCCCATAATAATAATATCCAAGATCTGTATGACAGATACCGCAGCCGGCTACTTTAACAAGGACTTCACCCGGTTTGAGTTGTGGTACGTCTATCTGTGTTTTTTCAAGTTTACCAGGGGTGACCGCTCCTGTTTCCCTGTCTTTTCTAAATGGGGTTACCATTTGCCATGTCCAAATTTTATCCGGTACACTCGCCATCTTTTCCTCCTTTTATCTTTATTTTTTTTAGCATTTCACCACTTTAACTTTTGTCCCGATCCAATCAGGCGGCAGGTATACCCTTCCACTGTTACCGCTTGAATTAACCGTTTTTTCAATCATTTCTTCACCATAGATTTCAAATTTCACCTTGCGGCGGGTATGATTTTCTTCAAACCGGTCACTTTTTTCATCGTCCAACGCCATGATGTTTAAACTCCTGTTTACAATGTAGCCATAAAAAGATATATTTAAGCTACTAGTTAGATATTTTATAGATACATTACAGCTACACGTCAAGAATTTATTTAAATTATTTTTTAGTGCCGGTCATCATCTAATATAAAAAGATGAGGGGAGTGGATATTTGAAAATAAGATAAAAATAAGATAGTTAACTTAAAATCCAAATATTTTATTAGTTGATATAT
>JAHJLN010000196.1 GCA_018821715.1 Pseudomonadota bacterium | reverse complement strand
CGTTCTAGTTAAACTGCCAGACAGTGAAATAAAAAAATTGGCCAGCAATGCAGGCATTACCCAGAATAGTTTTACAAAGCATTATGTTATTGCACGGCAGCGTAAAAATTTTATCTGCATCTTAAATGTAAAATACGATTACACCAGCCATGCCCTGCCCTCAGAGGGCGGAAGACTCAGGGAGTTAAAGCAGGACACAAACTGGCTTACCGTGTCTGAAGAGCATATCCTGCCCAAACCATCCGTGCTCATGTATCCGCCGATTCCCTATAAAATGGTATATTTATAATTTTTTAAGCAGGGCAATTTCATCACAATTGGGGAAACTGACACAACCAATACAGTCTGACCACACTTTAATAGGCAGTTCGTTTTTATCAAGAATTGAAAATCCAAACCGTTCAAAAAAAGTGGGTCTGTAGGTAAGGGTAAAAAGATCCTTGATCTTGAAATATACTGCTTCCTGGATGGCTCTTTCTGTAAGGGTAGTACCGATTTTTTGACCGGTGAAGTCCGGATCAACGGCAAGGGAACGGATTTCTGCCATATCTTCCCAGCAAAACTGCAAGGCACAGCAGGCAACCACCTTTCTTTTTTCTGGATCTTCAAACACCCAGAAGTCTCTTAAGTGGTCGTACAGCTTGCTAAGGGGCCTTGCTAAAAGTTCCCCTTTTTTACTATAGAGTTGCAGCAGGGCATGAATGGATTTCACATCATCAAGTATGGCTTTTCTTATCATTTTTGATCCTTAATTTTAATCAGCGCTTTTACGGTTCCCAATGTTTTTTCTTTTGATATCTTTCCTGTATCGGGGTCCATGTATACCATTTTTGTTCCATCCGGTATATCAAAATATTGATAGGCAGTGGTAGAAAGACAATGTTTCATATAATCCATCCATATGGGCAGGGCTGCTTTTGCGCCGGTTTCATATTTTCCCAGCGGTGTTGAATCATCATTTCCTACCCAGACACCTAGGGCAATATTCGGGCTGAATCCGATAAAAAGCGCATCTTTATAATTATCGGTTGTACCGGTTTTTCCGGCAATATCCTTTTGAATAACAGCGGCTTTCACCCCTGTGCCTTCACGTATAACCGCTTTTAACATATCCGTCACAACGGCAGCGGTTTGTCTGGACATAATGGATTGTTTTTTTATGGTATTTTGAAAAATTATCCTGGAGTCTGAATCTGTTATTTTTTCAATGGAAAATGGTTCTACTCTAATCCCCATGTTGGCAAAGGGGATATAGGAAGCTGTGAGCTCCAGCAGGCTGACCTCCGATGTTCCCAACGCAAGAGACAGATTGGCGTTAAGCTCGGATGCAATCCCTGAATTTTTTGCAAATTCAATCACCTTGGCCGGACCGATTCTTTCTATAAGTCTTACAACCGGTGTGTTTTTAGATAGGGCCAGCGCTTTACGAAAGGTGATGTCTCCTTGAAAAGTTTTTGAAAAATTGTTCACCTGCCAGGTTTGATTGTTATCTAAATAAAAAGACAAAGGGGCATCCAGCAGGGTATTATTCTGTGAAAAGCCCTGATGGATAGCAGTTGCGTATACAAAGGGTTTAAATGCGGAACCGGGTTGTCGTTTGGCCTGGACCGCCCTGTTAAAGGAACTTGTATTGAAATCTTTACCCCCCACCATGCTTAAAACCCCACCTGTTTTAATATCCATGGCAATCAATGCACCGTTAACTTTTAAAGGGTTAAGCCCTTGTTTTTTCATCCGGGTTTCAAGCTCATTCATTCGTTTTAAAACAGACTCTGTTGCCGCCAGCTGAAGATCCATGTCAAGGGTTGTATGAATAGACAGCCCACGAGAATAGACGTTTTGCAAATCAAATTGTTGTTTTAAAAGCAGTTTAATATATTCGATAAAATAGGCAGACTTGCTTTGACTTGATTGTTGAGGAAAGAGAACAATTTGTTGTGCTGTTGCCAGCTTGTGTTCTGTTTCAGTAATGATGTTTGCGTCAAGCATTTGTTTAAGAACAATATCTCTTCTTTTTTTGGCCAGATCAGGGTTTTTAATGGGTGAGTACACAGAAGGGGCTTTGGGGAGCCCTGCAATTAATGCTGCCTGGGCCAGGGTCAGGTCATTTACACATTTTCCAAAATAGGTTTGGCTGGCTGCCTCAACCCCATAGGAACCCGATCCCAGATAAATCAGGTTTAAATATAATTCCAGGATTTCATTTTTCGTATACCGTCTTTCGATCTGGAGAGTTAGAATGGCTTCTTTTATTTTTCTGACAATTGATTTCTCAGATGTCAGAAACAGTGTTTTGGATAGCTGCTGGGATAATGTACTGGCACCTTGTTTGAATTTTCCCGCCTTTATATCATGAAAAATCGCCCTTGCAATTGCTTTTAAATTGACACCGGAATGGGTGTAAAAGTTTTTATCTTCTATGGTGATCAAGGCATTGATAAGATTTTTTGGAATGTTGTCTATGGGTACGGGAAATCTTTTTTCAATATAAAATTGCGCCAGGATTTTTTTATCCGATGAAAAAACAGTAGTTACAGAGGATGGTTTAAATTGTTTAAGGCTGTTTATCTGGGGTAAATCATGAACAAGGATAAAAAAAGCCCCTGCCAGAATCCCAAAAAAAATTCCAGCAAGGGCGATCGATATTAAAATCCAGTTTTGTTTTTGCATTATGGGGTTATGAAACTATCAATGGCCTTATGAAATTCATCATCTGTAAACGGCTTGTGAAGGATCATATTGATACCTGATTTTGTCAAAACAGTATCATTAACTTTAATATCCCCCTCTTTTTCTTCAACAAAATCACTTTGAGTTGTAATCATGAGAATCGGCAGGTCCTGTCGGGAATATTTTTTTCTTATCTCACGGGTAAGTTCAAGTCCGCTGATATTTGGCATATTAAGATCTGTAATGACCAGGTTCGGTTTTTTCTGGATGATTTGGGGAATTGCATCTTCCGGGCGATCAAAGGTGATGGGTTTAAAGCCAAGGGCTGTCAGTTTATTCTGGTAAAGTTTGAGCATCATTTTTGAATCATCGACCACAAAAATTTGAGCTTCCTTATTTTCAGGTTCGCCATTTTCCGTTACTTTTTGAGCAATACTTTCGGCAAATTCCTTTTGACCGATACCGCTCATTTGTTTTAAAAATGCGTTTCTTGTGTTGGGATCTGCTTTGGTTGCCACATAGGTCCCTGCAAGTTCCAGAAAGGATTCTTCTTCCACAAGAAAATTGAAAATATTGCTGGCATCTGAATCTATCAAGGCGGCAACAGCATTTTTAGAATCAGCAGAGCCTTCTCTCACAACATTTCTAAGGCCTGCCACCAAAGCTTTGGAAAGATTTTTATCAATGGCTCTTGCTGCACTCATTCGAACAGCCTCAACCGGGTCCTGCAGGCCCTGAACAAGACTGATGGCTGTTTTAGGAGAGGGAATACGTTCCATGGCTTCATAGGCAGCCTGCCGGATATTTGCATCTTCCGGCTGGGTGTTGACGATATCAAGGATTGGGGTTATGGCAGCAGGATCGCCAATATACCCCAAGGTTGTCACAAGGTGTACCAGATAGTCAGCCTCGGCATTCTGGAATGCTTTTGTTAATATCGGAGTGGCTTTATTCCCCAGTTTCATTAATTGATCAATAGCGGTATCCCGAACAATGGTGATACTGGAACTTAAAAGTGTGGTCAGTTTATCAAGGGCATAAAGATCCTGAATTTCGGCCAGGGCATCCACGGCAAATTTATTGATCTGTTCATCTTCACCTATGAATCCCAGCAACTTATCTACAGCATCGTTGCTGCCCATTTCCGCAATGGCAAATATGGCAGCCTGTTGTATGGCCTTGTCCGGCTGGTTTGCCATATCGGCAAAAAGGGGTAAAGACTCAGAAAGCCTTAAATTTCCGAGAGAAGAAATAGCTGCAACAAGGATATCGGCGTCTTTTTCCTGTGTTATGATTTCCTGTAAAGTCGGCGCCGTATCGGTCAGAATAAGATCTCCGGCAGCCTTTAAAAAAAGAAGCCGGGCTTTTTTTTCATTTTGAGTAATGTACTTGATGACAAGATCAATATTCCCAAAGGCTTTGTCAAGTATGAGTTCATATAAAGATTCCTGGATCTTTGGATTTGATATGTCAACTTTGATTAGGTACTCAAGTAAAGGAAAAACGATCTTTTCAGGGCCTTTGGCTAACTCTATCAAGGCTTTTCGCTGAACATCGGCATCCACATCTGCATCAGAGGCAAATTGGAGCAAGGCTTTTGCCTTAACAACATCCTCCTCGTTTAAACAGAAAACCAATTCATCAATAAATTCTTTTGCATTAATTCCACTCATAGCCAATTCCCATATTATTCTTTAAATTGATAAAAAACCGAGTTGAGATACTTTTTTGAGGCAAAAAGATCGATGTCATTTACAAGGGATTCTGTTGATCCGATCATCAGGTATCCATCCGGTTCCAGAACCTTTGAAATATTATGATAAATTTTCCTTCGATCCTCACTGGTAAAGTAAATCATCACGTTTCTGCACAGAATGATATCAAATTTTCCCAGCCCGATAAAGGGTTTCATCAGGTTCATTTTTTTAAATTGAGCCATGACCCTGACCTCATCTTTTATTTTGTAACGATCTTCTTTTGGCTCAAAGTATCGAAGCAGACGTCTTGGATCAAGTCCCCGTGCGACCTCAAATTTATTGTACGACCCATAGCTTGCCTGTGCAATGGCAGCATCGGAAATATCTGTGCCGAACAGTCGGATATTATACTTATCCGGCGTAACCCCCATTTCAATGAGGGTCATTGCAATGCTGTAGATTTCCTGACCCGTTGAGTTGGCAGCACTCCACAATCTGATGGAGGGCTTTGATGAAGGGCTTGTTTTTGATCTTTTGTCAATGAGATCCGGGAAAATTTTATGCTGTAATAATTCAAATGGAGATTTGTCTCTGAAAAAATAGGTTTCATTGGTTGAAATGGCATCAATAATTTCGTTTTCAATTGTCTTTTTAAAATCAGCCTTTGCCTTTTGCAGCAATTGGGAATAGGAGGTACATTCCAGTTTGTTGACCAAAGGGTTGAGTCGGGTTTCAATTAAATATTCCTTGCCGACGTCAAGGGCAATTCCCGAAATATCAAGAATATACTTTGAAAAAATTTTAAACTCTTCCGGGGTAATTTTAATTTTTGTCATAAATTTGTTGATAAAAAATAAATTAGAATTCTTATGAGATCACTGTTTTTGCTATTTCTTCAGCAATCTTCTCCAACGGGACAACAATATCTGCGATACCGGATTCAACAGGTTCTTTCGGCATCCCATAGACCGTACAGGTCTCTTCATTTTGAGCAATCACAATGCTGCCGCTGTTTTTCATCTGAACAAGGCCTTTTGAGCCGTCTGAGCCCATACCTGTCATAATGACACCGGTTGATCGCCCTACATAGTGTTGTGCAATGGATCTGAATAGATAATCAACAGAAGGTTTACAACTGTTTTCAGGTGGATCATCTGTAATTCTTATTTTTCGCGTGATTCCATCTGCCCCGGCTACGATTTTCATCTGTTTTCCGCCAGGTGCAATCAATATCCTGCCGGGTATGATGATATCTCCGTTTTCAGCCTCTTTGACTTCCAGCTTTGTTTTGTTGTTCAGGCTGTTTGCAAGAGAAGCTGTAAACATAGGGGGCATATGCTGTACAATTAATATGGGTGCTTTTAGATCGGCAGGGAGCATGGGAATCATTTTGGTCAATGCATTGGGGCCACCCGTAGAAATTCCAATTCCGATAATTTCAGATTTGGATCTAATACCTGATTTTTGAATAACCTGGGAAGGTGGCTTGTGTTCAATATCCTTGGCGGTAAAAGATCTTGCTTTTACTTTTTCACGAATTTTAAGTTTTGTTTCTTTCTGTCGTTTCAGTGCAGTGATAATCGGGAAAATGGCATCTCTGACTTTTTGCATGTTTTCAGCCATTTTGCCTTCGCTGGGTTTTGGAACAAAATCAAATGCACCCAGTTCCAGTGCTTTTATGGTCATTTCGCTCCCCAGCTGTGTCAGCGTGGACAGCATAATAACGACAGGGGCCTGGGGCTGATTCTTTAATGCCATTAAGACTTCAATGCCGTTTACTTCCGGCATTTCAATATCAAGGGTAATCAAATCAGGTTTTAAGGATGCAATTTTAGATAAGGCGATTTTCCCATTATTTGCAGTGCCGATGACTTCAACACCTGGTATCTCCTTTAAAACATCGCCGACAATTTTTCTGTATACAATTGTGTCATCAATAACAAGTGCTCTGATATTCTCCATTATTCCTTTAAGACCTCATCAATATCAAGGATGCCGATCAGCTGTTTTTCGGTTTTCAAGACACCCTGGAAAAATTTCCCTTTCGCACCGCCGATATTGGAGGGTGCAGGCTCAATGTCTTCTTCCTTGGCAAGGACCACATCACTGATGGCATCAACAAGAAGTCCGATATGCTCATCATCGGAATTGACAATGATATTTCTATTATCTTTGTTTTTAGTAACAGGGGCCAGGCCCAGTTTTTTGCCCAGATCGATAATGGTAACAATCCTTCCCCGCAAATTCAAAATGCCTTCAATATAATCAGATGCTTGAGGGACTTTGGTTATTTCAAAGTGTTTGTTGATTTCCTGTATATTCAGAATATTAATCCCGCAAAGGGAACCGCCAACATAGAAAGTCGCAAACTCTATATCTTCGGAAGAAATACTCACAATTTTTTGTGCCATCATTTTCTCCTTAAATTTAGAAGCATCTATCCTTATTTAATCAGATTCAACTTTTTTCTGATAACCTTCATCAGTTTTTCCCTGTCAAGTTTGATCTCATACTCATCAATACCTACTTTTCTGCCTTTTTCAATATGTGCCTCACTAGCCAGAGAAGTGAGTGCTATGACTTCAAGGTGAGAGTATTTCGGATCACTCTTGATTCTTTTTGTCAGCTCAAATCCATCCATATTGGGCATTTCAAGGTCAGTAACAACAATGTCAATTTCATCGACTCTTTCTTTTAAAAGCTCCCATGCAATCAGACCGTCTTCAGCTTCTATTACCTTGAATCCATCGTCTTCCATAAAGGTTTTTACCTGGTTTCTGAAAAAGGCGGAATCCTCGGCAAACAAAATTATTTTTTCGCCGGATTCAGCCATTTGGGCAGCTACTTTTGCTTCTTCTTTAAACCATTGAGGATTTAGTGCTTTCACCATTTCAAAAACATCAACCAGAAGCGTCGTATGTTTATTGATGATCATTGAACCGCTTATGGCCGGCTGTTTCAGTGTGCTTTCATCAATATCAAGGTTTACTTCAAGCGCATCAACCGGTGGCATCACCATCAGCCCCAGTTCCCTGTCTTTTATCTTGAACACAATGACTTCCTGTTGCTCTTTTTCAGGAAGCGGACTGAAATCGGAAACTTGTGATAACTCGAAAAGCGGCAAGGCCCCGCCTCTGTATTGCACTACTTTTCTGTCGCCGATCTGTTCAATGGTTGACGTCTGAATCCTTTCAATCCGTTCAACAATATTCAGCGGTGCAGCAAAGTATTCGGTCTCAGAGTTTTTAAATGTCAAAAGAGCCGCTTTGTCCCTGGCTGCTTCAGCAGCTTCAGCCGCTTCTCTTGCCACTTGTCCGGCATCAGATATGGTTGACAGTTCAGCCATTTGTGCAAGGTTTGAAATATCAAGGATAAGGGCTACTTTTCCATCCCCCATGATAGTGGCACCGGCGTAGGCCGTACATTTTTTCAGATGCCTGCCAACAGGTTTGACAACAATTTCTTCAGAATCATGCAGCTGGTCCACCACCAGTCCGTATTTAAATGCACCGGCTGAAACAACCGCAATGTTCATGGCGCTTTTTGCATGATACCTTCTGTCTTCCGGGTCTCTTTGTGGGTGGTCCGTTTCCTGGTCCAATGATTCTATGATAACACCCTCTTCTGTAATGATATGCTGCTTGGATCTTCTGTCCGCCAGGTTCTGTCTTCGATCCGGGAGGTCTTCATCTTTTTGAGAATCAGTATATGTTTTTTTAATACCCAGCATTTTTGAAAGATTCAGCAATGGCAGAAGTTCTCCTCTTAGTCTGACAACAGAAGCATCTCCCACCTTTTCAATCTTTTCTTTCACCTGCCTTGCCGGAATTCTGAGAAGTTCATTCAGGTTGACCTGTGGAACAGCATATCTTTCACTGCCAACAGAGGTGATCTGGCTTGGGATAATGGCAAGGGTTAACGGCAGTTTGATTTGAATATCAGTACCCTCTCCGGGAGTTGAATCCAACTCAATGATACCGCCAAGACTTTCAATGTTGGTGATAACAACATCCATGCCAACGCCGCGGCCGGATACGTCCGTAACCGCTTCGGCTGTTGAAAAGCCCGGTAGAAAGATGAGCTCCATTTTTTGTTTTTCAGACATGTCCGCAACCTGCTGATCCGTTACAAGCCCTTTTCTAATAGCAGAGTCAGCGATTTTATCCGGATAAAGTCCCTTGCCGTCGTCGGAAATGACAAGATTAACCTGACCGGCTTCATGGAAGGCTTTTAATGTTATTTTTCCAGTGGCGCTTTTCCCCATCTGTTCTCTTTCCATGGGGCTCTCTATCCCGTGGTCAACCGAATTTCTTATCAGGTGGGTTAACGGATCATTGATGGATTCTAAAATTGTCTTGTCGAGTTCTACATCTTTTCCTTCAATAATCAGATCAATGGATTTTCCCAGTTGCTGGGACAGGTCCCTGACAACTCTTGTGAATTTATTTAAAATATTGGCAATGGGCTGCATCCTTGTTCTCATGATCGCTTCTTGAAGTTCGGAAGTGATCATATCAATCCTTTGACCGGATAATTCGGTTGCTTTTATATTTGAAGAGCTGATTCCCTGAAGTAATTGGTTGCGGCTTAAAACAAGCTCTCCGGCAAGATTCATAAGGGTGTCTAAAAGACCGACGTTCACCCTTAAGGAACTTTGAGGTTTTGAACTGATAGTCACTTCTTTTTCTTCTTTTTCAGATGACTGATCTTGTTTTTGGGCAACTTTTTTGGTTTCCTTTACAACCGGTTTGACTTTAGATATTGCGGGCGCTTTTTTAGGTTGTGCAACAGCAGCAGACTGGGGCTCAGCAATTTCAACAATAGTTGAAGTTGTGTCATGCGCTTCTTTTTGAGGCATGGGGGCAGGTTCGGCATCAATAGAGGTTTTGTCGGTTGTAAGAATCATATCGTCTGATATGGAATGGATATATTGTTTTTTAATATCAAACAGTGTTTCGGTCATATCATATTCAATGATGGAGGCAAAAAGAACCTGAAAGGGTATCCTGTTTGGCACAGCGCTCTCAGAAAGTATGCCCACCGAGTCAAAATCTATTCTGGAGTCAATAATGACGCCTGTTTTCTGCAAGCTGTTTAAAACTTCAATGGGGTTTTTCCCTTTTCTCTGAATATCATTGATCAAATCGTATTCAACAAGAAAAAGGTTTTTCCCCTCAGATTTATATTGTTCAATTTCATAAAGCGAAATCTGAGGGAACACCCGACCGTCCTTGAGAACAATGTCCACTATTTGGGAAATCATTTCTTGCTTTTCTTCTGAAACAGACGCTTTTGTTATGCTTTCCAGATCAGCAATGTGGCCTGAAACATCTACATCATTGCTCGTTTCAATATTCTTCAAAAGGTTTTCAAGTTCATCAAACCCTTTTAACAGAACACTGACTTTGGTTGAATCAGGGATGAGTTCTTTGGTCCTGACAAGACCCAGAACATTTTCCAGGTGGTGAGCCAGATCTTTTATGGTTGTCAATCCCATGAAACCTGCACCACCCTTTATGGAATGGGCGGCTCTGAAGACATTGTTTACCAAATCCAGATCTATGTTCGCACCGGCTTCCTCAATGGTTAAAAGATCAGTTTCTATATCACCAAGATGATCCAGCGATTCTTCAATATACATTTGTAGGGTTTCGTCGTCTTCAAACATATTATTCTCCCGAAAGGTTTG
>JAHJLN010000195.1 GCA_018821715.1 Pseudomonadota bacterium | reverse complement strand
TGCTTTTGAGCCCAAAGGATCTTAAGATATCGCACCATTGTTTCCGCCAGGCCATGTACATGTTCACCAGGCGCTGTTCCACATAGGCTTCGTCAATCATGTATCCCAGCTCGGGATCAGTGGTGGCGATCCCCCTGGCACAGCCGCGTCCGCTTTCACAATTCCCGCATCGGACACATTCAACCGCCACAAGATCAGCCGTTCCGATAACACATCCGTCGGCCCCAAGGGCAATGGCTTTGGCAACATCAATCCCGTTCCTGATACCGCCGCTGGCAATGAGGCAGATTTTATCCCTGGCCCCCTCTTCCACAAGGAATCTGTGCACCTTTGGAATGGCATATTCAATGGGCATGGCAATGTTTTTTTTGGCAATGTCGGGTGCTGCACCCGTACCCCCGTAACTGCCGTCAATATGGACAATATGGGCGCCGGCATAATAGGCGCCGACAGCCACCATGTCCACATCCGTGGGGGTGGACACCTTTACCGAACAAAGGACATTGTGATTGATTTCCTTCATCCAGTCCACATGCTTTTTATGGTCTTCAACCGAATAAACGGAATGGAAGGGGAACGGGGAAAAAAGTGAGCTTCCCACAACTGTTTCCCTCATTTTGGCAACCGCTTCCGTAACTTTTTCCCCTAACAGATGACCGCCGAGTCCGGGTTTGGCTCCCTGGGCATACTTGAATTCCATGATCGGACAATTCTGGATGGTTTCCTCCCTGACACCGAAAAGGCCTGTGGCCACCTGGGTGATGACATGGTCTTTATAGGGGAGAAACTGGGGCGGGTATCCGCCTTCACCGGTACAAGTCAGCGAATTGAGCCGTTTTGCCGCTCTGGCCCGTCCGACAATAACAGACAAGGCCGTAGATCCATAGGACATGCCGCCGCCGTAGCAGGGAATGGAAATGGTTTTCAAGGGCCGTCCGTCCCCTGTTTTGTTCAGATCAATACTGGTATCCATTTCTTCATCACTGATGTCAACGGCCTGATCCGGGTCGGCCTGAATAAACCGCATCATGTCAAATCCGCCGCCTGAGTTCCCAAGATTGTATTCAAGATTCACATGGGGTTTTTCCCCGGTTTCTGCCATGGCAAAATGGCCCAGCAGCATTTCCGGTGTCCACCGGTAATCTCCCATGGTGTCCAGCAGGGGATTCTCTTTCAGGGTCATTGCGTCTTCCGGGCAGTGTTCAATGCAGTAGTGGTCTGTCTTTTTACAGTCAAACCCGATGCAGTTGTGTTCAACCGGCCTGAAGGGGGCGGCATGATTGTCCGGCATGAGATGGACGTCAAAGGGACACAATTCTGCACATTTCCCGCAGGATACGCACTTTGAACTGCGTTTAATGATATATTTGCCAATGGTATTGCGAAACCGTGAAGGGGTTTGCTTTGTTTCTGGCAATTGATGTTTTATCTGGTTCATAACTTATCCTACATCTATAGATACTTTGCGTTCACCGAAAATCGGTGCAAAATTTTCTCGTTCAAGGTCTTCAAACCACATGGACCGGCCGACTTCACCCCTGAGCCGTCTGGCTTCCCTTAACCCCATGGCCCCCAGCATTTCCAGCATCTGGTTCCGCCAGGCACCCATGAGATTGATGATCCGATTGCTGCCGTAATCAGGATCAATGGTCTCCAACTCAACCGGACAGGACAGGCCTTTTCTGCACCGGTCACACAGGCGGCACTCCATGGCAACCAGCAGGGACCGGTCAATGGCCACCCCGTCCGCACCGCAGATAATGGCCTTGTTCACGTGCTCGGCCATGCAGATCCCGCCCGAGGCAATGATATTGATCTGCTGCCGCGTGGCAGCACCAATCAATGCCAGATGGATATCCCTGAGCATGTCCTTGATGAATCGCGGGTTGTCAGATTCAAATTCCCTGCCCTGGGCATTGGCATATACATGGAGGGTATCAATATCCATTTTTGACAGATCCACACAGATTCCGGCATAATCCGTCCCCGCGGTCAAGGTCAGTCCGATACAGATAACAAGATTTTCATTCATGGCTTTTAAAGAATTGATGGTTTTTCCCACACCGGGTTCATATTCAATCTCCACCATGTCAACGCATTTCAAAAGGTTTGGATAATTTTGATAATTGTCTTTATTCACCAGGGGAATGATGGAGGGGCCGTAGGACATCAGGTCTTCATAGACGTCAGCGGCATCCACAAACATCTTTGTTCCGATTGTTCTGGCCGCCTTGAGCATGGAGATCAGAACTTTTTTGCTTAATACGCCAAACTCCGGCTGCTGAAACAGGATGGGCAGCGGGTTCTCAAGAATAGGTTTTACCGGTACTCCAAGGGACCCGTCTGCTTTAAAGGACAGCCGTTCCGGCCGTCTTGAAAGCTCAATGCAGGTGTTGATATACTCCCGGCCGTGGATGCCGTCCCGGGTGGGCCGGACGATTTCCGACATGTCCGTCCACATGGAATCAAAGCCTTTCCCGACAAAAGGGCCCCTGTACCCGGCACCGGATACAGGAATGCTGCCGGTATGGGCCTGGTACCAGGTCCGGTTCAGGACATCCGGTGTCCAGTAGTCGTCTCCGATTTCCCGATATTCAGGGTTGACAACCCGGGAGAAAATTCCCTTGGTGCACTCCTGGATACACCTGAAACAGGAGTTGCAGGTGTACAGATATTCAGGTTCCTCCATTTTGCTCATATGAAGGTAATTGTCCTTGAAAATGTCATACACGCATTTTTTCTTTACACATTCCTTGCAGCTTCCGGCGCAGTTTTCCCTGAATTCTATGGTGGCGTATTTACCCACCGGATAAAACCTGGGGGGTGCCGCCTTTGTGTGAATTGCATATTTTTGAGGCATATGATAACACCCTTTCCTTTTATTGCAGACCGGCCTGGTTTACAATCCGGCCGACAGCATCTTCCCATTCAATGGCCATGATATGGACCCCGTGGACCCCTGTCATTTCTTTGAGCATCTCAATGGTTTCAAGGCAAATGGCAATCCCCTCGTCTGCCTGATTTTTTTTGTCAACACCATCCATCCGCTGGATGATTTCTTCAGGAATATCCATGCCCGCAACCTTATTTTTCATGTATCTTGCCATGCCTGCGGATCGAAGCGGGGTAACCCCGCCGAGGATATATACGTTCTCGGTAAGTCCCTGGTCATTGGCCTGCCTGATCCATTCTTTGAACCGGTCCACATTGTAAATGCACTGGGTCTGAATAAAATCAGCCCCTGCATCAATCTTTTTGGCCAGCCGGATCACACGGTATTCAAAAGGGTCTGCAAAGGGATTGGCAGCAGCACCGATAAACATCTGGGGCGCCACATCCAGTTCAAATCCGCTCATGTCCCTGCCAATATCGCGCATGTCTTTTATTGTCCGGATCAGGTTGACTGAATCAATGTCAAAGACATTCATGGCATCTGGCTGGCTGCCGAATTTCTGGTGGTCCCCGGACAGGCATAAAATATTTTTAATGCCCAGAGAATAAGCGCCCATGATATCCGATTGAATGGCTATCCTGTTCCTGTCCCTGACCACCATCTGCATGACAGGCTCAAGGCCTGCGGCAACCAGATGGGCGGAGGCGGCAATACTGGACATCCTGACAATGGCGGTCTGGTTGTCGGTTACATTGACAGCATCCACATATCCGTTCAGCAGCTTGATTTTCTTATCAATAACCGCTTTGTTTGCACCCCTTGGAGGACCGCATTCGCCGGTTACAACAAATTTTCCCTGACTTAGTTTTGCATGGAGACGGCTATAGGTTTTCATATGATATGGTCCTCCCTGATCAATTTTCTGGGTCCGCCGGAAAGACTGGTATTCCAGTTTTTTGGAGGGATATAGGTTCTTAGGTTATCCAGCTGTCCCAGGGTGGTCAGCCGTTCAATAATCAGGTGCCATGCACACGGGGTATCAGGATCGATTTCACAACACCCCTTCTGGGAACCGCCGCAGGGACCGTTTAACAGTTTTTTTGCACACCGGGTGACAGGACAGACGGCACCAAAGGTTGCAAGACCGCAGTTTCCGCATCCTGAACATTCTTCAGTAAAAATCCCGGCACTTTCCTGGATTCCGATAAAGGTTGTGTTTACCCCGGGTAATACCACGGCTTTGGGGAACCGTTTTGCCATGGCCTGAACACCTGCACCACAGGCAAGGGAAAGGACGGCATCCGTTCCGGCAACACCGGAAGCGGCTTCCTGGATAAATTCATTTTCACACTGGCGCTCAATGGTTTGTTCTTCTATTTTAATGGCCCTGGCCATTTTTTTGAAACTGAGCCTGAGAGCAGACGAAAGGACCGCTACCTCATCTTCACCACCTGCAAAACATGTTTTTACACAGGTGCCGCAGCCCAGGATTAAAACCTTTTTATAAGGTTCCACCAGTTTAATAATTTCATTAATGGGTTTTTGACTACCGGTTATCATTTATTGACTCCATTTTTTTCAGAAAAATAGTTGAGAAAAAGACCAGATTAAAGCAAGGCTTAACAATTTAATAGATCTTTGACTTCATTGATCAGGGGAGTGATCAAACAATAAAATCAAAAATTTAAAAAAACCGTTGCCTTGCTTTAAACCTGGCTTTTTATAATAACATCGATGGGGATGGTATTAATTACAGCGAGTTAAAGCAGGGTTCGGGCCGATGGTTTCAAGATCCAGAATGGTGTTCTGAATAATGTCCCTGATCGACCCGCTGTCTTTAGCGGCGGTGTTGAATATGTTCAACCGTCTGCCATCCATTCCGATATCATCTAAAATGGATTTCACATAATCAACCCGTTTTCTTGCCCGGATGCTGCCTTGGGCATACCGGCAGCCCTTTTCCGGGCAGACCAGCACAAGGACTGCATCTGCGCCGGCTTCAAAGGCTTTTAAAAGGTGGATGTCTTTTGTCATTGAGGAGCATGCCATCTTAACGGTTTTCATCTGACACCCGTCAAACAGTGAAGCAGTTTCCTCAAAAGAATTTAAGCAATGAAACAGCGTAAGCTTTGGAGTAGTGTTAATTTTCATTTTCTCTTCCCAAAATTAAAATAAAAAAAGGCATTTGCCCAGGTTATAATTTGGGAAAACGCCTTTGTTTTCTTCTAATTTTTCGCTAATACGCCTTTGTATTTAGCTACAGTACCTAACCTAAAAGTTATTCTTTTAAATGTCAAGGATTTTTTATGACAGCAATATCAGCCCTTGCCATAAGAAGTCCTTTTATATTTTCTCCAGTTTTTTTAATATTTTTTCCGGGGAAAACGGCCATGATCTCATCCACACGCCGATAGCATCGTGAATCGCAATTGAAATAACACAGGCCGCACCATTGGTGCTGACTTCGGAAATTGATTTTCCGCCAAAGGGTCCGAAAGGATCATCAGTCGGGATAAATTTGACTTTAAACTCCTTTGGAATGTCTCCTATCATTGGCACACCGTAATTTTTCAGGTCCGGGTTCAGGCACACCCCGTTTTTGTCCATTTTCATTTCTTCCCAGAGTGTATGGCCGATGGATTTTAAAACCCCGCCGTAAACCTGGCCTTCGGCTAGTTCAGGATTTATCGGTGTGCCGCAGTCCATAAGGGCATAATATTTTTCAAGGTCTACCTTGCCTGTCCTTGTGTTGACGGCAACCTCGCAAAAATGAACACCGTAAGGCAGAGCCGTATCTTCGGTTGTGTAGGAGCCATGACCCATCAGTTGTCCTTCACCAGTTCCGCTTTCAGCTTTATGGGCAATTTTGTAGAAGGAAATGCTTTTGTTCTTTCCTTTGACCGTCCCGGGATATTCAAGCTCAAGATCTTCAATTTTTTCATTCAAAGCGGCTGCAGCGCGGACAAGAATTTTTTCCTTTAAATCTTCGGCTGCTTTTTTTGCTGCATTTCCGGAAAAGTAGGTTCCGCTTGAGGCGTAGGCCCCTGTGTCAAAAGGCGTATTATCCGTATCACCGGATATGACGGATATCTTATCCAGATCCGCACAAAGAACCTCGGCTGCTATTTTAGCGCAAACCGTATCAAGACCTGTTCCAAGATCCGCACCCCCTGTATGGACAATCAGGGTCCCGTCAGAAACCAGGGTTACCCTTGCATTTGACTGATCAAGTCCCGGCAGTCCTGATCCTTGTTGAAGGAGAACAACGCCTTTTCCATATTTGATATCTGGATTTTTGCCAATTCTTTTTTCCCCATAGGCGATCATTTCTTTACCCAGTCTCATGGCCTCCCCAAGGCCACAGCTTGAGACAGTTGTAACCGCTCCCTCTGTGCCTTCCCCAAGGCATTTTAATATTTCAAGGACCGAGCCTTTTTCAACACTGTTTTTACTCAACAAGTCTGAATGATCCATGTCTAATTTGGCTGCCAGCTCTCCAAGCGCTGTCTGGAGGGCAAAAGAGCCCTGAGGCGCACCATATCCCTGATAGGCGCCTGTGGGATATATGTTGGAATAAAAAACCGTTACATTGAATTTCATGTTTTTACATGAGAACAGCGGCAACGTCTTTGAGCAGGCATTCATGGGAACGGTTAAGCAATGGTTTCCATACGGCCCTGTATTTGCCTTGACATCCATCTTAATTGCCGTTAAGGTCCCGTCTTTTTTTGCCCCAAGTTTTACTTTGATGGTCATTGGATGCCGTGTGCTTGTTGCAATAAACTCATCTTTTCTTGAGTATTGATAGAACACAGACTTTCCTGTTTTCCAGGTGGCATAGGCACACACGTCTTCCAAAAGAATATCCTGTTTGGAACCGTATCCGCCCCCTACCCTTTCTTTTATAACCCTTACCTTGTGCTCGCTGATCCCGATTATGTTTGCCACATTTCTTCTGACATGCCAGGGAACCTGGGTTGAGGCATGAATAACAAGCCTGTCTCCCTCCATCCGGGTAAAAACAGTATGATTTTCACACGGGGTACAGTGAACCTGGGATGTGTTGTATTCTTGTTCAATGATCACATCAGCATCTTCAAACCCTTTTGAAACATCTCCAATTCCGCCGTTAACACTTGATGCAATGTTTTTATAGGGGTCTGCCCCGATGCCAAAGGGGTATATCACCTTTCCGTCATCCGGGTTTGCTTTGCAGCTTTTGTCTTCACCATAGAAAGGCTTTCCATCCAGGAACAAGATATCTCCGCCATGGACAATGGGAGCACCCTGCTTTTGGGCCTCCTCAATGCTGAAAACCGGTTTTAAAACCTCATATTCAACCTTAATATGATCCATGGCCAGTTGTGCAATCTCATCTGTCTCTGCAACTACCGCCGCAACCCTGTCACCAAAATGCCTTAGTTTTTTGCCGAACATCTTCCTGTCATGGGGGGAGGGTTCCGGAAAACCCTGCCCTGCTGTTGTGAAATACACATCAGGGCAGTTCAGGTGAGTGATGATAAATTCAACGCCTGGAATTTTTTGGGCATCGCTTGTGTCAATACTTTTTATGCGGGCATGGGCATGGGGACTTCTCATCATTTTAAGGACATAAGATCCCTGAATGACCTGGTCTTCCACAAAAGATCTTTTGCCCATTACAAGCTGTTTCCCGTCAATTTTTCGCCGAACTTTTCCAATGTGTCTCAAGTCTGGCCGAAACTCTTGGGCTATCTGTGTTTTGTAATCAGGATCAACCTTTTGGTTGACGGCAATTTCAACGGCTTTAAAATATTGCTCATATCCGGAATCACGGATAAACAGACCGGAAAGTGCATCCTTGACATCTTCTTTACTGGGATTTGGGATTCTTTCAAGAAGATCTGATATGATAAGAGCTGCTGCAGGTGCATTATAGCCTGACTGAACAACTCCCATATCCACAAGTGCCGATTGAACCTGCGACATCTCATTGTTTTTTGAAAGGCATTCAACGGTTTTTATATCACTTTTATCTATCTGGGCTGCAATTAAGAGCCCTGCACTGGCAATTTTTCCATTATACAATATGGTGTCGTTACCGGTAAAACCCGTGTTGTCATCACCGTTTCTGACAGAATAGATCCCCATGCGCTGCAAAAGCACTTGAACGTTTTCACCGGGTTCGGCATAGACAGTTTTTGGAACCGAATTTAAATTTATATTTATTTTCATCTTCACCCTCCGTCTCCAATGCTCTTTTAAGCATAAGAAAACTGATTTATTTTATTCTCATCAAACCTGAAAACAGCGTGTTATACAATCTGCAACGCTTATACCGGCTATGTATTTTTTGTATTCTGTTGATCCATTGATATCAGATACCAGATTTAAATTGCTTGCGACGGCTTTTTTAATGGCTGTTGTATCTGTTGGGTTTACCAAACCTTTAACAAGGTCGTTTTCAAGGGTTACAAGTCTGATTGGTGCAGCTTTTATTCCGCCAAGGGCAATGATCATTTTTTCAACAATCTTTTTATCCTTTTCCATACTCACGGCAGCTGTGAAGATTGTCGGGCTGTTGGATTGAAGGCTAACTTTTTTTAACCGGCAGATACGATCTGATTTTGGAATGATAATTTCTAAAATCAGAGAGTTTTTATTTATCAGATACTCTTCAAGAAGCAGTATTGCATCGCAGGTTTTAACACAGGCAGAAAGCGCAACAAGACAGGGAATTGTATTGGAGTAAACCGTTCCAATGCCAATATCTCCGCCAAGGGTTCTCATATTTCGTATATGCCTTGACGTTTCATGAAGGGCGGCTTCTTTGAGCACCTGTGGTGCAGAATCTGAATCCATAAGCTCCTGCAGGGTTACTGATGCGCCGATGGTGATGGTGTCAGGTGTTTCTTTAATGTCTGTCAGATTAAGGTTTTCAAGATGAATGACCGTCTCATGATGAAACTCAAAAGACCCATTGTTAATAAATGTGCCGTTTCCAAACCAACCGGCATTGTCCTTGTGCCTGTCTT
>JAHJLN010000194.1 GCA_018821715.1 Pseudomonadota bacterium | reverse complement strand
ATAAAAAATTTAAAACCGATTCCTGCTGTTGCCAACCAGCTTTTGACTGTAGTGGATAATCCTGCAAGTTCCATGGAAGATATTGCCAATGTGATTCAATATGATCCTGCTATGACGGCAAATGTGCTGAAAACCTGCAATTCAGCTTATTTTGGACTCAAACATCCGGCAGAATCCATAAAAGATGCCGTCAACATGCTGGGTACGAACCAGGTGATTGAACTTGTCCTGATGAAATCCGGGGCAAAAGCACTTTCCGGCAGTCAGCCCGGGTATGGTTTGGAAGGGGGGGATATGTGGCGGTATTCCGTATCTTCGGCCGTGATTGCCAAACAGGTGGCAATTAAATTATCTCTGGAAAATAAAAATATGATATTCACCGCAGCCTTGATAAAAGACATGGGCAAAATCGTCCTGGAAAAGTATGTGTCCCGTTCCTCAAAAAAAATTCAACTGCTTGTGAAAGACAAACGATTCAGTTTCAGAGAAGCTGAAAAACAGATACTCGGCATTGATCATGCGGAGCTGGGGGCAATGATTGCCAAGATGTGGAAGTTCAGTCCCGGCATGATTAAAATTATCAAGCATCATCACCTGTCAGACGAAACCATGATCAAAGATAAAGAAATTGCTGCCGTCTATCTTGCTGACTGCGTCTGCATGATGGTGGGGATCGGTGTGGGGTCTGACGGCCTTTCATACCGATTTAAGCAACAGGTCATGGAAGAACTGGGAGTCTCGGCAGATGACCTGGCTATGATTATTGCAGAGTACGGCATTAACATGCAGGAAATTGAGACATTGTTACAAATGGTTTAACGCTAAAGAACAGGAAAAAATAATGTCATATTCAATACTGATAGTGGATGATTCATTGCCCATGCGTTCGGTGATAAAAAGAACCGTCAAGGCTTCAGGGTATGGGGGATCCCGGTTTTTTGAAGCTGCCAACGGCAAACAGGCCATTGAACTCATGGCAAAGGAATGGATTGATATCATCATAACCGACTACAATATGCCGGTTATGAACGGCCTGGAATTTATCAAAATTATAAAAAAAAATGATCTTTTCAAAGATATTCCAGTGATTGTCATCTCGACAGACGGCAATAAAACCAGGATTAAAGAGTTCATGGACAATGGAGCAGCCGGATATATCACCAAACCCTTCACCCCTGAAATCATCAGGGATTTAATCACCCGTATCCTTGGAGAACCAAGCTATGATGAAGGTGTTGACGACAATGGCGAAGATTTTGATTTCTAAAGTAATGGAAACCATGTTCTGTTTTCCGGTTGAATGTGCCAAAGAATCACCCCTGAGACGAACCGGGATGGATACTTGTCAATCCACGATGGCAATAAAGATAACCATGGATAAATAAAAAACAGGAGAGGTCCTTATGCCCCATGATATTAAAGTCCTTGTGGTTGATGATTCCGCTGTTGTAAGAAAGGTCTTTACTGAACAATTATCCAAGCAGAAAGGCATCGTCATTGTCGGGACAGCGCCGGACCCATATGTTGCCCGGGATAAAATCGTCAAGCTGAAACCCGATGTCATTACCCTTGATATTGAAATGCCGCGTATGGACGGCATCACTTTTTTAAAAAAACTGATGCAGTATTATCCGCTGCCTGTGATTATTGTCAGTTCATTGACCACAAAAGGGAGTCAGCTGGCCCTTGAAGCGATTTCCCTGGGCGCCCTTGAAGTTATTTCAAAACCGAGCGCTGCTTATTCTGTAGGAGATATGAGTATACAACTGGCAGAAAAAATCAGGGCGGTTTATGGTGCAAAAGTACGACCCTTATTTTCTGAAAAAATTGATAACAAGCCAGTAACGGATATCGGATCAAAGGCCCTTGCGGTCACAACAAATAAAATAATCGCCATTGGCGCTTCTACCGGCGGAACCGAAGCCATAAAGAAAGTACTGGTTCAGCTGCCGAGAAATTCTCCAGGAGTTGTGGTTGTCCAGCATATGCCGGCCCAGTTTACCGCATCCTTTGCCCAGAGGCTGGATGAACTGTGCCAGATGACGGTCAAGGAGGCACAGGATGGAGATACGGTATCAAACGGCAAGGTTCTTATAGCACCGGGCAATTATCACATGCTTCTCAAAAGAAGCGGCGCCCGATATTTTGTGATTGTTAAAACCGGCCCGCTGGTTCATTACCAGAGGCCTGCAGTGGATGTTTTGTTTAAGTCGGTTGCCAGGTATGCAGGTGCCAATGCCCTGGGGATTATTCTTACCGGCATGGGCAAAGATGGTGCCCAGGGGATGCTGGACATGAAAAAAGCCGGGGCCGTTAATATTGCCCAGGACGAAAAATCCTGTGTTGTGTTTGGTATGCCAAAAGAAGCGATCAACATCGGTGCTGTTGATCATGTTCAGGATATTGACAGGATTGCCTTAAAAGCGATTTCTCTTCTGGCAGCAGTATAAGTCTCACATCACCCATGGGAAGATGCAATGGTATCTGAAACGATAATTACTTCGGCACAGTTTAAGAAACTTTCCGGCATTGTCTATAAGGAATCCGGCATTGTTCTCAATAAAAAAAAATACAATCTTCTGGCGGCAAGACTGGCCAAAAGAATGCGGTTGAAAAAAATATCCTCTGTGTCTGATTATATCCAGCTGATATCAAACAACAAGGATGAATTCGTTGAATTCATCGATGCCACCACAACCAATCACACTTATTTTTTCAGAGAAAATAAACACTGCGAATATATCCTTCATGCAATGGACGGCAAAAAACCCTTAAAAATATGGTGTGCCGCATCCTCCAGCGGGGAAGAAGCTTTTTCCATAGCTGTTCAACTGCTGGCCAACTCATTTTCATTTACCATTTATGCCTCTGATATTTCCGATTCAATGCTGAACCTGGGGAAAAAGGCGATTTATCCTGTAGAGAGAGTGAAAAATGTGCCGCTCTCCATTCTGCATACCTATTTTCAAAAAGGGAAAAATAAGTGGAAGAATCATGTGAAACTAAAACCACAGGTTCAACAATATGTTAGATTTGAAAAATTTAACCTGCTGTCAGACACGCCGTTTGATACGTTTGACATTATTTTCTGCAGGAATGTCATGATTTATTTCGACACGGAGACAAGGCAAAGGGTTGTCAGCTCTTTATGCAGCGCCCTGAATCCCGGGGGCTACTTTTTTGTAGGAATGTCTGAAAGCCTTAATGGACTTGATCATGGCCTGACAACCGTGTTGCCGAGCGGATATAAAAAAAAATGATATGCCGGGACAATACCTGGCGGTTGATACAATTGATCAAAAAGGGTTAATATGAAAACGGATCATTATTTGTTGCAGCCTGGATATATTTTTGTGCCGGATCAGCCTGTCAGCATATCCACTGTCATAGGAACCGGTGTGTGTATCTGTATTTATGATAATAAAAAACAGATGGGCGGAATGAACCATTTTCAATTCCCGTACATGGCAAAAAAAGGAAAAACAACCGCAGTGTATGGTAATGTTGCGACAATTGCATTGATAAAAATAATGCTGGCCCGTGATTCTGAGAAACACCATCTTGAAGCACAGATATTCGGCGGGGCCTGTAACCCAAAGAAAACAGGGTCAGGCATTGGAAGGGAAAATATTGAAATCGCTCGGAACACATTGTTAAAATACAAAATTCCCATCTTGTCGGAAGATGTGGGCGGGGAAAAAGGAAGAAAGGTTGTGTTCAATACCAGCACCAATGACGTCGCTGTTTTAAAAGTGGAAAGTTTACGGCATGTTGACTGGTATCCATACCAGTCAACATGGGATGTTTTTTAAAAAGAGATTACAATCTCATCATAGGTTTTTCTCCACTGTCGGATGCCCTTCCTGCCAGAGTGGTATTATGCTTCAGGCACATCAACCAGAATAAAATCAGTGGTTTGAACGGCTGAGAACGTTAAGACCGATTCCAATGATATTCTGGCCTGATCCTTTTGCGACAATAGATGGTTGTTAATTCTTATACTGCCGGAAGAAACATATACAAAGAGGTAACGATCCTTAGCCGTTAAAAATTCCACGGTTTTCCCGGAATCCAGAATGGACCTGTAGATGGTAGCGTCGGTGTGAAAACTGACCGTATCCGGCATTGTCTGGCCCGATGCCACGGGGAACACGGTATTTTTAAAAGCTTCGGGTTTAAATTGTCTTTGGGCATAGGACGGTTCAAGGCCTCTTTTATCCGGTAAAATCCAGATTTGATAAAAGGCGAGTCCTGTTTTTGACGTATTGTATTCAGAATGGGTCAGTCCGGTACCGGCAGACATTCTTTGAACTTCTCCAGCCCTGATAACCCCTTGATTGCCCATGCTGTCCTTATGGGTTATTTCCCCATCAAGAACAAGGGTAATGATTTCCATTTCTTCATGGGGATGGGTGGAAAACCCTTTACCCGGCTGTACTGTATCATCATTGAAAACCCTTAACTTCCCGTGCTGTAAATTGGCCGGGTCATAATAATTTGAAAATGAAAACAGCCAAAAGGTCTTAAGCCACCCGAAATCATTAAACTGCCGGTCCAAAGATTTTATGATTTTAATCATGATATTATCCTTTGCATTCCATGGTTAAGCTTTATGCCAGGTTTTGTTTACCCAGTTTTTTTAACATCACTCCCATCAATTCCTGTTCAGAAGGTTCCAGAACAGAAAAGATACCGGTGCATTTTTTCAGTGACGATGTTTGTTGCACGCATGAGCTGGGTGTAAAGTTTGAGGGCATTGCCATTGGTTTTAATCTGCTTTGTTTCTTTGAAATCCATAATACCCTCGATGTTGATTGGTTTGACGTTAAGTTAATTAGCATCAAGCTGATGTCAATCTTACTTGACTTATCTGAATAATCTAAACTATAAAAACAGCAAATAGTTCCTGTATCTGTAATAATCTGTGCTGAACAAAATCTGTATTTAAAAAGGAGCAATATGGAATCACTTAAGGAAGCAGTTTTAAATTGCAGCATAAATACAGACGATGACGATAAGTTTATTGCTGCGCTAAACAACATTGCCAGAGAAAACGGAAAAGTGACGTATCAAGTCATTATCCAGACCCTGACCGATCTTGATCTTGAACCCGGGGAAGCAAAAAAATGCTGGGATGAGATAGTGGCACACCGGGAAAAATTATCCAATGCGCTGGACAGAAAAATAAGGTTAATAACAGCAATCAGTGATTATTCGGGCGCTTTTAAAACCCCTTTAAATAACCATAAAATTGTTGAAATAAATGCCTATGAAAAAGTAATAACCAAAGTGACGCATGACAGTCTTACGGGGTTATTCAACAAGGCGTATCTGCGAAACGCTTTGATTCAGCATCTTTCTTTAGCAAAACGCCATAATACCGACCTGTCGATTCTGTTTCTTGATATTGATGATTTCAAGGAAATCAATGATACTTTTGGTCATTCTTCAGGGGATATTATCTTAAAAACTGTTGCAGATACGATCAGCCGGGAACTGAGAACAAGTGATACGGCAGCAAGGTTTGGAGGGGATGAGTTTGTTATCCTGATGCCGAATACATATAAAATGAATGCGCTGTTACTATCTGAAAGATTACGTAAAACCATTGAACAAAAAACAATGGCAATAGATGGCAAAAACCTTCAAATAACCGTCAGTGGAGGGGTGGCGGGCTTTCCATCAGATGGCATGAAAGCGGAAAGTTTATTAAACCTGGCCGACAGTGCACTTTACAGGGCAAAAGGTGCAGGGAAAAATACCATCTCCCTTTTTACAGACGACAAACGACGGTTTTTACGCATTAAATTCAACCGTGAGATAAAGGTAAAGCAGCTGGGTTTCAATCACACCCGCATCCTGTCCGGAAAGAGCAAGGATATAGCCATTGGCGGTATCCTCTTTGAAAATAAAGAACCATTGCCAATCGGTATCAAAATACAGGTCAGTATTCCCATTGATAAAGACTCGGAACCGCTTCTGCTTATCGGCACCATTGTCAGGGTCGAAGCATTTGGGCCTCAACAGTATGATATTGGCATGATCCTCTCTTTTAAAGAGATGGAAAAAACAGCAAAAGATGAAATATCAAAATTTTTAATTCAACAGTCAAAAGAAAATGACAAATAAATTTGTGAAAAAATTTATATTTTAGTTGACAAAAAGTAAATTCCATTTTTATCATTCTCAATATTTTTTATAGAGAATCGCTTGTAATACTATTTATTTAAACTGCCCAAAATGGATATTCGATGAACAATATCTTTATCAGTTATCGGCGTGAAGATAGTGAAGGGTTTGCCAGGGGACTGTTTCAAAGCCTGGTGAGTGCATTCGGCCAAAAACAGGTCTTTATGGATGTAGAAGGCATCAGCCTGGGAACAGATTTTGTTCAGGCCATTGATAAAAGCCTTGAGGGATGTGGCGCTTTACTGGTGCTGATTGGCAAGGACTGGGTTAACTGCACCAACACCAAAGGTAACCGCCGTCTTGACGATCCCAAGGACTTTGTGCGAATGGAAGTGGTCAAAGCACTGGAACGACAGGTCAGGGTGATTCCAGTGCTGGTGAAAGGTGCAGGCATGCCGTCACCTGAAGATCTTCCTGAAGATCTTCAACCGGTTACACGTCGTCAGGCACTGGAACTTCGCAACGAGCGCTGGAACCAGGATGTGGCTCACCTCATCTCAACCCTGGCAGATCTGCTGGGACTTGAACGACTGGATCAGCAAAAACCTGCTTCACCACTTCCTCCTGCCCAGATGCCTGTTAAAAAATCCAGACTCCCCCTGACGGCTTTGGCTGCTGTAATGGTGGTTTGCATATTGGCAATCACTGGATTTTTCTTGATGAACCAAAAACCATCACCAACTCCTGAGCCTGCCAAACCTATGGTGCAAAAACAGACAGTTCCGGATGAACCAGCACCATCTTCAAAAAATCCTGTTTCACCGCCAGCAAAAAAAAAGACGATTGCTGAGCCGTTGCCAACTGTAAAACCGCAACCTGAACCTGAACCCAAAAAGCGCCTCAATCTTTCCGGCGTGTGGGTGGATAACAATGGTCTCCAGGTACAAATTGCCCATAGCGGCAACCAGGTAGTATCCCAGTGCAATAATCCATTGACAGGGGAAATAACCAAAGCGATCTGGCAAATTAATGGCCTCCAGTTTGCGTTTACCTGGTCAACCAACACAGGTTATCAAGGATATGGGGAAGGCATTATTGCAGCGAATGCCGCCACTGTAGATTTTCAGTTTATTGAAAATATCACGGGCGAACAGGGATATGGCAGATTATACAGATTAAACCACTAGCCTTTATCAGTTATCATACATTATACTGTTCAAGCCAGCTTGATCCTATACCTGTTGGTGACGGTAATAATGTTTATGATATTGGGGTCAATCCAAAAACTGGTGATGATGTGTGGCGGTTTTGAATCGATATTGATCGATTTCAAATTTTGGGTACAAATTTTTTTGAGATTTGAAAAAATGAATTTGATTTCCAAAAAAATGACACCCGATTAAATTTCAAGAAGTCACTTATAACTATTTCAATCCTAATTTTTGTAAATCAGAACCCAGTTCTTTTTCATTATAAATTTTGCCTTCCCGCCATTTCCCATTAAATTCAAGCGTTGGTACAACCCAGTCATCTCCGCCATTTACTTCAATGATTTTCTGAATTGTTTTTTCCGATTGTTTTTCAATTTCAAAATATTCAAATTCAATATTGTTGGTTTTCAAATATTCAACGGTTTGAGTGCAGTGTGGGCACCATGTTGCTCCGTATACTTTAAGCATATTGATAGTAACCTCTTTTAATAATTTATTTGATCAAGTTATAATAAGCACTTATTTAATCAGCATCAATGTTTTAAGGCAGGAATTAAATCGAAAATTATATTTTCACCAAAATTGATTTATTGAAATTTCTTTACAGGCATAATAAATATTGATACGAATTGAGCGCTTGGATGCCTGTACAATTTGATAAGAAAAAAAATCGAGTTGAACCAGATGTTCGATATTGAATTTTTACCTGATAATAAAATGTGTTCGGTGATACTACGATTATATGAAATTAAGAAATTTAGGTTTCAACCAATGGTTTGAAACGCATACCGCTGAGTTAAGTATGGATGGCTGCAATTTTGCCCGCATATCCGCAGTTGACCGTGGTTCATACATCATAAAAGATGAATCGAGAGAAGTACCAGCAGAGTTGTCTGGAAAACTTGCCTTCCAGATTGATAGTTCTGTCGACCTGCCATGTGTTGAGCCGATTGTCATCCTCACGAAGACGGATTTGATCACCCAGGATGAGTTGGTTCGGAAACTTGCGATCATCAATTCTGTCACTAAAGCCAGAGTGATTGCACTCAGCAACATCACAGGAATCGGGTTCCATGCGTTTCAACAGGCGCTTTATTCGGGAAAGACATATTGTCTTCTTGGTTCATCGGGTGTGGGGAAGACGACTCTGATTAACCGTCTCTTAGGCCAGGAAGCATTTGAAACAAAGGCCGTCAGCAGTACAGGTGAAGGCACCCATACGACCTCACGCCGACAACTCATCGTTCTTAGCCAAGGTGCCATGTTGATTGATACGCCTGGTATGAGAGAACTTGGCATTGTAGGAGTCGGCGACGGGGTCAACATAAGATTTGAGGAATTAGTCGCGATTTCTAAAATTTGTCAATATGCAAATTGCAGTCACCAACATGAGCCCGGCTGTGCTATCAGGGCCGCAATTGAAAAAGGTGAATTGGATGAAGACCGTTATTCCAACTTTATCAAGCTCAAGAAAGAGTCAGAGTACTACGAGATGTCATACCTGGACAAACGGAAAAAAGACAAGGCTTTCGGGCGATTCATTAAATCGGCAAAAAAGCACATGAAGAATTGAATAAATTTCATTGAACAAGGCTTTTGCAGCGGACCTAAAAAGCCGCACCGCTGAAAAAAATAAACTTTATTTTCTGAAAACATCATCATAAGCCATCCTTTTAGATTCAACTCTTATATTTTGTTGAAAATAAGCCCCTCCTGACATCAAAGACCATTATCCTTTCAATAAATGCCGTTTAAAATTTGACTTTCCCCGGATTAGCTTGACAAAAAGCAAATTACCATCCTATATGAATTTTGTTTTGGAACGGGGCTAAAGGATCAGAAGGATTCAGATACCAGGCATAATTAAATAAAGGGTAACAATTAATAAAAATGCAAATCGTCAAACTATTCATGGTATGGATATTCATGGCTATTTCTTTATTTGCGGACGTTGTGACGGCTGATGCCGCCGGGCGCCCGCTGGATCAAAAAGAAATTAAGGCCATTGCAGGCATGTCTTTGACGTCTCAGCGATCCTCAAATACCCAGGAAAAACTCCAGCAGTGGTTTATTTATAAGGTGAGCCAGTTTCAGGGAAGTCTTAACGATACCTTTCTGGGGAAAAGCCATGTCATCAATCTGGGGGATTTTTCTTCACAGTATCGGCGGTTTTTATCGCCTCCAACAGGAACCGGCACCTTTAATATTCTTTGGGATTCAGTGGCAAGCCCTCAAACACTTGACGACATCAAATTCCCAAACGATGCAGCCGGAATCAACAAGTATAGCGACAATACGGTGATGAATACATTCTGGCATGAATTCCAGCATGTTATCATGATGAATGAAACGCTTCTTGTAAATGTGCGGGACTGGGACCGATACAGAAAGCCCCCTTCCGATGATTTTGCAGAGCACGTTTATATGGAATCCCTTGCAGAGTATACAACAGAATGGCTTGATTATCTTCTCCATGTCTTAAAATTTGAGAAACTGATTCTAAAAGCCTATAAGGAGAGCCGGCAAAACGAGTCCCGCAGCATCCCTTTTTCCTATGCACTGGAATACCATACCTGGAGCCGCGTGTTTGAAGCCTGGCAGCTGGCCTTTAAGAGTGTGAAACGCATTGCCCCTTTGCCAAAAGTGTTGCGCGAGGATTATAAAAATTATACCGGTATTGTAATTCCTTTTGTGGAGGAAATTGTTCAATTTTATATGAAGGGCGGCGTAAAAGCGCCTGACGGGCATTTGATCCGGGTTCCCGAATGGACCATGTGGATAGAACCCATGAAGTGCCCGGTCATTCTCGATCATCTGAATGAATCCAGAGAAATAAAAAACGATACCCTGTCCTATGGTTTTGAGATAAAGCTTGTTGAGCGCTATAAACCGACAGCATCAAGCGCATCCCGAGCTAAATTTTTAAATCACGGCAGCTTGATTGTGTCCGTGGACCGCCTTGATCCTGAGACCCGTGTGGCGGTTTCCTTTTCCGGTCAAACCCTTACGGCCACTCAAAAATCCCCGCAATGTGTTGTGGACCTGGCTAAAATCGATCCGAAAAAAGGCTGTCGCCTCACCCTGACCCGGGCCGGGCTGTCCTCCTATTCAGGGGTTAAAACCTATCGCATTGAGGTGCATTTTAAGGATGAACCACGAATTGAAAAAGGCGTGAAAAAACCATCCTTTTATTATGAAGAAAAGGCATATTACGATGTGAGCGTCCAGGGCACCCGGAAAGTTTCTTCGGCAACCCCTGTGCCGGCATTGGGAAACCAATCCACTCTATCGACGGACACTTCCACGTCAAAAGGGATGTGGGTATTAAAGAAAACATGGACTGAAAAACATGTGGATTCCATGAGTATCGGCCAGCCGCATCGATATGAACAAACCATTGAGAGGAATAAGGCCACAACAAGCGCCTATTTCAAGGTTTCCGGCAAGGAACCGCCCCAGGTGGTCAAAAGCCTTCATGCCTGGACTGATCCCGGCACCCGGATTGAGCCCGGAACACTCCTTGAAATGACCCTGACCGTTGAAAATAACGGCAGTCAGAACATGAAGCCGGCAGGGCTTTCTCATTCCACCCGAATCAAAGCCTGGCGGAAAAGCGCCACCAGTCACGGTTATTCACTTCGTTTTTCCGATGGCAAAGGATCATCAGCCATTGATGCGGGCCTGCCGGGGAGCAAAGCCTCTCGATCCATGAAGGTTCATATTCCAACAGGCAAAATGGGGGATACCATTCAGTTTGAAATAGAGGCCCTGGGCGAAATGGTTTCATCAAAATCCATTTTCCTCTATGAGTTCAATGCGACATCTGAAAAAACCTCTTCAGACAATGCCGATGCCCTTGTTCAATTGGTGGCAAAGGAACCGACCCCCAAACCGCTGGAACCGCCCATGGATAATGAACCGCCGGAACCCGGGGATATCGTCGTCATTAAACCCTTACCCGTAACGCCGCCCCAGCCTGCTCGTCCCCGCCGTGTTGCCGAAAAATGGTATGTTCACCCCAAGGGAGACTATCGGATAGCGTTGCCCAAGCTGTGGGATTGGGACAAAGATTCATCAGACCAGGAAACCGATGTGTTGTCTCCTGCTGATGATTCGGCGGTTATTTTTTGCGGCAGAGGTGTTGGTGATATTGCCAAAAAATCGGAAAAACAGGCGCTGATTGACCTGGCGCGTTCTTTTGCAGCGGATGCGTCAAATACCACGACCCAATTTATTAAAATCGGAACTGCTCAGTCGGTCCTGCTTGAACAATATAATCAAGAAGAGGATCAGATGCTCTGGCATCTGTATGTCGCCCATAAGGGACGGTCTTATTACATGGGCATCGCCCTTCCGCCGGGCTCCGGTAAAACGGTGTGTCCCCAAAATGTCATGGGTATGATCAACGGATTGCAGTTTTTAAGATAACTATCTTTTTTTAATGCCGGTCTATTAAAAATAAGGAAGGTGGTTAAGAATAATGAATCAAATAAAGGTTTAACTAAAGGGCAATATGAAAATAAAATATAATTCTCCGGTCATCCTGACGTATTCCATATTTTCGATTTGTGTTCTGGTTTTTTGCACGACCGATCTTGTGGCTGCGTATTTTTCTTCCCCGGCCAATTTATCATTTTCAAACCCATTTTTTTATCTGAAATTGATCTCATACATTTTCGGTCACGGCAGCTGGTCTCATCTTCTTGGAAACCTGATGATCATCCTTCTTGTGGGACCGCTGCTGGAAGAAAAATACAGATCCGGCAAACTGCTGGAAATGGTTCTAATCACAGCTATTGTCACGGCAGTATTAAATGCGGTTTTATTTTCAACCTCGCTGATAGGGGGAAGCGGAATCGCTTTTATGCTGATTCTATTAGGGTCTTTTTCAAATATCAAATCAAAAGAAATCCCCTTGACCTTTATCCTTATTGCCCTGCTTTTCATCGGCAGTGAAATTGTCTCAACGCTTAAAATTGACAGGATTTCACAATTCAGCCATCTTGCAGGCGGTTTTATCGGTGCAGGGTATGGGTTTGTCAGAACCGGCAGAAGATAAGTTTTCTTGAATGGGAAAAAGTGGTTTGAGATTATCCATGATAATGGCCTGGGTATCTTGACATTATGATCCAATTAATGGCATCTTGGCAAAAAATTAAAAAAATATGCAAAGACAATGGAAAGAGATGCCATGAAAAATAAAAAAATTAAAAAAAAGAGTGAATTATGAGTGCGAAAGTAAAAGGACTGCTACAGAAAATTAATTTTATTGAAGCTGATATGGATCTGCATAAACAGATCCTGGTTTCCATACCGTCTGATAAAAAAACACAAATGGAAACCATTGTTAAAAAGATTGCAGACCAGAAAAAACAGATTGCCGAATTAAGGTTGGAAATAAAAAAAACAGATAAAGATGAATATGACAAAATTATTGCCATTGAAAAAGCAGCCGAGACTTTTCGGCAAATATCCAGGGATAAAAAATATGTCCTGGTGAATACCTTGAATGAGACAGGCGTCTGTTATATTACCTTTAACGACGGCACCCGCCTGGACTGTCTGGTTGCAGCAAAAGAAGACAATGGAAACTGGACCGTTCTGACAGTTGAGGGCGAAACAAAGGAATATCCCGGCGGATTTGTGAAATAGGAGAAAAAAAAATGAAGTTTAGAAGACAGGTTAAAAAAATCATGGGGGTGATTGCCACAGGAATCCTTTTGCCTTTGATGCCGCTTTTAGCATCCTCTGAGGAAACCATTGACATTAACCAATTTATTTCACCGGATATCTGCAGCGGTTGTCATGCTGAAATTTTCGAACAATGGGAAAATTCCATGCACCACCTGGCCCATAAAGATCCTGTCTATTCAAGGGTATCACAATTTCTGCGCAAAGGACTGACAGACGCAGGAGAGATAAAGGAAGCCGAATCCTGTGTGAAATGTCATACACCAGTGGGGTTTTTGACCGGGTTTCCTAAAAAGGTGTCCGATGATTTATCCAAGACACCTGAGATTGCAATCCAGGGGATTCAATGTGATTATTGCCATTCTGCTGAATCGGTCAAACAAATTCATAATAACGGTCTTGTGCTGAAACCGGGTCAAGGCGAAGAGGAACCCGGCATAAAGTATGGTCCCTTTGATGATGCTGTCCCTGATTTTCATGAAGCCCAATATTCTAAACTGCATACTGAATCCAGGATTTGCGGTACCTGCCATAATGTAAACCATGTGGTGTTTGGAACCAATCTTGAAACCACGTATACGGAATGGGAAAATTCTGTTTATAATTCAACAGACCCTGAAAAAAGAATTGCCTGCCAGGGGTGCCACATGTACCAGAGAAGCGGGATCCCGGCCACAGGGTCAACGAAAAGGCCTGAAAATCCAGGTTCTGCAACGGATTACAGCGATGAAAGGCCCCATATCTTTACCCACTATTTTGTGGGGGGCAATGCCTGGGTTCCAGGTTTTTTTGGTGGAAAAGATAAGCACAGGATGGCGGTTGAACGGCTCGAAAATGCTGCAACACTGTCTGTTGACACCTCAAAGCTTAATGAGAAAAAATTGAACATCACGGTGACCAATATCGGTGCCGGCCATTCAATTCCCACAGGAGTTGGTGATCTTCGCCAGGTATGGCTTGAAATCATCATCCAGGGAAAAGACAATAAAACAAGCTTTCAGGCCGGTGTCTTGGACAAAAAACAGGTGCTGCCAAAAGATGCCCTGATCTTCCGGACGGTTTTTGGAGATGGAAACGGAAACGAGGTGATCAATATCGCTAAGGCAAGACAGGTCCTTAAAGACAATCGGATAAAGGCAAAGCAGAGTGTCACCCGGACAATTGATCTTCCTGCCATACCCAAAAAAGAGTCCATGGTGACAGTCAGGCTGTTGTACCGCAGCATGCCCCAAAAGATTTTGAACCTGATCCCGGGAGAACCGTTTGAACCTTTACCTGTAGTGGAAATGGCAAAGGTTCAAAACCGAATTTAGAACGGCCAGAAATTATTGTCATGCCAGACGCTTTCAATCAAAGAGGCATCAAGGGCCATCAACTTTTTAAGATGGGTTTTTTCCCAGGTTGAAAGCCAGTTGTACATTTTCTTTTCTTCCGGGTCTGTGGCTTCCTGGGCCCTCTGGGAGTATAGTTTTACAGCTTTTTCTTCAAAGCTGATGGCAGCGGTAATGGCGGTTGCCTCAAAGCCTGCTGCATTGATTTTGTCTTTTAAGGTCTCATCAAGAATATCGGGAGCGGTTATGGCCCCGCCATTATTTTCAAACCCGCCGGCCATGAATTTGCCGCTTTTCATATAGGCTTTAAACTGCTTTTCAAGGATATTCATATGCTCTTGTTCATCATTGACAAGGTCGTTGAAAAAGGCTTTGACTGTATCATCTTTTGCATGATCCCTGGCTTTTTCGTAAAGGCTTTTGCCTTTTCTTTCAATGAGGAAGGCGTTTTTTAATATGGTTAATGTGTTTGATTTGTCCATGTTCATTCTCCTGTTTGAGGTTCAAGGGGTTGACGATAAACACAAGATAACATGATGTGGCAGACAATATCAAGCAGGACAAGAGAACATATAAAAGAAAAGGACATTGTCGGCAGTTGTTTAAGTTTGCATTTTAGATTGTTTTTTTATAGGCTGCAGTATTTTAATTTAATTATGACAGACAACACATGACAACAGTTGAAATCATTATTATTGCGACAGGACTTGCCATGGATGCCTCGGCGGTTTCTCTTGCAGCAGCGGCAGCCGGCTTTGCAAAGGATGCCAGGGCCAAATTCCGCCTGTCGTTTCATTTTGGGCTGTTCCAGTTTTTAATGCCGGTTTTGGGCTGGCTTTTAGGCATCAGTTTTGTATCTCATCTTAAAGCCTTTGATCACTGGATTGCTTTTTTCCTTCTGGCCTTTGTGGGGATCAGGATGATCCGTGAAGGCATGGACAATTCTCTGGAAACTCAAAAAAAAGATCCATCCAAAGGGATGACCATGGTCATGCTCAGTGTGGCCACAAGTATCGATGCACTTGCCATTGGATTAAGTCTTGCCATGCTGGAGGTCAATATCTGGTACCCCAGCGCTATGATCGGTGTGATCACGGCGGGCATGTCGCTTGTGGCCATTAAGATCGGAACCAAACTGGGCGCGATGCTGGGGAAACGCATGGAAATTTTCGGGGGAATCGTACTGGTGTTTATCGGTTCCCGCATCCTGTTTTCCCATTTGATTTTTTAAAAACAAAAAGGCGTGAATAATGTTACACACAGATCTTCCCTCTTTTAATGATGCAGAAGGCAGTTTCATTCCCGATGGCCTGCCAACAGTGATTGATTCCCATGTTCATATTTTCCCTGGAAAAATTTTTTCATCGGTCTGGTCCTGGTTTGATCAGTATGCCTGGAAAATCAGATACCAGATGGACACCTCACTGTTGATCAATTATCTTCTGGATCATGGGGTCAGCCATGTGGTGGCATTGCAGTATGCCCATAAGCCGGGTATCTCAGAAGGATTAAATGCATACATGGTTAAAAAGTGTAATGAATTCAAAGGCCGGGTCACTGGAATGGCAACCGTATTTCCGGGAGAACCTTCAGCAGATCAGATCTTGCTCAAGGCATTCTCAGACGGGCTCAAAGGCGTGAAACTGCATGCCCATGTCCAGTGTTTTGACATGAACAGTCCAGACATGGATGTGATTTATGATATCTGTGAAAAAGAGAATAAACCCATGGTCATGCATGTGGGAAGGGAACCCAAAAGCGAGGAATATGCATGCGATCCCTATGCCATCTGTAGAGCGGATAAACTTGAAGCTGTACTGAACAATTTTCCAAAACTCAATATCTGCGTCCCCCACCTGGGGTTTGATGAAATTGCAGCGTACAAAGACCTGATTGAAAAATATGATACCCTCTGGCTGGATACGGCCATGGTATTGACCGATTATTTTCCCTATGACAACAGAATCGGGCTTGAAAACTACAGGATTGACCGGATCATGTACGGATCGGATTTCCCCAATATTCCCTATGCATGGGATCGGGAGCTGATGTGGCTGAAAAACGCTTTATTCTCTTTTGAAGATCTTGAACAAATTTTATATAAGAGCGCTGCCCGGTTTTTTAACCTTTCCCAGGCTGTTTAAATCAAGCCCGGTTAAACTAGGCCCGGTTAAATCATGCCTGGTTAAATAAATAGAGACAAATATAAACAGATCCTATATTTTATAACTCCATGATTTTGCAGGATGAGTGCTATGGAGCACCCATTTTAAGAAAAACCCAAGTGTATGGAGCAACCCATGACGGATAAAACCCCTTCTTTGACCTGGGAAATACGGTTTCCCCTTTTGACAAATCCGCTGATTGTAAAAGCCTGGTTAAAAGCAATGGGAGTGACTTATCTGTTGTGCATGGTCATTCTCGGACCTGTGTTTATCGGTACCGGGGCAGCGGATGAATTCCCGTTTTTAGCGCTCTGCTTTCTGGGGGTTGTATTCGGGGTAACTGTTTTCGGGTTTTTGATCATGCTGGTGATTTTCGGTAACCGCTCCCATGCAAGGTTTACGGTTTCAAATAAGGGAATTGCATACGAATCCATTGATAACAAGGCAAAGACCCTTTCCCGTATGGCCGTCGTGATCGGTGGTCTTGCCGGAAGTGCAAGAACCACCGGTGCAGGCCTCTTGAGTATTTCCAATGAAAAGGTGGCCATGAAGTGGTCCGGTGCATTCAAGGCAATCTATCATTCCAAAAGCCATACCATCTGTTTGCAAAACCAGTACAGGGATTTGCTGCATCTTTATTGTACTGCTGAAAATTTTGAAAAAGTAAAAGAACTTGTTGAATCAAATATATCAAAGAAAGGAACATCCGAGCGGCTTTCCAGGATACGATCACCTTTACCGGGAGCAATTCTATCAACAGGCCTTGTGGTTTTGTCCTGCCTGCCCTTGTATGCCCTCAACGATATAACAGGCCTGGAAATCTTTGTCCCGCTTTTGATCATGGTATTCAGCCTGGCCATGGTGTGGATGATCCCTTTGTTTGCATGGGTGGTTCTGCCGTTGGAAGGCTATATCCTGTTTCATCTGGCAGCGGCTTTGGTTGAGTTTCGTGAATTTAAACTGGTCAGTACCTATACCTATCGAAAATATGAGGTTCTGGATGCAGGAGAATGGATCATTATTGTTCTTGGTATTATAGGAATAGCCTATCTTGGCTGGATATCCTTAAACGCCTTAAAAGGCAAATATGTCCCTGTATTAATGAGAGATTATGACGGAATGCAGTAATGATCAATGACAATTACAGAAAATGATATAATTTTCAAGGGATGAATTGACTTTATTTAACAGCTTGTTTAATAGTGTGTCCATGAAAACCATCCAAATTATCAGCACAGAAATGAAGTTGGCTGACGCCCAGGTCTCAGCCGTTGCCCAATTGCTGGATCAAGGCGCCACCATCCCTTTTATCGCCCGATATCGAAAAGAGATGACCGGATCTCTGGATGAAGTCCTTATTGCCGGCATCCGGGACCGGATCGAGCAATTGAATGCATTGAATGACAGGAAACAGGCCATTCTCAAATCCTTAAAAGAACGGGATCTTTTAACACAAACACTGTTGTCTCAGATTCAAAATGCAGCATCAATGACTGAACTTGAGGACCAGTATGAAAAGTATAGACCCAAAAAAAGAACCCGGGCACAGGTGGCAAGAGAAAAAGGTCTGGAACCTCTGGCACTGTTTCTTTTGGATCAAACAAATCAGGATCCGTTGCAGGAGGCAAAAAAATATAGTTCACTTGAAAAACAGGTTGAATCTGTTGAAGCAGCCATCTCCGGTGCAAGGGATATTGTTGCGGAGATTGTCAATGAAGATGTTGACATCAGAACCCGGATCAGGAAGCTGTTTTTTGATACAGCCCTGATTCAATCCTGTGTAAGAAAGGGAAAAGACGAGGAGGGCTTGAAATTCAAGGATTATTTCGACTGGTCTGAAACCGCCTTTAAATCCCCTTCCCATCGGATACTGGCAATGCTGAGGGGGTTAAATGAGGGGGTTCTTCTGGTCCATGTTCTGCCGGATGAAGAAAGAGCTGTGCAGATGATTGAAAAAAAGATCATAAAAAACCACTCCCGATCGGCACAAGAAGTCCAATCTGCCATAAAAGACAGTTATAAACGGCTGTTATCCAAATCCATTGAAAAAGAATGCATGGGGGAGTTAAAGGCTAAAGCAGATGAAACTGCCATCCATATTTTTGCTGAAAATTTAAAGGAGCTGTTGCTGTCCGCCCCATTGGGTCAAAAAAGAATCCTTGCCATTGATCCCGGGTTTAGAACCGGATGTAAAGTTGTCTGCCTTGATGCACAGGGGCAGCTGTTGCACCATGATCTTATTTTCCCCCATCAGGGGAATGATCAAAAAGCAAAAGAGAAGGTGCTGACGCTTTTGAAAACTCACAAGATTGAGGCCATTGCCATTGGCAACGGGACAGCCGGCAGGGAAACCGAAGCATTTGTAAAAAAACTGGCCCTGGATACCGGTGTTCATATCGTCATGGTGGATGAAAGCGGGGCATCTATTTATTCGGCATCAAGTGTTGCAAGGGAAGAGTTCCCGGATCACGACATTACGGTCAGGGGGGCGGTCTCCATTGGCAGAAGACTTCTGGACCCCCTGGCTGAACTGGTCAAGCTGGATCCAAAGTCCATTGGTGTCGGCCAGTACCAGCATGATGTGGATCAAAAGTTATTGAGAAAATCTCTGGACGATGTGGTGGTGTCCTGTGTGAACCAGGTGGGGGTTGAAGCCAATACAGCAAGCAGGGAATTGCTTTGCCGGGTGTCAGGATTGAATGACACCATTGCGGCGAATATGGTCTTGTTTCGTAATGAAAACGGTCCCTTCAAGTCACGGAAAGATTTTTTAAAAGTGCCGAGACTTGGGCCAAAGGCATTTGAGCAGTCAGCAGGGTTTTTAAGAATTCACAATGCAAAACACCCCCTGGACAGAAGCGGTATCCACCCGGAAGCCTATGGCATTGTTGAAAAAATGGCCCGGGATGCAGGATTAAGCATAGAAAAACTTGCCATGAATATTGAAGAAATCAGCAGGATCGATCTGAATCGCTATGTTACGGACACCGTGGGGATGCCGACCCTGAGGGATATTGTAAAAGAACTGGCAAGTCCTGGTCGTGATCCCAGAAAAAAATTCCAGGACTTTTCCTTTGACGATACCATACATGACATAAAGGACCTTGTGCCGGGGATGAAAGTACCGGGTATCGTGACAAATGTTACGGCCTTTGGTGCGTTTGTAGACATCGGTGTCCATCAGGACGGTCTTGTTCATATCAGCCAGATGGCGGATCGCTATATTAAAGATCCCAACGAGATTGTCATTGTCCGGCAGGTGGTTGTCGTAACGGTTCTGGAAGTAGATGCGAAAAGAAAAAGAATTTCTCTTTCCATGAAGAAAAATAAGCTGCAATAATCCATTATATCTTTCTGATCCATCTTGAAAAAACGGATCAAGCCATTACTATTATAAAAACGTGGTTTGCAGAACAAAAGAAGAACGTTAATATCCATCATTTTTTCACAGAAAAGGAGATATCCCAATGGCCGCAACCAAATTAGCAGGAAACCCGGTTCAATTAACAGGTGAATTCCCCGGCAAAAATATTAGTGTAAAAAACTTTACCGCAGTCAAACAGGATTTGTCACAGTTTTCCCTGGATGATTTTAAAGGGAAACAAAAAGTATTAAATATTTTCCCCAGCATTGATACAGCGGTTTGCGCAACATCTGTCAGAACATTCAATAAAAAAGCGTCAGAACTTGAAAATACAGTCGTTATCTGCCTTTCAGCTGATCTGCCCTTTGCCCATAAACGATTCTGCGGTGCAGAAGGGATTGAAAATGTTGTGACCGGTTCATTGTTTCGCAATCCTGATTTTGCCAAGGATTATGGCTTGTTAATTGAAAACGGTCCCTTAAAAGGTCTGACCGCAAGGGCGGTTATCGTTCTGGATGAAAAAAACAGTGTTGTGCATGCCGAGCTGGTCGATGACATAACCCATGAACCAGATTATAGTGCCGCACTTGCCGCAGTATAACCACAAGACAAAAAAAGCCTCTTTTTAATTTTGCAGATCATATCGTCACGGTTAATCAGAGGTTTTTTTGTGTTTATTGATCACAGAATTTAATCTTGACTATCAGCTGTGCAATAAGTAGAAAAATTTAGACCCTATAATGTTTATCTGCCTGGAAATTATAAAACTTTGTGATTATACTTTGTTCTAACCATTAATCTAAACAAATGGAGAGATCTCATGAAAAACATTCTCAAGTGGTTGGTCATCATTGGCGGCGGTTTTTTAGTCCTCATCATTGCCGCTGCTTTTATTATTCCTAAATTTATTGATATCCACAAGTATAAACCCGTGATGGAACAAAAAGTTGCAGAGGCGACCGGCCGCTCTTTTACATTTGGTGATGACATGGACGTATCTGTCTTTCCCTGGGTGGGGATAAAACTTACGGATCTTCACTTAGGCAACCCTGCAGGCTACAAAGAAAAAGACATGGTATCAGTCAAGAATTTTGAGGTCAGGCTTAAGGTGATGCCGTTGTTGTCGAAACGCATCGAAGTTAAAACCTTTGTTCTGGACAGCCCCAGGATATACCTGGAAACATTAAAAAACGGCACTGCCAACTGGCAGGGGATTGGGGCAAAACAAGAGAAAAAAGATACCAGGGCAGACAGCAAGAAGGCAAAAACATCAGACAGCCGGGGATTACCCATTGAGGCTTTGCAGGTGGCCAGTTTTTCCATTACAAACGGTCAAATGATCTATGTTGATCAAAAAACCAATGTTAAAAAAGAGATATCAGATCTGAATCTTAAGTTAGAAGACATCAGCCTTGAAAAACCTGTGGGCATTTCATTTAAAGCAAAGATTGACGGCAAGCCGGTTACCCTTGAAGGAACAGCCGGACCCATAGGTAAGGAACCGGGCAAAGGAACCATAGCCCTTGATTTTGTTTTAAAGGCGCTTGAAGTTCTGGATGTAAAATTAAAGGGAACACTTACAGATCCCATTGTCAGCCAGACCTTTGATCTTGAAGTTGAGACAGCTTCTTTTTCACCCAGGAAACTTTTGGCCGCACTCCATCAAGAGTTTCCGGTTCAAACAAAAGATCCCAAGGTATTGGACGCTGTTTCTTTAAAAACCCGGATAAAAGGCAACTCAAACTCTATCTCTTTTTCTGATGGCGTACTTGTCCTGGATGATTCCAAACTTATATTTTCAGCTTTTGCAAAAGAGTTTGCCAAGCCCAACTTAACGTTTGATCTCCAATTGGATGACATTGATCTTGACCGATATCTGCCTGCCCCACCGGAAAAAGATCAGACACAGAAGACAGAAGAGACAACACCCGGCAAAAATGAGCCTGCAAAGAAAAAAACAGATTATGGCCCTTTAAGAAAACTGGTCCTGGACGGGAATGTAACGGTTGGCAAATTAAAGGCCCATGGTGCAAGAGTTGAAAATATGGTGGTTCATATTTTGGCAAAGAACGGTATTATCACCATAGATCCCTTAGGCTTGAACCTTTACCAGGGAAGTGTCGCCTCAAAAATTGAGCTCAATGTTCAAAAAGATGATCCCCAGACAAAAGTGACACTTGATGCCGGCGGGATTCAGGTGGGCCCGTTGATGAAGGATGCCATGCAAAAAGAGTTGATTGAAGGCGCTTTGAAAGCCAATATCAGGCTTTCCATGACAGGTGAGGCACCGGATATGATCAAGCAGACATTAACCGGTCAGGGAGATCTTTTGTTTGAGGACGGTGCAATTGTCGGTTTTGATCTTGCCGGAATGGTACGAAATGCCAAAGCCAGTTTTGGAATGGGGGAACAGGTGACCCAAAAGCCGAGAACGGATTTTGCAGAGCTCAAAATTCCGTTTACTTCTGAGAGCGGTCTTGTTAATACAAACGGAACCAGTATGCAGTCTCCTTTGATACGGGTAATGGCAACCGGAACGGTCAATCTTGTTAAAGAGCTGCTTGATTTAAGAGTGGATCCTAAATTTGTCGCCACTCTCAAAGGCCAGGGCGATACCGAACAAAGATCGGGGTTGATGGTACCTGTCCTGATTACAGGCAGTTTTTCTTCCCCCAAAATTCGACCGGACCTCAAAGGCATGATCGGCAGTGGTACGGCGATAGATGTAGAAGGATTAAAGCAGCAGGTATTGGGAACAAAAACAGATCAGAAAGAAAAAACCGAGTCTGCCAAAGAAGATGTGAAAAAGAAGATTAAAGGACTGTTACCCGGTTTGATAAAATAAAAAAGCAATCTGATGTTTTTCAAACTGGATGAAAGCAACCTGTTAATATTGGAGAAAAAAATGAAATATTCAACTACTAAATTCATATGGGCGATGACAGTACTTGTCACGGCAATCCTGACCCTGTCCGTATCGTCCTTTGCCGGAACTTCCTGGCTGGATAAGGGCAGCGACCTTTTAAAATCAGTTGGAGGGGGCGATAAAAAAAGTGCCCTGACCATTGAAGAAATCGGTGCCGGACTCAAGGAAGCCCTTAAGGTCGGTTCGGAAAATGTGGTGAATCAACTGGGGGCTAAAGAAGGGTTTAACAAGGATTCAAATATCCATATCCCCTTGCCGGCAAGCCTTGATAAAGTAAAATCCATGTTGAGCAAAGTCGGGATGTCCTCTTTGTTTGAGGATCTTGAGTTAAAGCTGAACAGGGCTGCAGAGGTGGCGACACCCAAAGCCAAACAATTATTTTTAACTGCCATTTCAGGAATGACCCTTGAGGATGTGAAAGGGATTTATAATGGGCCTGAGGATGCTGCTACCCAGTATTTTAAAGGGAAAATGTCACCAAAACTTGCTGCTGAAATGAAACCTGTGATTGAGGACAGTCTGTCTGAAGTCGGAGCGGTAAAGTCCTATGACACTATGATGAAAGAATACAAATCCCTTCCCTTTGTTCCGGATGTAAAGGCAAATCTGACCGGTCATGTGATTGAAAAAGGAATGGACGGCATATTCTATTATATGGCAAAAGAAGAAGCGGCTATCCGCAAAGATCCGGTCAAAAGAACAACCGAGCTTTTGCAGAAAGTTTTTGCTAAATAGGTAAATTAAAAAATAGTAACCCTATAACAATGATTGAGGTGTGTATGGATGTGACATTTTATGGTGCGGCAGGTGAGGTAACAGGGTCAATGCATGTTCTGGATACAGGTGAGGATCGAATCCTGTTTGACTGCGGCATGTTCCAGGGCAGACGAAAAGAAAGCAAGGAAAAAAACGAAACCTTTGCCATTGACAGGAGCAAGATCACCAACATGGTTTTATCCCATGCCCATATTGATCATTCAGGCCGCATTCCCGTCCTGACGAGCAGGGATTTTTCCGGCAGAATCGTCACTACCCGGCCCACGGCAGATGCATTGGAATATATGCTGATGGACAGCGGGCATATCCAGGAATCAGATGCCCAGTATTTGAACTATAAGTCTTTAAGGTCTTTTTTGTATCAGCTGGAGCAGAACAATGTAAAGCAGAAGGTATCTGACAGGGAAAAAAGTGATATAAAAAAGATGTTGAAAAAAAATGCATTTGAACTCAACAATGAAGCTATTCATGCCCTTCAAAAAAAACACGGCCTTGATATTGTCACACCGCTTTATACCATGGATGAAGCAAGACAGTCCCTTGGATTTATTGATGGATATCCCTTTGATTACCCCATAACCATTGGAAAGGATACCACGGTAAAATTCTATGTGGCAGGCCATATCCTGGGATCGGCTTTTTCTCTGGTAACCGTTAAAAGGGATGATAAAACCACCCGGATTCTCTATACCGGGGATGTGGGCCGGTTTGGGAAACCGATTTTAAGAGACCCGACCCTTGTGTTTGATGAAGAAGACAGGGATATTGATCTGCTTGTTATTGAAAGTACTTATGGTGACAGGGAACATGAGCCGGTTGAGGATCTGGGATCAAGGTTGAAAAAGGTTCTTATCAGCACCTTTGAAAGAGGGGGGTCTGTGATTATTCCGTCCTTTGCTTTCGGCAGAACCCAGGAATTGATTTATATCCTTCATGAGCTGTATGACAAGAAAGAGGTGCCAAGACGTCCCATATATGTGGACAGCCCCCTTGCATCAAATCTTACAAAAGTATTTGTCGAACATCCGGAAGCCTATGACAGAGACACCCATAAAGCCTTTCTTGAAAAAGGGGAAAACCCATTTCAATTTGATAAGATCCGGTTTGTTCAGACAGTGGAAGAATCCATGCGCCTTACCCAGGATAAGTCCTCCTCCCATGTGGTTATCTCAGCTTCGGGAATGTGTGAGGCAGGAAGGATATTGCATCACCTGAGATATAGAATCCATGATGCAAAAAATACCATTCTTCTCGTGGGATATATGGCGGAAAACACATTGGGCAGACGGATTGAGGACCTGGGCACAAAAAGAAATGAACCAGGTGACAAAGGTGAAATCCCTGAAATAAAAATACTGGGGAAAAGTTATCCCCTGCTGGCAAAAGTTGAAAAAATAGGCGGGTTCAGTGCCCATGCAGACAAACATGAACTTGAAAAAATTATAACCGGATCAAATCTTAGGATTAAAAAAATTGGAATCGTTCATGGAGAGGCGGAGCAAAGTGCTGCATTTTCAAAACATCTTCAATCAAAAGGGTATGAAACCATTATCGCAACACCAGGGGGAAAGATAACCCTATAACAAAAGATCAAAGATTGAGGCCCTGTTTTTATGGGGCCTTAATCCACACCAAATTCAGAAATTTTAAGCCGGGTTAAATAATCTGTGAGAAGTTGATTTTTCTGAAATTTAAGTTTTTCTTTTTTAATATAAATATTGAAATCATCTGCAGCCGGTTTGATCTGTGGAAAGGGATCTAAAAGGATTTTTTCTTCAAGCTCTTTCATGACCGTATATTTAGGAACAAAGCCGATGCCAAGGCCTGCGATGGCACCATTAATCAATCCCCGGATATGATTGATCTGAACGACATTTTTTAAACAATCCTGTTTTTCATCTGGAATGGCGGTTAAAAAATTGTGCCACCATTCAAGGTCTTTATCATTTGAGAGAATGTTCACCCGCTCAAGATCATCAAGGGACACGATGTTCTCGGTTTTAATGAAGTGTGGCGATGCAATGGTGATATACTGCTCCCTGAAAAGATGGATTTTTTCAAGATGTTTATGCTGATGGGGCTTGCAGTCAATGATAAGATCTACTTCGTCCTGTATCAAAGGATCAATCAGGTGATGGGAAAATAAGAAGTCCAGGTGGATATCGGGATTTTCATCTAAAAAACCTTTTATATGCTTAATCAAAATGGCGGTTCCAAATTCAACCGTGCTGCCGATACAGATGCTGAACATCACTTTTTTTCTGAAATGGGCAATGTCCTGATCTGCTTTTTCAATTTCATAAAAAATTTTTTCACAGGATCGGTACAGGGCATTCCCTGCTTCAGTCAGAACCAGTTGCTTCCCTTTTCTTGCAATCAACTGTGTTTCAATGGAATTTTCCAGTTTTTTAATGGCATGACTGACGGCACTTTGGGTTACAAACAACCGGTCAGCCGTTTTGGTAAAGTTTTTAATTTTTGCAAGAACAAAAAAGGTTTTTAAATGGTAAAGATCCATACAAGGCTCAACTATGAAAATGATTCATGTTTAATATAAATATTATGAATTTTACTTTATCAAATTTATCTATATATTACTACTATCAAGCTGCAAAAAAATAAAACCTGTTAAAAAAGGGGCAACCATGGAACAGCGGATAATTGAAAGTGTTTTAAAAGATCTGGGAATTAAAAATAAAAATTATGGCGCAAACTCAGGATCTTCAACCGGATGGATAAAAACAGGCGGTAAAGAGCTGGTCTCTTATTCGCCCATTTCAGGTCAGCCCATTGCAAGTATTGTTCAGGCCACACGATCGAATTATGATGCCATTATGACCAGGGCAAAAACAGGGTTTGAAAAATTCAGGATGATGCCGGCACCTGAACGGGGTCAGATTGTCCGGGATATCGCAACCGTCCTGAGAGAAAAAAAAGAGGCCCTGGGAGCCCTGATCACCCTTGAGACGGGAAAAATAAAATCCGAAGGCCAAGGAGAAGTTCAGGAGATGATCGATATTGCCGATTTCAGCGTGGGATTAAGCCGCCAGCTTCATGGATTGACCATGCACAGTGAACGGCCTTTTCACCGGATGTATGAACAATGGCATCCCCTTGGTATCGTGGGGATTATCACGGCGTTTAATTTTCCTGCAGCCGTCTGGTCCTGGAATGCATTGATTGCTGCCGTGTGCGGGGACGTGATCCTGTTTAAGCCCAGTTCAAAAACACCGTTGACAGCCATTGCCATCCAGAACTGTATCGCACCGGTGGTGGATAAATATGATATTGACGGGGTGTTTAACCTGATCATCGGAGAACGGGCAGAAGTGGGTGATCCCCTGTTGAATGACAGCAGAATTCCTTTGATCAGCGCAACAGGAAGCACTGCCATGGGAAAGAAGGTCGCCACACAGGTTGCAGCACGGCTGGGCCGGTCTCTGCTGGAGCTTGGGGGGAACAATGCCATTATCATTACAAAAGACTGCAACCTTGAAATGGCACTGCGGGCCACTCTTTTCGGGGCGGTGGGCACGGCCGGTCAGCGGTGCACCTCCACCCGCCGGATCATTATTCATACCGCCATAAAAGAGCAGTTTTTAACATTGCTCATCAAAGCCTATGAACAGATTAAAATCGGTGATCCATTAAAGGATGATACGTTGATGGGCCCCCTGATTGACTCCCAGGCACAGGCAAACATGATGCAGGCCATTGAAACGGCTGTAAAACAAGGGGCAAAACTTGTCTACGGCGGGACCCGGCTCAAGATTCCAGGGCTTGAACAGGGCAGCTATGTGACCCCTGCCATTGTTGAGGCAGCAAATCACTATCCCATTGTCCAGGAAGAGACCTTTGCCCCGATTCTTTATATCATTGAATATAAAGAGCTTGAAGATGCCGTTCGCATGCACAATGATGTTCCCCAGGGACTTTCCAGTTCAATTTTCACAGACTCAATAAAGGACCAGGAACTTTTTTTATCCCACAAAGGATCGGACTGCGGTATTGCCAATGTGAATATCGGCACCAGTGGTGCGGAAATAGGCGGTGCCTTTGGCGGAGAAAAAGAGACGGGCGGCGGTCGCGAATCCGGAAGTGATGCATGGAAAAATTATATGCGAAGACAAACCAACACCATTAACTGGGGAGAAAACCTGCCCCTTGCCCAGGGAATAGTTTTTAATATCAAAGGAGTCCAAAAATGAATAACAGCATACCCACCCTGCCGGAAGCCTATACTGAACCCATAAAATCCTATCTGCCCGGCAGCAGTGAAAGACAGCTTCTTGAAAACGAATTGAACCGCCAGCTTGACCAGGTCATTGATATTCCTTTAATCATTAATGGACAAAAGATCAGGACACCTGAACAGCACAAGGTGGTCTGCCCCCATGACCATGCCCACCTTCTGGCCACCTTTTGCCATGCCCAGAAAAAGGAGATAGACCTTGCCATAGATGCTGCCCTTACGGCAAAACCCGGATGGGAAGCAATGCCGTGGCAGGAAAGGGCATCCATTTTTTTAAAGGCAGCAGACCTGATTTCTCAAAAGTATACCTATGTCCTCAATACCGCAACCATGCTGGGGCAGTCCAAGAACGCATTCCAGGCTGAAATTGATGCCACCTGTGAACTGGTTGATTTTTTAAGGTTTAATGCTATCTTTATGGAACAGATTTATAAGCACCAGCCAAAATCTGAGAAAGGGGTATGGAACCGCACTGAGTACAGGGCGCTTGAGGGATTTGTCTTTGCTTTGACCCCGTTTAATTTTACGGCCATTGCCGGCAATCTTTGTGCGGCACCTGCCATTATGGGCAATACCATTGTCTGGAAACCGTCCTCCAATGCCGTGCTATCCGGGTATTACCTGATGAAGATTTTTAAGGAAGCAGGATTGCCCGATGGCGTGATTAATTTTATTCCCGGCAAAGGATCCAGGGTCGGCGAGATCGTGCTGAATCATAAAGACCTTGCCGGTATTCATTTCACCGGTTCCACAAGGGTTTTTCAGACATTATGGAAAAAAGTGGGTGCAAATATTGAAACCTATGCATCCTATCCCAGGATCGTGGGCGAGACCGGGGGCAAGGATTTTATTTTCATGCACCCGTCTGCCGATACCGATCAGGTGGTGGCTGCCGCCATAAGAGGGGCATTCGAATATCAGGGGCAAAAATGCAGTGCCTGCTCAAGGATGTATGTTCCCCGATCCAGATGGGATGAAGTTGAACACAAAATCAAGGCAGCAGCAGATGAAATCAAACCCGGCAGTGTAATGGAGTTTAAAAATTTCATGACCGCCGTGATCGATGAGGCGGCTTTTGATAAATCGCTTGGGTTTATTGAGCGGGCAAAAGCATCCGGCAGTGCCCGCATTCTTTCCGGTGGAACCGCTGATAAAACAAAGGGATTTTTTATAGATCCCACCCTTATCGTTACAGACGACCCCTGTTATGAATCCATGACCCAGGAGATTTTCGCCCCAATTTTGACCCTGTATGTGTATGAGGATGAAACTCTTGACGCAACCCTGGAACTTGTGGATAAGACATCTGTCTATGCCCTGACAGGGGCGGTGTTTGCAACAGACAGGCAGGCGATCCATAAAATGACAAAAAAACTTGCCCATTGCGCTGGAAATTTTTATATCAATGACAAACCCACGGGTGCGGTTGTGGGCCACCAGCCTTTCGGCGGTGCAAGGGCCAGTGGAACAAATGACAAGGCCGGCAGTTTCTTGAATCTTTTAAGATGGACCTCTGCCAGAACCATAAAGGAAAATTTTGTTCCGCCGGGAAATTTCCATTATCCTTTTATGACAGAATAAACCTTGAATTTTTCTTCCTGATTATAATTATCTTATAACCTTTTTTATTTTCTGTTATGATAAGATAAATACGCTTAAGGGTCGGGATAAAAGCACATCAGGAGGAAAAATGGGCTTTAAAAGAGATACTGTATTTGAAAGGGTGATCATTGATCTGAAAAAACGATCCACCATTGGTATCATCTTTTATATGATCGTTGTCTTAATTATTTTATTTACAGACAGCTATTATGGCCGTCACCCTGAATTTTCCAGGCGTTTCCTGTTTTTTGTCATGGCTATCTGTGTTTTCCGGTTCTTCCATCTGCCCTTTGCCAGGCAGACACAGCAAAAAATTGGAAAGATCAATAACCGCATCTTTCTGTTAAGTGTTGCCTTGACCGGGTTGATCTGGGGTATCGGGTTTGCAGCGTTCATGATTCAGGCGGGGGAAGTCAATGCAAAGCTTCTAATGGTTATCTGCACTGCGGGTTTAAGTGCAGGCGGTGTGGTGGCATTTATTCCGGATCTGCGGCTGTCGATAGCGTTCAGTTTTTTCATGCTGGCACCGGCCATGGTGTCAATGATTGCCCATCATACCAATATGCCCCTTGTTTTCGCCCTTTTCCTGTTTTTTATATACCTTTGTTTTATGGCGACTCGAGGGAACAGGGAATATTGGGATGCACTTGAAAATGAATATTTACTGGAAGAAAAATCAAAAGATCTGGAGAAGATGAGCCGGGTTGATGGCCTGACCGGGCTGTATAACCGGCGGTATTTTGATGAGGCCTTTTTGCTTGAATGGAACAGGTGTATTAGACATCAAACTCCGCTATCCATTATTATCTGTGATATTGATCATTTTAAACGAATCAATGATCAATATGGCCATCTGGCCGGGGATGAATATCTCAAAGCCATCGCAAGCCTGCTCAAGACTGTTTTCAGGCGCACAACTGACATCACGGCCCGTTATGGCGGAGAAGAATTTGTGATACTCATGGTTGAGGAATCTTGTGAAAATGCCATTCAGCTTTCTGAAACCATGAGAGAACTGACCCAGGCGTTTTGTATGGAATATGAGGGCCAGGCAATTTTGGCGACCATCAGTATGGGCATTGCAACCTGTATCCCCCGGCAAAGCGAGAAAAAAGAAGTCTTGATATCCAAAGCAGATAAAGCGCTTTATCAATCAAAGGCAAACGGCCGAAATCAGGTGACTAACAGCGATGATTGACCCTTTATTTTTTCTTGGCAATAACCCAGATGGCATGAACAATACCCGGGATATAGCCCAGAAGCGTTAAAAGGATATTGAGCCAGAAATGTTTGCCAATACCGACCTGCAAAAAAACGCCTAACGGCGGAAGAATAATCGAAATAATAATCTTAACCAGTTCCATGATCACTCCTGTTATCATTGTTTGAGTCTGATAACGATATATCAGTTTTTTAAAATTTCAACAAAGAAAATAATAACAAAGTGGACGAATGCAAGTTTTGCCTTATAATGTCTGTAAGTTTTATAACCAACAGCGTTTTAAAAAGGGAAACTCCCTGGAAGGAATAAAAAAAATGACACACACAATAAAGACAGGAGATACCATATCCGTTGACTATACAGGTAAACTTCAGACCGGAAAGGTCTTTGATACGTCAAAAGGCCAGGCCCCGTTAAAATTTACAGTGGGATCAGGACTGCTGATCAAGGGCTTTGAAAAGGCGGTTATCGGTATGAGGGCCGGCGAAAAAAAGACCGTGGTCATTGAACCCAAAGAGGGGTATGGCCTCAGAAACGAAGACTATTATGTGGATGTTCCCAAACTGCATTTCCCGGAAGATGTTCCCCTTGTTTTAGGGATGCAGGTTGATCTTCAGGACCCTCAAGGGCGACCCGTTCCTGCAACCATTGCCGAAATCGGGGAAGAATCGATCCGGATGGATATCAACCATTTTCTGGCCGGCAAAATGCTTGAGTTTGATATCACCATTGTTGAAACAGGACTTGAAGAAGATTCCCATGACTGCGGGTCCGGCTGCGGCTGTGATTCAGGTTGTTGTGAGCATGAGTAATTTGTAAAATTTTATATGCCGGGGTTGTTTTTATTGCTTAAATTAAATTTGTCATAAAATAAAATATATTGTATGCTGATTTTCAATGATATCAAGCTCAATGGTATAAATATTTTGTTCAAGCGGTCAAGGAAAGTTTTTTAGCAGATTATCACTATCTTCTCATTGAATTATTAAAGTGATGTTTT